>NZ_JBICMM010000048.1:0-313179 GCF_043106425.1 Pseudomonas sp. FYR_2
TCCTCAAGGCATCTCGTCACCCCCGATGGCAAAAGGCCGCGCATTTCCCAACCCCCGCTACACTCCTCTCTGACCTGCTCGCGATTTATCCCCCAGACCCGTTCAGCCATCGCAAGGAGGCTCGATGAACGATGAATTGCAGCATCTGAAGAACCTTGGCAAGACCTCTGCGCAGTGGCTGCACGCAGCCGGCATCCACAGTGCATCGGATCTGCGCCGCCTGGGCGCGGTGGGTGCATACCAGGCCGTGAAGACACGAGGGTTTCGCGCATCAAAGGTGCTGTTGTACGCCATTGAAGGCGCCCTGCTGGACATGCACTGGAACGATTTGCCGCTCGAACGCAAAGAAGCCCTCAACCAACAACTCGACGCGAAGAACCCTTCGCAAAAAAATCCAAAATAATCGTGAAAAGGGGATTGACCGCTAAATGAGAATTGTTATGATTATCACAACTGGTCGCGAGACTGGTTGGATAAGCTAAGAGCCCCTGGTTCGGACTCTCAGATTATCTCCTCATCAGGCTAATCACGGTTATTGACCCGGCAATTTGCCGGGTCTTTTTTTGCCTATAGGTTTGTGTCGCCTGGCTTGACCCGGTCACCGCTCACATTACTGACGAAACTGCGCGCAATAGTCCTGCTCCGGCATCGCCGCCGTGTACCACATGTAATCCGCCTCGCCTGGCTCAACCTGCTCGCCCACCTCGGTAAGCAGCAGGACCTTGCTCCCCCCCGATGCGCCCAGATCAGCCAGATGCAACGGCACGCCCAAGTCCTTGCGCGCGTGGTAGGCCCCTGCGAACAGCAACGCCGGCTGCGGTGCCGCCAGCAAGCGCTCGGCCATGCGCCGGTCGCGCTGTTGCTGCACGGCCAGCATCGCTGGCAACTGGCTTTCAGGCAGCATCCCGCAGTGCCCAGCGCGCACTTGCTCCAGCAACGCAGCCTTTACCGCAGGCGCATTGGACTTATCACCCTTTAACAAAGCGGGCTGCCGATAAGCCTGGCGCATCTCGCCAGGCGACAGGTTGGCCGCCAGCAGCGGCACGCGCTGCTGCAAGGCCTCACGCACGATCGGCCCGTACAACGTCCAGTCCCAACCCTCTTGCCACGCCAGGGCCTTGGGCAAGTCTGCCGGCAAAGCATGCGCCTGCACCTTGTCGACCAGCGGTTGCTGCTCGGGCTGCAGCATTTCCAGCAAGAGGCTGCCTTGCGCGCGCCGAGCGTGCAAAGCGCGTAGCAGCCAAAGCTGCAGCGCATGATGATCGGGGTTGTCGTGCTTCTCGCCCACCATGACTCGGGGAGCCTCTGCCAAGCGCTGCACCAGCTGCTCAGGGCTGATCACCTGACCACTGGCAAGGTCGATGATGTGCCCCAACTCGGCATGCGTGCGCCCTTCACTGCTCTGCCAGGCGGGTAATGGCGGCAAGCTGGCCTGGCAGCCACCCAGTGACAGCATCAGGCATAGCATGAGACCAGACAGCAGCAGATGACGCATCGGCAATGCCTCCTAGCGGGTGATGATCAGTGGATGCCCACGCTCCGGGTGCGCCTGCACCAGCACGTCAATACCGTATACCGCTTTCAACGCTGCGGGAGTCAACACCGCCTCGGGCGTGGCAAAGGCATGACAGCGCCCCTGTTCCAGCAGCAGGATACGGTCACAGTAACGCGCCGCCAGGTTCAAGTCGTGCAGGATCACCAGCACTGCGGCGCCACGGTCGGCGAAGCGGCGTACAGACTCCAGCGTTGTGTGCTGGTGCAGCGGGTCGAGCATTGAGGTCGGCTCGTCGAGCAGCAGCGTGGTGCCCTCTTCGCCCGGCCACAACTGCGCCAGCACGCGAGCCAGGTGCACTCGCTGCCGCTCACCTCCCGATAAGGCCAGGTAACTGCGATCCACCAGATGCCAGGCATCTGCAGCCTGCAAGGCCGCCTCGACAATTTCTGCATCGCGCCGCTGCCCGGTCCCATGCGGCATACGCCCCATGCTCACAACCTCTTCGACCCGGAACGAGAAGCCCAGGCTGGACACCTGCGGCAGCACCGCCAGGCGCCTGGCACGCTCCTGCCCACCCCAGTCAGCCAATGGCCGTCCCTGTAGCGTTACCTGCCCACGGTCCGGTGCCAGTTCGCCACACAACACCCCCAACAGGCTGCTTTTGCCGGCACCGTTAGGGCCTAGCACACCCACAACCTGCCCCGGACTCAGTTGCAGGTGAATGTCGTGAAGCACCTCGTTGCTGCCCCGCCGCAGGTGCAGCCCTTCCACTTGCAACATCAGCTGCGCCCTCGCATCAGCAGGAACAGAAAGAACGGCGCACCGATAAAGGCCGTGACGATACCGATCGGCAACTCGGCAGGCGCCAGCAGCAGCCGCGCAGCCAGGTCGGCGAACAGCATCAGCACGCCGCCCGCCAGCAACGAAGCCGGCAGCACCACCCGGTGATCAGGCCCGGCCAGCAAGCGCACCAGGTGTGGTACCACCAGGCCGATGAAACCGATCAGCCCGGCGGCAGCCACCGCTGCCCCCACCCCCAGCGCCGTGCAGAACACCAGCTCACGCTTGAGCCGCTCGACATCAACGCCCAGGTGGCGTGCCTCCGACTCACCCAACAACAGCGCATTCAGCGCCTTGGCCCGGCGTGGCAACCACACCGCCACACCCGCGGCCACCAGCAGCAACGGCCACAGCCGCTCGTAGCTGGCACCGTTCAGACTGCCGAGGTTCCAGAACGTCAGTGTGCGCAGGGTAGCGTCGTCGGCCAGGTAAGAGAACAGCCCCACCGCCGCGCCGCCCAGCGCGGTCATGGCCACACCGGCCAGCAGCATCGTGGCCACGTTGGTCTGCCCATCGCGCCGCCCCAGGCGGTAAACCAGCGCGGTTACCCCAAGCCCCCCGACAAACGCGCAAAAGGACAGCAAATAGGGCGCGAAGGCCTCCGGCATGCCGCCAAACCAGGCACCGCCGACAATGGCGACCGCAGCCCCCATCGCAGCCCCGGCGGCCACCCCCACCAGCCCTGGGTCGGCTAACGGGTTACGGAACAGCCCCTGCATGGCCACACCGGACAGCGCCAGCACCGCGCCCACCGCCAACCCCAACAGGGTACGCGGCAGACGGATCTGGCCCAGGATCATCTCGGCCTGTTGCAGGCCGTCAGCCGCAATCGGCAGCCCCAGCAGGCGCAGGCCGGCACGCAGGGTGTCGAACAGCGGCAAGCTGACCGGCCCCAAGGCCAACGACAGCCAGACCGCCAACAGGCACAACAGGCTCAGGCAAATGAACAACGTACGTGGCTGTACCCGCTGCTTCATTGTGCAAAGCTGGCCTTGGCCGCCGGGTAGAAGTTGGCAGCCAGCGACTGCAAGGTAGCCGGCAGGCGTGGCCCAAGACCGCCGACCAGCAATGTTGGGTCAAGCGATACAAGGCGCTTCTCACGCACGGCACGGGACGCCGCCAGCGCGGGGTTTTCTTTCAGCAGCGCCTGCAAGGCCTGCTCATCGGCCAGCGCCCGGTCGGAGAACACGATCACATCCGGGTCCAGCGCGGCCAGTGCTTCGTTGGAGAAATTCTTGTAACCCTGATGCGCTGCCAGGTTACGCCCACCCGCCTGGCCCAACAGCCAGTCACCCGCAGTGCCCTGCCCGGCAATCAGCGGCTTGGCGCCGGCATGCCCGACGAGTAGCAGCACGCCCGGCGCCTTATGCCCTGCCTGGGCCTGCTTGACCTTGGCCTGCAAATCCTCAAGCTGCTGGTGGTAACTGGCCGCCAACGCCGACGCTTGCTGCTCGGCGCCAAGCAACTGGCCCAGGTGCTTGAGGTTTTCATCCACCGCCGACAGCTCGGCCCTGCTGGAAAACAACGCCACCTGCACACCCGCCTTGCGGATTTGCGCCAGCACCGGTGGCGGGCCCATTTCTTCGGTACCCACCAGCACATCCGGGCGCAGGCTAAGGATGCCTTCCGCCGACAGTTGCCGCTGGTAACCCACACTAGGCAGTGATTTCAACGATGCCGGGTGCTGGCTGGTGGTATCAACCCCCACCAGCCGCGCTTCACCGCCCAGCGCAGTTATCCACTCACTCAGTGCACCTCCGGCGCTGACCCAGCGTTGCGGCAGCTCGGCCGCCAGGGCCTGGGTAGAGAGCACAAGGCTTGCGCACAGCGCGAGCAAGGCGACGGGACGGCGCATCATCGGGTTCCTTCTGAAGGCGGACCACACGCCTTGTGGCGGGCGGCAGAACTGCGCACCATAGGTAGCCGGACGCAGCGAATGCGGGCAATTTGATAATTATTCGCATTGGCGCGTCAAGCCATCATCTGTTTCACGAGTCGTCCTTGCCATGCACTTCCTTTGTACCTCCCACGGCCTGGCCGAAGGCCAAAGCCGCGCCTTCAGCGTAGACGGCGTCGAACTGTTTGGCGTGCGTCGCCAAGGCCAGGTGTTCCTCTACCGCAACCGTTGCCCACACCGCGGCATCCCGCTGAACTGGGCGGAAGATGCGTTTCTCGATGACAGCGCCAGTCTCATCCACTGTGCCCACCATGGTGCGCTGTTCCTGATAGAAAGCGGCGAATGTGTGGCAGGCCCCTGTGAAGGAGAGCAACTTCAGCCCATGGGCTGCCACGAAGACAGCCAGGGCATCTGGTTCAAGGGTTGAGCAGCACTGGCAAGCGGCGGTCGATGACGATGCCTTCAGCGTCCAGGCGGGTACCGTAGGCCAGTACCTCAACGCCGTCGGCCACCGCGGCACGCAGGGCCTGAGCGTAGGCACCGTCGATTTCCTCGGCCGGGCGCACGGCATCGATACCGGTCAGGTTCACGCAGTACAGTTGTACCGCCCGTACGCCCTGCCGGGCCAGCGTGGCCAACTCGCGCAGATGCTTGGCACCGCGCTGGGTTACCGCATCCGGGAACGCTGCGACCGTGCTGTCGGGGTAGCCCAAGGTTACGCTCTTGACCTCGACATACACGGGCGCGCCGTCAAACTCCAGGCGAAAGTCGATCCGGCTGCCTTCCTCGCCGTAAGCCACTTCGCGCTTGAGCGCCGTGAAACCGGCCAGCTCGGCAATCACGCCTGCCCTCAGCGCCTCCTCGACCAGCGCATTGGCCCGCCCGGTATTCACACAGGCCAGCCGCCCCTGCGGCGTTTCGCTGATTTCCCAGGTACCCGGCAGCTTGCGCTTGGGGTCGGTGGAGCGGCTGAACCACACCTGCCCACCTTCACGCATGCAGTTGAGCATGGAGCCGGTGTTCGGGCAGTGAATGGTCAGATGTTCACCATTGGCCAGTTCGATATCGGCCAGAAAGCGCTTGTAGCGGCGCAGCAGGCTGCCCTGTTCAAGTGAAGGAGAGAAACGCATCAGCCTTGCCAGCTCCGCAGGCCACGGGCAATGCGCTGCACCGCCTCTTCCAGGCGTGGCAGGCTCTGGGTGTAGGCAAAGCGCACATGGTGGCCGGCCAGGTGACGGCCGAAGTCCAGGCCCGGCGTGAAGGCCAGGTGCTCGGTTTCCAGGAAGTGCCGACAGAAGGCGAACGCATCACCGCCAAAGGCACTGATGTCGGCATATAGGTAGAACGCGCCCTGTGGCTCGACGGCAATGCGGAAGCCCAGTTCGCGCAGGGCTGGCAACAGATAGTCGCGACGGCGGGCGAATTCGGCGCGGCGTTCTTCAAAAATGGCCAGGGTTTCCGGCTGGAAGCATGCCAGAGCAGCATGCTGCGCCATGCTAGGTGCGCTGATGTACAGGTTCTGCGCCAGTTTTTCCAGATCAGCCACTGCGCCAGGCGGCGCCACCAGCCAGCCGAGGCGCCAACCGGTCATGCCGAAATACTTGGAAAAACTATTCAGAACGAACGCCGAGTCGTCGACTTCCAGCACGCTTGGCGCGTCCATGCCATAGGTAAGGCCATGGTAGATCTCATCCACCACCAGGTGACCGTGACGCTCATGGGTGGCCCTGGCAAGGCTGGCCAGCTCGTCACGCCCCAGCACGGTGCCGGTCGGGTTGGCCGGCGAAGCGACCAGAGCGCCCACCGTGTCCTTGTCCCAGTAACGGTCGACCAGGTCGGCTGTCAGTTGGTAATTCACGTCCGGCCCTACCGGCACCAACTGCGCGCCCCCCTCGACCAGGCGCAGGAAGTGGCGGTTGCACGGGTAGCCCGGGTCGGCCAGCAGCCAGTGCTTGCCCGGGTCAACCAACAGGCTGCTGGCCAGCAGCAATGCGCCTGAGCCACCCGGGGTAATGAGGATGCGCTCCGGGTCGATACTCAGCCCATACCGCTGGCCATAAAAGCCGGCGATGGCTTCGCGCAGTTGTGGCAGCCCGCGCGCTGCGGTGTAGCGGGTGTGCCCAGCGGCCAGTGCCGCCTGGCCGGCCGCGACGATGGGCGCGGCCGTGGTGAAGTCCGGCTCACCGATTTCCAGGTGGATCACGTCATGCCCGGCCGCCTGCAGCTCGTTGGCCCGGGCCAGCAGTGCCATGACATGGAAGGGTTCGATGGCGCGACTGCGCGCACTGTAGGGGTGGGCCATGACCTTCTCTCAATTGGGTCTAAACTGGAGATTCTACCTCTGCACGCCACCGAACGTACGGCTCAGGCCGCTGTCAATTGCCAGTAACAGGCGGGGTAGCGCACCCCCGATCTATCTGGTAAGTTCGGCGGCTCGCAGTCGCAGGGCCGGCGGGTGCCGGAGATGGAGCAGCCTGCGCATTGGATCAGATGAGTGAGAGGCGGTCTATTCATGTCCACCGTAGAAAAGCAAAAAGCCCAGACCATGTACGGTGTCGAGCCATACGTAGAAACCAAGGGTGAAGAGTACATGGGCGAGCCCATGAAAAAACACTTCACCAAGCTTCTCGGCGCCTGGAAGCAAGAGCTGATGACCAGCGTGGACCGCACTGTGGACCACATGAAGGACGAAGCAGCCAACTTCCCCGACCCGGCCGACCGCGCCAGCCAGGAAGAAGAGTTCGCCCTGGAACTGCGCAACCGCGACCGCGAGCGCAAGCTGATCAAGAAAATCGACAAGACCCTCGACAAGATCAAGGCCGACGAATACGGCTGGTGTGAGTCGTGCGGTATCGAAATCGGCCTGCGCCGCCTGGAAGCCCGTCCGACCGCGGACCTGTGCTTCGACTGCAAGGAAATCGCCGAGAAAAAGGAAAAAACGATCGGCAAAGGCTGATCTTTCTTCCACCTGAACGGGGCGCTCGATGCGCCCCGATTCATTTATATGCCCAGCCAGACCATGACCGACTCCAGCTACATCGGGCGTTTCGCCCCCACCCCCAGCGGCTTCCTGCACTTCGGCTCGCTGGTCGCCGCCCTCGCCTCCTGGCTCGATGCCCGCGCCGTCAACGGCCGCTGGCTGCTGCGCATGGAAGACACCGACCCACCCCGCGAAATGCCCGGCGCCCGCGATACCATCCTGCAAACCCTTGAACGTTACGGCCTGGAATGGGATGGCGAGGTTGTGTTCCAGAGCCAGCGCCACGACGCCTACGCGGCAGTGGTCGACCGCCTGTTCAACATGGGCCTGGCTTATGCCTGTACGTGTTCGCGCAAGCAACTGGAGGGTTACAACGGGATTTACCCGGGTCTGTGCCGCAACGCCGGGCACGCCCGTGAAGGTGCAGCAATCCGCTTGCGCGTGCCCGAGCTGATCTACCGCTTTACCGACCGGGTACAGGGTGAGTACCAGCAGCACCTGGGGCGTGAGGTGGGCGACTTTGTCATCCAGCGCCGTGACGGGCTGTATGCCTACCAGCTGGCGGTGGTGCTGGACGATGCCTGGCAGGGTGTTACCGATATCGTGCGTGGCGCCGACCTGCTCGACAACACCCCGCGCCAGCTGTACCTGCAAGAGCTGCTGGGCTTTTCACAGCCGCGCTACCTGCATATTCCGCTGATCGTGCAACCGGACGGGCACAAGCTGGGCAAGTCGTACCGCTCGCCGCCGTTGCAGGCAGAGCATGCTACGCCGTTGTTGCTGCGCGCGTTGCGGGCGCTGGGGCAAGAAGCAGACCCCGAGTTACTGCTGGCAACACCGGCTGAAGTGCTGGCGGTGGCGCGCAAGCAGTGGCGGCCGGAGGCGATTGCGCAGCGGACCACGGTGCCAGAGGCTGAGTTGCGCTGAGGCTTTAGCGGCCTCTTCGCGGGCACAGGCAAAACAACTCTCAAAAACAAAAGCCCAACAAATTCAAACTCTTGGCTAACCTCACCGATTCCCGCTAGCATCCCCCCAGCCATTTGCGCCAATAATAAGTCCAAGCCCGCAGCGCCCAACCATCGAGGCCAGCATGTACATCTATCGTTTGGTCCTGCTTCTGGTCGTGGGGATCTACCTGTTCTCCCCGGCCATCATGGACTGGTGGATCGAACCGACCGGAGCCTGGTACCGCCCTTACCTGCTCTGGCTGATCCTGATCGTCGTCACCTTCATCCTGCAGAGCCAACGAGATGCCGATGAGCTTTAGCCTGACCCAGATGATCCTGATCAGCGCCGGGTACCTCATGGTGCTGTTCGGCGTGGCCTGGATCAGCGAGCGGGGGGTCATCCCGCGCTCGATCATTCGCCACCCGCTTACCTACACCCTGTCGCTGGGCGTATACGCCAGTGCCTGGGCCTTCTATGGCTCAGTCGGCCTGGCCTACCAGTACGGCTACGGCTTCCTTGCCTGTTACCTGGGCGTGTCCGGCGCGTTCCTGCTGGCACCGGTGCTGCTATACCCGATCCTCAAGATCACCCGCACCTACCAGCTGTCCTCCCTGGCCGACCTGCTGGCGTTCCGCTTCCGCAGTACCTGGGCGGGGGCGCTGACCACCATCATCATGCTGATTGGCGTGTTGCCTTTGCTGGCGCTGCAAATCCAGGCGGTTGCCGACTCGATCAGCATCCTCACCGGTGAGCCGGTCAAGGCAAGGGTGGCATTCGCCTTCTGTACGCTGATCATCCTGTTCACCATCTTCTTCGGTTCGCGGCACATCGCCACGCGTGAGAAACACGAAGGGCTGGTGTTCGCCATCGCCTTCGAATCGGTGATCAAGCTGCTGGCCTTGGGCGGCATCGGCCTTTACGCCCTTTATGGCGTATTTGGCGGCCCGCACGAACTGGAAGTCTGGCTGCTGCAGAACCAGACCGCTCTGGCCGCCCTGCACACCCCGTTGCAGGAAGGGCCATGGCGCACCCTGCTGCTGGTGTTCTTCGCCTCGGCCATCGTCATGCCGCACATGTACCACATGGCCTTCACCGAAAACCTCAACCCGCGCTCACTGGTCAGCGCCAGCTGGGGCCTGCCGCTGTTCCTGCTGCTGATGAGCCTGGCCGTGCCGCTGGTGCTGTGGGCCGGCCTGCGCCTGGGCGCCAGCACCAACCCCGAGTACTTCACCCTGGGCCTGGGTATTGCCGCCAACAACGAGGCACTGGCACTGCTGGCCTACGTCGGCGGCTTGTCGGCCGCCAGCGGCCTGATCATCGTCACCACTCTGGCGCTGTCGGGCATGGCCCTCAACCATCTGGTACTGCCGCTGTATCAACCCCCGGCCGAAGGCAACATCTACCGCTGGCTGAAGTGGACCCGCCGCGCGCTGATCGTTGCCATCATCACCGCCGGCTTCATGTTCTACCTGACCCAGAACAACCACCAGAGCCTGGCCAACCTGGGCATCGTCGCCTTCGTCGCCACCCTGCAGTTCCTGCCAGGCGTGCTGTCGGTGCTGTACTGGCCCACCGCCAACCGCCGCGGCTTCATTGCCGGGTTGCTGGCCGGCACCCTGGTGTGGATGGTGACCATGCTGCTGCCGCTGCTGGGCAACCTGCAGGGCTTCTACATCCCGATGCTGGACATGATCTATGTGCTGGACGACACCAGCTGGCACATGGCGGCCATTGCCTCGCTGGCGGCCAACGTGCTGCTGTTTACCCTGATCTCGCTGTTCACCAACGCCAGCAACGAAGAAGTCAGCGCCGCCGAAGCCTGTGCGGTGGACAACGTGCGCCGTCCGCAGCGCCGCGAGCTGCACGCAGCCTCGCCCCAGGAATTCGCCACCCAGCTGGCCAAACCGCTGGGCGCCAAGGCCGCACAAAAGGAAGTGGAGCAGGCCCTGCGCGACCTCTACCTGCCGTTCGACGAGCGCCGCCCTTATGCCCTGCGCCGCCTGCGAGACCGCATCGAAGCCAACCTGTCCGGGCTGATGGGGCCGAGCGTGGCCCAGGACATGGTCGAGACCTTCCTGCCGTACAAGTCCGGTAACGAAAACTACGTGACCGAAGACATCCATTTCATCGAAAGCCGCCTGGAAGACTACCACTCGCGCCTGACCGGCCTTGCCGCAGAGCTCGATGCCCTGCGCCGTTACCACCGCCAGACCCTGCAGGAGCTGCCCATGGGCGTCTGCTCGCTGGCCAAAGACCAGGAAATCCTGATGTGGAACAAGGCCATGGAAGAGCTCACCGGCATCGCCGCCAAGCATGTGGTCGGCTCGCGCCTGGTCACCATCGACGAGCCTTGGCGCGGCCTGCTGCAAGGCTTCATCAACGTGCCCGACGAGCACCTGCACAAGCAGCGCCTGGCGCTGGACGGCCAGCCGCGCTGGCTGAACCTGCACAAGGCCGCCATCGACGAGCCGCTGGCACCCGGAAACAGCGGCCTGGTGCTGCTGGTGGAAGACCTGACCGAAACCCAGGCACTGGAAGACAAGCTGGTGCATTCCGAGCGCCTGGCCAGCATCGGCCGCCTGGCCGCTGGCGTAGCCCACGAAATCGGCAACCCGATTACCGGCATCGCCTGCCTGGCGCAAAACCTTCGTGAAGAACGTGAAGGTGATGGCGAAATCATCGAGCTGTCCAGCCAGATCCTCGACCAGACCAAGCGGGTATCGCGCATCGTCCAGTCGCTGATGAGCTTCGCCCATGCCGGCGGCAGCCACCAGAACAGTGAAGAGCCGGTGTGCCTGGCCGAAGTGGCGCAGGACGCCATCGGTCTGCTGGCGTTGAACCGGCGCAATTTCGAAGTACAGTTCTTCAACCTCTGCGACCCGGACCACTGGGCCGAAGGGGACCCGCAGCGCCTGGCCCAGGTGCTGATCAACCTGCTCTCCAACGCCCGCGATGCCTCACCGCCCGGCAGCGCCGTGCGCGTGCGCAGCGAAGTGAGCGAGCACACCGTCGACCTGATCGTCGAGGACGAGGGCAGCGGGATACCGAAGAGCATCATGGACCGCCTGTTCGAACCCTTCTTCACCACCAAAGACCCGGGCGAAGGAACCGGACTGGGGCTCGCTCTGGTCTATTCCATCGTGGAAGAGCATTATGGGCAAATCACCATCGACAGCCCGGCCGATATCGAACGGCAACGTGGCACCCGGATCCGCGTGACCCTGCCCCGGCATGTCGTAGCGACGTCCCCTGAAATTCGAGACCGTCGAGAGAATTGAATCAATGCCGCACATTCTGATCGTCGAAGACGAAACCATCATCCGCTCGGCCTTGCGTCGCCTGCTCGAGCGGAACCAGTACCAGGTCAGCGAAGCCGGCTCGGTGCAGGAAGCCCAGGAACGCTTCAGCATTGCCACCTTCGACCTCATCGTCAGCGACCTGCGCCTGCCAGGTGCGCCCGGCACCGAGCTGATCAAGCTCGGCCAAGGTACCCCGGTGCTGATCATGACCAGCTACGCCAGCCTGCGCTCGGCGGTGGATTCGATGAAAATGGGCGCGGTGGACTACATCGCCAAGCCCTTCGACCACGACGAGATGCTGCAGGCCGTGGCGCGTATTCTGCGCGACCGGCAGAACGCTCCGGCCGCCGCACTGGCTGCCGAGCCACGCGCCACCAACGGCAAGGCCGCCGCGGCCGACAAAGGCAGCGCGGCTGCGGCCAATGGCGAAATCGGCATCATCGGTTCATGCCCGCCCATGCAGGACATGTACAGCAAGATCCGCAAGGTGGCGCCCACCGACTCCAATGTGCTGATCCAGGGTGAGTCGGGTACCGGTAAAGAGCTGGTGGCCCGCGCCCTGCACAACCTGTCACGCCGGGCCAAGGCACCGATGATCTCGGTGAACTGCGCGGCCATCCCCGAGACCTTGATCGAGTCCGAACTGTTCGGCCACGAGAAAGGCGCGTTCACCGGTGCCAGCGCCGGGCGTGCGGGCCTGGTAGAGGCCGCCGACGGTGGCACGCTGTTCCTTGACGAAATCGGTGAACTGCCACTGGAAGCCCAGGCCCGTCTACTGCGTGTACTGCAGGAAGGCGAGATTCGCCGGGTGGGGTCGGTGCAGTCGCAAAAGGTCGATGTGCGCCTGATCGCCGCGACCCACCGCGACCTGAAGAACCTGGCCAAGGCCGGCCAGTTCCGCGAAGACCTTTACTATCGCCTGCACGTCATCGCCCTGAAACTGCCTGCCCTGCGCGAGCGCGGCAGTGACGTGAACGAGATCGCCAGCGCCTTCCTCGCCCGCCAACGCGCGCGTATCGGTCGCGACGACCTGCACTTCTCGGCCGAGGCCGAGCAAGCCATTCGCCATTACAGCTGGCCAGGTAACGTGCGAGAGCTGGAAAACGCCGTGGAGCGTGCGGTGATTCTTAGCGAGAGCGCAGAAATTTCGGCCGACCTGCTGGGCATCGACATTGAACTGGGCGACCTGGAGGAGGACGAGATCCTCAACAACGCCCTGGTTGCAGCCAGTGCTGCAAATGCCAGCCACGAGCCGACCGAAGACCTGTCGCTGGAAGACTACTTCCAGCACTTCGTGCTCGAACACCAGGACCACATGACCGAGACCGAGCTGGCACGCAAGCTTGGCGTCAGCCGCAAGTGCCTGTGGGAACGCCGTCAGCGCCTGGGTATTCCACGGCGCAAAAGCAACGTTACCAGCGATAACTGACCTGCCTGGCGTACGCCGCAGCATATGCGGTGGGGTGAGACCAAGCGCCGCCCGCGCGGCGCATCGCGAGCTGCGCTCGCTCCTACGTCTGTTTAGGGCCAATCATTCCTGGGGTATTTGCGCGCGTACGCCTTGGTGCATGGCGCGATATTGCGTAGTACAAACCAGGCGGTCGCGCGCGCCTGCCACAGGCGTTACTGGCCAAAAACAAACGTAGGAGCGAGCGCAGCTCGCGATGCGCCGCGCGGGCGGCGCTCGATCTCACAGGCGCTGAAGCTGTCACGACGAACACCCCAGGTAACACATCAGTCCCCACAAAAATCTGTTACCCAACCTTTGGGTCGTAACAGTTCCCGAGGCGTACGGTAACGAAATCCCGACATTTTCAGCCCCTCGAAAATCACCAGAACGCCTCAACCCCTTGATTTTACTGGACTTGCAAAAGTTGGCACGGCACCTGCTATATGCTTAGTACAAAAACAATAACAAGCACTGCAACTCAGAATAAGAACAAGACGAAACGGCTCACGCACAATAAAAACAAGACGGCGGAGGCGCAGCTAACTGATTCTTTTGGAGAGGATGCGTGTTTGGGGCTTGCCCCACAACCAGGCAGAGAACAACAAAAACTGCACTAAAAAGCAGCGCCTGAACTGGTTGGATCGACAGATCAACGTGACATCAGCGGCCAAAGCAATCCGTTTGCTCTTAACCCCTGGATTGGGGGTCGTCCACAAGCTTCGAGATTTGTGGACAGGGCACTCAACAAAAACAAGAAGCCCAGCAAAAAAACAATAAGAGCACGCAACGACTTCTTGGGGAGCTTAGGCTCCCCTTGTCGTTTCTACCCTTCTGGCAGGCATCCTGCTACCCGCCTACACCATTCCCTGAGTAAATGCTAGAATCCCCGCCCATCATGCGGCCATTCTCCTATTCTTGGCCGAACATTCCTTCAAACAGTGCATCCCATGCTGAAGAAGCTGTTCCAGTCGTTCCGCCCGCCCGTACCGGGCCAGCACCACAGGCGCACCACGCCTGAGGTGATCAACAAGAGCCAGCACTCGCTGCAGCGCCACCAGTTCAGCCGCCATGCGGTGAACATCGTGGAACGCCTGCAAAGCGCCGGCTACCAGGCTTACCTGGTCGGGGGCTGTGTCCGCGACCTGATGCTGGGCATCACGCCGAAAGACTTCGACGTCGCCACCAGTGCCACTCCCGAACAGGTCCGTGCCGAGTTCCGCAACGCGCGCATCATTGGTCGCCGCTTCAAGCTGGTCCACGTGCATTTCGGCCGTGAGATCATCGAAGTCGCCACCTTCCGCGCTCCTCACTCGGAAGAAGATCAGGGCGACAGCCACCGTTCGTCGCACAATGCCAGTGGCCGCATCCTGCGTGACAACGTGTACGGCACCCTGGAAGAAGACGCGCAACGCCGCGACTTCACCATCAACGCCCTGTACTACGACCCGGTCAGCGAGCGCATTCTCGATTACGCCAACGGTGTGCACGACGTGCGCAACCGCCTGTTGCGGCTGATCGGCGACCCGACCCACCGCTACCAGGAAGACCCGGTGCGCATGCTGCGTGCGGTGCGTTTCGCCGCCAAGCTCGACTTCGGCATCGAAAAGCACACGGTCCAGCCGATTCGCGAACTGGCCCCGTTGCTGCGCGAGATCCCGCCAGCGCGCCTGTTCGAAGAAAGCCTCAAGCTGTTCCTTTCCGGCCAAGGCGCCATCGCGTTCGAAATGCTGGTCGACCTGCAATTGTTCGAGCCGCTGTTCCCGGCCAGTGCCCACGCCCTGGACGAGCGCCCGACCTACACCCACACGCTGATCAGCCAGGCACTGAACAACACCGACCTGCGCGTGAAGCAAGGCAAGCCGGTCACGCCGGCGTTCCTGTTCGCTGCACTGCTGTGGCCAGCCTTGCCATCCCGCGTGCTGCACCTGCAGAACCAGGGTGTACCGCCGATTCCGGCCATGAACGGTGCCGCTCACGACTTGATCGCCGAGCAATGCGCACGCATTGCCATCCCCAAGCGCTTCACCCTGCCGATCCGCGAGATCTGGGACATGCAGGAGCGCCTGCCACGTCGCAGTGGCAAGCGTGCCGACATGCTGCTGGACAACCCCCGCTTCCGCGCCGGTTACGACTTCCTGCTGCTGCGTGAAAGCGCAGGCGAAGAAACCGACGACCTCGGCCAGTGGTGGACCGACTACCAGGATGCCAACGACAGCGAGCGCCGCGAGATGATCCGCGAGCTGGGCAGCCGTGACGAAGGCACCGGTGCCGGCCCGCGTAAACGCAAACGCAGCGGCAGCAAGCGCAAACGCAGTGGCGACGAGGCGTTCGAGTGAAGACCCGCGCCTACGTCGGCCTGGGCAGCAACCTGGACGCACCTGCCGAGCAGCTGCGCAGCGCCTTGCAGGCGCTTGACCAGGTGGACAGCACCCGCCTGGTAGCGGCCTCTGCCCTGTACACCAGCGACTCGCTGCTGCCCGGCCAACCGCGCTACACCAACGCAGTTGCTGCCCTGGACACTGCTCTGCCGCCCCTGGCCCTGCTCGATGCGCTGCAGGCCATCGAGAACGACCAGGGCCGCGTGCGCAAGGAACGCTGGGGCCCGCGCACGCTGGACCTGGACATCCTGCTGTTCGGTGATCAGGTACTCGACGAGCCACGCCTGAAAGTGCCGCACTACCACATGCACGCCCGCCCCTTCGTGCTGTACCCGCTGGCCGAACTGGTCCCGGGCGATTTCCGCCTGGCCGATGGCCGCGCCCTCGCGCAGTTACTCGCAGACTGTCCGTTCGTCGGCCTGGAACGCCTGTAAACCGGGCGTTCCAGCCTGCCACGCCACTGCGGTAACGCCAGTAACACCCTGATCGTAACAATGCGGTAACAGGGTGATTGACTTCCCCCACCTCGCTCACGACTATAGGCGTCCCGTGTGGCACCAAAGTGCCGCATACCCGTATTTAGGCCCGGACGGACCTGTGCCCGAACATCACGCGCGATGATGTGCCGCTCCGGAAGATGACTACACGCGTTGAATGCAGTCGTTTTTTACAGCGCCTGAACGAGGAATTTCCTACATGCCTGAAGTAACCCTCACCACCCTCAATGGCCTCAAGGCCAAGGGTGAAAAAATCACCATGCTGACCTGCTACGACGCGACCTTCGCCAAGGCCGCCAGCCAGGCCGGTGTCGAAGTGTTGCTGGTGGGCGACTCGCTGGGGATGGTCCTGCAGGGCCACGACAGCACCTTGCCGGTCACCACAGCAGACATGGCCTACCACACTGCCTGTGTCAAACGCGGCAATGACGGCGCCCTGATCCTTGCCGACCTGCCGTTCATGGCACATGCCACCCCGGAACTGGCCTTCGCCAACAGCGCCACGCTGATGCAAGCCGGCGCCCACATGATCAAGATCGAAGGCGCTGCCTGGCTGGCAGAAACCATCCGCCTGCTGGCCGAGCGTGGCGTGCCGGTGTGCGCGCACATGGGCCTGACCCCGCAGACCGTCAACGTACTGGGCGGCTACAAGGTGCAGGGCCGCCAGGAGGCCCAGGCCCGGCAGATGCGTGCCGACGCCATCGCCCTGGAGCAGGCTGGTGCGGCCATGCTGCTGCTTGAATGCGTACCCAGCGAACTGGCGGCAGAAATCACCAATGCCGTGGGCATCCCGGTAATCGGCATCGGCGCCGGCAGCGCCACCGATGGCCAGGTGCTGGTGCTGCACGACATGCTCGGCCTGTCGCTGAGCGGCCGGGTACCGAAGTTCGTGAAGAACTTCATGGAAGGCCAGCCAGGCATTCAAGGCGCCCTTGTCGCCTATGTCGAGGCCGTCAAGCAAGTCAGCTTCCCAGGTAGCGAACACGGGTTCAGTGCATGAATACAGTCAAAACCGTCCGTGAACTGCGTGCAGCCGTTGCCCGCGCCCGCGGTGAAGGCAAACGCATCGGCTTCGTGCCGACCATGGGCAACCTGCACAGCGGCCACGTAGCCTTGGTGACCAAAGCTGCACAACGCGCCGACTTTGTGGTGGCCAGCATCTTCGTCAACCCGCTGCAGTTCGGCGCCAACGAAGACCTGGACAAATACCCGCGCACCCTGGCCGCCGACCAGGAACGCCTGCTGCAAGCCGGCTGCAACCTGCTGTTCGCGCCCACCGTGCAAGAGATGTACCCCGACGGCATGAGCGTGCAAACCCGCGTCAGCGTACCGCAGCTTTCCGAAGGCCTCTGCGGCGCCAGCCGGCCTGGGCATTTCGAAGGCGTGGCCACAGTGGTCAACAAGCTGTTCAACATGGTCCAGCCGGACCTTGCCGTATTCGGTGAAAAGGACTTTCAGCAACTGGCAGTGATCCGTGCCATGGTGCGCGACCTGAACATGCCGGTCCAGATCATCGGCGAGCCCACCGTGCGTGCTGAAGATGGCCTGGCGCTGTCGTCGCGCAATGGTTACCTCACGCCCGAGCAGCGTATTGCAGCGCCCGCGCTGTACCGCACACTGCAGCACATTGCAGCGGGCATCCGCCGTGGCCAACGGGATTTTGCCGCGCTGGTCGCTGAAGGCCAGGCGCAACTGAGCACTGCGGGTTTGCGCCCGGACTACCTGGAAGTCCGTCATGCCGTGAGCCTGCGCCCGGCAATGATCGATGATCGCGACCTGGTTGTGATCGCGGCGGCTTACCTCGGTAACACCCGGTTGATCGACAACCTTTACCTGCACGTCGAAGACAAGACCGCGTAAGAGCCTGGGGCTGCTTTGCAGCCCCAAAATCACCCTGCCCTACCCATTCCCAGCGCGTGGCCTTTGCCTATAATGATGCCAGCCTGAACCCGGCAATGACTGCCGTGTCCAAGGCATCACCACGCACCAAGGGAACCCCGCGCAATGGCGTATTACCGTACACCCCACGATGTGACGGCCCTGCCCGCCTGGCAGGCGCTTCAGCAACACCGCGACGCCATGCAAGGTTTCAGCATGCGCGAAGCCTTTGCCGCCGATGCCAAACGCTTCGACCAGTTCTCCCTGAGCTGCTGCGGCCTGTTCCTGGACTACTCGAAAAACCTGATCACCGAACAAAGCCGCGACCTGCTGGTCAACCTGGCCAACGAAGTGGGCCTGCAAGACGCCATCAAATCGATGTTCGGCGGCGAAATCATCAACGCCTCCGAAGGCCGCCCCGTGCTGCACACTGCGCTGCGCCGACCGGTGGGCGACAAGCTCAGCGTCAACGGCGTGAACGTCATGCCGGAAGTGCACAAGGTGCTCAACCAGATCACCGAACTGGTCGGTCGCATCCACGACGGCCTCTGGCGCGGCTACAGCGAAAAGCCGATCACCGACGTGGTCAACATCGGCATCGGCGGCTCGTTCCTCGGCCCCGAACTGGTGTCCGAAGCACTGCTGCCGTACGCCCAACGCGGCGTGCGTTGCCACTACCTGGCGAACATAGACGGCAGTGAGTTCCACGAGCTGTCGGCCAACCTGCGTGCCGAAACCACCCTGTTCATTGTCTCGTCCAAGTCGTTCAACACCCTCGAGACCCTGAAAAACGCCATGGCCGCACGCACCTGGTACCTGGCCCAGGGCGGCTCGGAAGCCGAGCTGTACCGCCACTTCATCGCCGTTTCCAGCAACAAGGCTGCCGCCGTGGCCTTTGGTATCCGCGAAGAGAACATCTTCCCGATGTGGGACTGGGTAGGCGGGCGTTACTCGCTGTGGTCGGCCATCGGCCTGCCGATTGCCCTGGCCATTGGTACGGCCAACTTCAAGGAGTTGCTGTCGGGTGCCTACACCATGGACCAGCACTTCCAGACCGCGCCGTTCGACAAGAACATGCCAGTGCTGCTGGCCCTGCTAGGCGTGTGGTACGGCAACTTCTGGGACGCGAACAGCCATGCGATCCTGCCGTACGATCACTACCTGCGTAACATCACCAAGCACCTGCAGCAGCTGGACATGGAGTCCAACGGCAAGAGCGTGCTGCAGGACGGCACCCCGGTGAAGGTTGATACCGGCCCGGTGATCTGGGGCGGCGTTGGCTGTAACGGTCAGCACGCCTATCACCAGTTGCTGCACCAGGGCACCCAGCTGATTCCGGCCGACTTCATCGTGCCGGTGGTGAGCTTCAACCCGGTGGCCGACCATCACCAGTGGCTTTACGCCAACTGCCTGTCGCAGAGCCAGGCGCTGATGCTGGGCAAAACCCGTGAAGAAGCCGAAGCCGAGCTGCGCAGCAAAGGCCTGAACGAAGCGGACATCGAAAAACTGGCCCCGCACAAGGTGATCCCGGGCAACCGCCCGAGCAACACCTTGGTCGTGGAGCGCATCAGCCCTCGCCGCCTGGGTGCGCTGGTGGCGATGTACGAACACAAGGTGTTCGTCCAAAGCGTGATCTGGGGTATCAACGCGTTCGACCAGTGGGGCGTAGAGCTGGGCAAGGAGCTGGGCAAAGGCGTTTACCAACGCCTGGTCGGCAGCCTGGAAGACAGCGCCGAAGATGGCTCTACCCAAGGCCTGATCAACTACTTCCGCGGCCGTCACCGCGGGTAATCCGATACCTGCACCGGCCCCTTCGCAGGTAAACCCGCGAAGAGGCCGGCACAGGTTGAACACCTCTCCCAGCTACACTCTCCTATCGAATAGCCGTTGCAGTCCATCGCCCCTTACAAGAGCAGGACCACCCGCCATGTTCGATATCCGCAATTACCCCGAGGCCCTGGCCGTCAGCCAGTCTGCCGCCCTCACCCCCGACGAATACCGCCGCCTCTACCGCCAGTCGGTAGACGACCCTGACACCTTCTGGGCCGAACAGGCCAAGCGCCTGGACTGGATCAAACCTTGGTCCAGCGTGCAGCAATGCGACCTGAAAACCGGCAAGGCCCGTTGGTTCGACGGTGCCCAACTCAATGTCAGCTACAACTGCATTGATCGCCACCTGGCCCTGCGTGGCGAGCAAACTGCCCTATTGTGGGAAGGTGACGACCCAAACGACTCAAAAGCCATCACCTACCGCGAGCTGCACCGCCAGGTCTGCCGCCTGGCCAACGCCCTGAAGGCACGCGGGTTAAAGAAAGGCGACCGGGTATGCATCTACATGCCGATGATCCCGGAGGCCGCCTTCGCCATGCTTGCCTGCACCCGCATAGGTGCCATCCACTCGGTGGTGTTCGGCGGCTTCTCCCCCGATGCCCTGCGTGACCGTATTCTCGATGCCGACTGCCGCACCGTGATCACCGCCGATGAAGGCGTGCGCGGCGGCAAACGCATCCCGCTGAAACAGAATGTCGACAAGGCCCTTGCCAGTTGCCCTGCCGTCAGCAGCGTATTCGTGGTGCGCCGCACCGGTGGCGATGTTACCTGGGTCGAAGGCCGTGACCTCTGGTACCACGAGGCAACAGAAAATGCCGGCAACGACTGCGCCCCCGAACCGATGGAGGCCGAAGACCCGCTGTTCATCCTCTACACCTCTGGCAGCACCGGTAAACCCAAGGGCGTGCTGCACACCACCGCCGGTTACCTACTGCAGGCGACGATGACCTTCAAGGTGGTGTTCGACTACCGTGACGGCGAGGTGTTCTGGTGCACCGCCGACGTCGGCTGGGTCACCGGCCACAGCTACATCGTCTACGGCCCACTGGCCAATGGCGCGATTTCGCTGATGTTCGAAGGCGTGCCCAACTACCCGGACACCTCACGCTTCTGGCAGGTGGTGGACAAGCATCAGGTGAACATCTTCTACACCGCCCCGACCGCCCTGCGCGCACTGATGCGCGAGGGCTCCGCGCCACTGCAAAGCACTTCGCGCAAAAGCTTGCGGCTGCTGGGCAGCGTCGGCGAACCGATCAACCCCGAAGCCTGGGAATGGTATTTCGAGGAAGTCGGGCAAAAGCGCTGCCCCATCGTCGACACCTGGTGGCAGACCGAAACCGGCGGCATCATGCTTACCCCGCTTCCCGGCTCCCAGTCACTCAAGCCCGGCTGCGCGACCCAGCCCATGTTCGGCGTGCAACCGGTACTGCTGGACGAACAGGGCAAGCTGATCGAAGGCCCCGGCGCCGGCCTGCTGGTGATCAAGGCCAGTTGGCCAGGGCAGATTCGCAGCGTGTATGGCGACCACCCGCGCATGGTGGATACCTACTTCAAGCCCATGCCCGGCTATTACTTCACTGGCGACGGTGCCCGCCGCGATGCCGACGGCGACTACTGGATTACCGGCCGCATCGACGATGTGATCAATGTCTCGGGCCACCGCATCGGCACCGCCGAAGTGGAAAGCGCACTGGTGCTGCATGACAGCGTCGCCGAAGCGGCAGTGGTCGGATACCCCCACGACCTCAAAGGCCAAGGCGTCTACGCCTTCGTCACGCCGATGAATGGCGTGACGCCAGACGACACGCTGAAGGCCGAACTGCTGGCCCTCGTCAGCAAGGAAATTGGCAGTTTTGCCAAGCCCGAGCTGATCCAGTGGGCCCCGGCGCTACCCAAGACCCGCTCAGGCAAGATCATGCGGCGTATACTGCGCAAAATCGCCTGCAACGAGCTGGACAACCTGGGTGACACCTCTACCCTGGCCGACCCCAGCGTAGTCCAAGGCCTGATCGACAAACGCCTCAACCAGTAACCGGCGGCCGCTGCCCATGGCCGCCCTGCACCGCAGGTCGCCATGGAAGCCCTTCGTCGCCGTATCGAAACCCAGGTCATGAGCCTCACCGGGCTGGCCCTCGGCCAGCTCGACCTGGAATCGCCCAAGGGCGACCCCGGCCTATTCGGCCCCCACAGCATCAGTTGGCAAGTGCATGGCGACTTCCCGAGCATGCTTGTCGGCGGCATCAGTGCACTCATGCTGCAGTTACTGCACCCGCTGGCCCTGGCCGGTGTGTGGGACCACTCCAATTTCCGTGAAGACCTGATCGGCCGCTTGCGCCGTACCAGTCAGTTTATTTCCGGTACCACCTTCGGTTCCACGCGCGATGCCGAATGGCTGATCGACAAAGTGCGCACCATCCACCTGCAGGTCACCGGCACTGCGCCGGATGGCCGCCCTTATGCGGCCAGCGACCCCGACCTGCTGACCTGGGTTCATGTGGCAGAAGTCAGCAGCTTTCTCGCTGCCCACTTGCGCTACCGCAACCCGCAGCTGTCGCGCGCCGAGCAAGATGCCTACTACGCCGAAATTGCCCTGATTGCCGAGCGCCTTGGCGCCCGGGATGTGCCACGTTCGTGCCAGCAGATCGAAGACTACCTGCTGCGCATGCGTGCGCAGTTGCGCTGCGACAGCCGCAGCCACGAGGTAGTCGGGATTCTGCTCGACGCCCCGGCCCCCAGCCGCCTGGCACAGCCGGTGGGCAAACTGATGCTGCACGCCGGTATCGACCTGTTGCCGGATTGGGCCCAGACCCTGCTCGGTCTGCAGCACGGGCCCTTGCAGCAGCGCATGATACGCCTGGGCCTGCGACGCACCGCACCGGTATTGCGCTGGGCCATGCGAGACGGTTCGGCGCACCGGGCCAAACGGCGCATGGGCATCGAATAAGGTCAAATGGTCGCCCCTGCGGAACTGATTTAACGTGCCATACTCCAAGCACTCCTGCTTAGACAGACGAAGCGACACATGTACAAAGGATTGACTCGCGCCGCTGGCGCACTCTTGGCCCTTGTGGCCCTCTACAGCCTGCTCGGCTTCCTCATTCTTCCCGGTGTGGCACTGCGCATCGCCAACCAGCAGTTGGCCCAGTACGCGACGGTGCCGGCCCACCTCGAACGGGTCGAACTCAACCCCTTCAGCCTAGAGCTGACATTGTGGGGCCTGCAGATCGGCGAGCCCGGCAAGGAACAGGTCGGGTTCGAGCGTCTGTACGCCAACCTCTCGCTCGACAGCCTGTGGACCAAAGCGCTGCACCTGGAAGCCGTAGAGCTCGACAAACCGCGTAACGAGGTGCTGTTTGCCAAGGACGGTAGCCTTAACCTGACCGGCCTGTTCAAGCTGCCCGCCAGCGAAGCCAAACCTGACGAGCCACCCAGCGAGCCGTTCCCGCTGCGCATCGGTAGCATCAAGCTCATCGACGGCTACCTGCATTTCGAGGACTTGCGCCCCAGCGAGCCGATTGAGTTCCTCTACGACAACATGAACCTGGAGCTGAAAAACCTCAGCACCTTGCCTGACGACAGTGCCGACATGACCCTGGTGGCCAACGGCCCCAATGGCGGGCGCATTGATTGGAACGGGACCCTGAGCCTGTCACCGATCGCCTCTGAAGGCACGCTGAAGATCACGGAAGGCAAAATGAAGGCCTTCTGGCCGTACGTACGTGATGCTGTGCCACTGGTGCTGGAAGACGGCGTGGTCAGCCTCGACACGCACTACAAGCTCAACCTCGCCAAACAGACCGAGCTGTTGCTGGAAAACGCCTCCGTGCGCATTGCGCCGTTCGCCATCAAGGCCCCGGATGGCCGCCCCTTGGCACGCCTGGCCAGCCTGGAGGTGAGCGAAACCTCCGTTGACCTGGTCAAGCAACAGGTCACCGTAGGCAAAATCCGCAGCGAGAAACTCGAAACCTGGGCTGCGCTGGAAAAAGACGGCCAGCTCGATTGGCAAAAGCTGTTTGCCAGCCAGCCTGCCAAAGCCACGCCGAAGGAAAAGGCAGAGCCGGCTGCCGCCGAGCCGACACCTGAGCAGCAAGCCGCCAAAGAGCCGAGCAAGCCTTGGCAAGTGCTGCTCAAGGACGTGCAATTGCGCAACTACCTGGTGCACCTGGCAGACCGCAGCCAGAAAGAGCCGGTAGCCTTGGACATCGGCCCGCTCAACGCCGACCTGCAAGGCTTCGACAGCCTCAACCAGTCGCCCTTCACGCTCAAGCTCGATACGGGCGTAGGCAAGCAAGGCAAGCTGCAGGCTGCCGGCCAGGTCAACCTGGCGCCGATATGGGCCAAGCTGGACGTAAGCACCCGCGATATCGACCTGCGCGTAGCACAGGCCTATATCAGCCCGTTCATCCTGCTGGAACTGCGCAGTGGCATGCTCTCCAGCGACCTCAAGGTCGACCTGAAGAACACCGCACCGCTGGCCTTCAATATCACGGGCAAAGCCCAGGTAAACCAGCTGCACACCCTCGACACCATCAAGAGCCGCGACTTCGTCAAATGGCAGCAGGTGAACGTCGATGGCTTGTCTTATGTACACGGCGATGCGTTGTCGATCGACAAGGTAACCCTGCTGCAACCCTATGCACGCTTCATCATCAACGAAGACCGCACCACCAACGTCAATGACCTGTTGATCCCGCAACCGGCTGGCACCCCGGCGAAAAGCCAAGCCAAGCCGGCCTCAACCAGCAGCGACAAGCCGCTGGGTATCCACATCGGCCAGATCGACATCAACGACGGCTCGGCCAACTTCGCCGACCTCTCCCTCACCCCCAACTTCGCCACGGCCATTCAGCAGCTCAATGGCCAGATCGGCACCATCGACAACCGCAAGCCGGTGCCGGCCAAGGTCGACGTGAAGGGCAAGGTCGACCGCTACGCACCGGTCACCATCAAGGGCGCGCTCAACCCGTTCAACCCGCTGGCCAGCCTGGATATCGCCACCAGCTTCAAGCGCGTCGAACTGACCACCCTCACGCCCTACTCCGGCAAGTTCGCGGGCTTTCGCATTCGCAAAGGCAGGCTCAACCTCGACCTGCACTACCTGATTACCAACGGCCAGCTCAAGGCCGAGAACAAGGTGGTGGTGGAGCAACTGCAGCTGGGCGAAAAAGTCGACAGCCCGGACGCAGTCGACCTGCCGATCCGCCTTGCAGTAGCGCTGCTGAAAGATACCGAGGGCAAGATTTCGATCGAGCTGCCAGTGTCTGGCGACCTCAACAACCCGCAATTCAGTGTGATGCCGATCGTCTGGCAAACCCTGCGCAACCTGGTACTGCGCGCGGCACAGGCGCCGTTCAAGTTCATCGGCGGGCTGATTACCGGCGGTGGCTCGGAAGACCTGGGCAACGTGGCGTTCGCCCCTGGGTCCAGCGAGCTCAGTGGCGATGCCCAGTCGTCCCTGGACAAGCTGGCATCCGCGCTGAAAGAACGCCCGGAACTGCGCCTGGAAATCGAAGGCACCAGCGCCCAGGCCAGCGATGGCCCGCTGATCGCCCAGCAGCGCCTGGAGCGTGAGTACCAGGCCACCTGGTACAAGATCCTGCAGCGCCGGGGCGACAAGGTGCCGGCCAATGCCTCGATGCTGGTGGTGGACGACAGCGACAAACCGGCAATGCTCGAAGGCATTTACCGCACTCGCCTGAAGCAGCAGCCACCTGCCGAATGGGAGCAACTGGGCCGCGACGAACGTACCGCCAAGCTGCGCGAGGCAGTGATCAAGTCGTGGGCCGAGAGCACCGCCTTGCTGCGCACGCTGGGCCAGGAGCGGGCCAGCAGTATCAAGGATTACCTGGTGGACAAGGGCAAGCTGGAAGATGACCGGGTGTATTTCATCGATACCAGCCTGGGGCAGCCTGAGAGCGATGGGCGGGTGGTGACGCCGATGCACCTGGATGCTGAATAATCTTTTTTAGCAGGTCTGGCCTCTTCGCGGGCAAGCCCGCTCCCCCAGGAATCGAGCGCAGTTCAAGGCCTGTGCAGTACCTGTGGGAGCGGGCTTGCCCGCGAATGGGCCGGAACAGGCATCAGACCAACCGTTGCCCAGACACAGCCGGGTGATACAGCGGCTGCACCTTGTTCCCCGCCGGGTCCAGCAGGTGGAAGCTACGCGCTCCGTCACCGTGGTTGAACGGCCGGTCCAGCAGCGTGACACCGTGGGCCTTGAAGTACTGGTACCACGCCTCCAGCTCCTCCACGCTGTCCACAATGAACCCGTAATGATCGAGCGTCTGCAACCCATTGGACGCCCCTGCCCCACGTCCCAGCGAAAGGTTGTCGTTGCCACAGGTGAGGTACACCAGGTCTTCGTTGGCACGGTTCAATACCTCCATACCCAGCACATCGACATAAAAGCGTTCGCACTCTTCCAGGTTGGGTACCAGCAAGGCGATATGGCGCAAGCCATTCAGGCGGCCGGGGCGTGCAGGCAATTCGGACATTGGCGAGACTCCATTTTTGTATACAATTCACTAATGAATTTAAAACAAAAGGAGCGACTTGTGTATAGCCTGTTTATCAAGACCCGTGTGAAGCCCGGTTGCGCCGAGGATTTCCTGACAGCGATCAAGGTCAATGCCGCAGCTTCTGTCACCAACGAGCCAGGCTGCCTGGTATTCGATGTGTCGCAGGACCGACTCGATCCGCAGGTAATCTACCTGTACGAAATCTACCGCGATGATGCCGCGTATGAAGCGCATACCCAGACCGCACACTTTCGTGATAGCCGCCCACTGGTAGAGCCGCTGATCGTCGAGCAGGAATGCTTCGAAAGCGATGTAATCGCCCTCAACCCGGGCTACTGAGTGCAAAAGCAAAGCCCCGGCACAGGCCAGGGCTTCGGTAGAGGTGGCCAAATCCGTTTGGCCGACGGGACATCCCTTATTCGGACTTCAGGCCATCAGCCGAAACGGCCTGAACGCCTTTGATCTTCTTAGCGATGGCGACTGCCATCTCTTTCTGTGCATCGGTAATGGCCACGTCGGACGACAGCGACACGACACCTTTATTGGTCTCGACTTTGATGTCACTGCCTGGCACGCCTTTCTCGGTCATCAGGTCGGCTTTGACCTTGGTGGTGATCCAGGTATCAGAGGTAGCTTCCTTGGCTTTGGTCACCTCACCGGCCGCCAGCGTCATGGGGGCCTGGGTGGACTGTTGGGCGAATGCCGCGTTAGCCATGGTCAGGGTCAGAGCGGTAGCAGTAGCGGCAGCAATGGCGAACTTCTTCATGTGGGTCACTCCTGTTTGTCGAAAGGTCTGCGCCGTATGTCCTGGCGGCAGGTATGAAGGTAGTTGCATGTGCTGTGCCAGCTCTATCGCCTAAAATTAATCTTTTTAAATCAATAAGTTAGCAAAAATACATCACTTTCAGTGTCGTGCATTTTGCAATCTGCACGGTAAACCTGCATGCAAGATGCAAGTCCGCAAAAGGTTCCCGCAGCCCATGAAAAAAGGGCCCCGAAGGGCCCTTTTCCTGTTGCGTTGCAATCGCTTAGACGCCCGAGGCCTTGGCCGCGGCAACGTCCTTGATCGACAGCTTGATACGGCCGCGGTTGTCCACGTCCAGTACCAGTACTTCCACTTCCTGGCCTTCTTTCAGGATGTCGGTGACTTTCTCGACGCGAGCATCGCTCAGCATCGAGATGTGCACCAGGCCGTCCTTGCCAGGCAGGATGTTGACGAAGGCGCCGAAGTCGACGATACGCTCAACCTTGCCGACGTAGATCTTGCCGATTTCGGCCTCGGCGGTGATGCCCAGGATGCGCTGCTTGGCAGCATCTGCAGCTTCCTTGGTTTCGCCGAAGATCTTGATCGAGCCATCGTCTTCGATATCGATCGAAGCCTTGGTCTCTTCACAGATGGCGCGAATGGTGGCGCCGCCTTTACCGATGACGTCACGGATCTTGTCGGTGTCGATCTTCATCGCGATCATGGTTGGGGCGTTGGCCGACAGCTCGGTACGCGACTGACCAATGATCTGGTTCATCTGGCCGAGTATGTTCAGACGCGCTTCCAGGGCCTGGCCCAGGGCGATTTCCATGATCTCTTCGGTGATGCCGTTGATCTTGATGTCCATCTGCAGCGCAGTAACGCCTTTGGCGGTACCGGCTACCTTGAAGTCCATGTCGCCCAGGTGGTCTTCGTCACCGAGGATGTCGGTTAGGACCGCGAACTTGTCGCCTTCCTTGACCAGGCCCATGGCGATACCGGCAACTGGCGCCTTCATCGGCACACCAGCGTCCATCAGGGCCAGGGACGCACCGCAGACCGAAGCCATGGAGCTGGAACCGTTGGATTCGGTGATTTCCGAAACCACGCGGATGGTGTACGGGAACACGTCGGCGGCCGGCAGCATGGCCTGGACCGAACGACGGGCCAGACGGCCGTGGCCGATTTCGCGACGACCAGCACCGCCCATACGACCACACTCACCTACCGAGAACGGTGGGAAGTTGTAGTGCAGCATGAAGGGGTCTTTCTTCTCGCCTTCGAGGGTGTCCAGCAGCTGGGCGTCACGGGCAGTACCCAGGGTCGCAACGACCAGAGCCTGGGTTTCGCCACGGGTGAACAGTGCCGAACCGTGAGTTTTCGGCAGCACGCCGACTTCGATGTTCAGTGGGCGAACAGTCTTGGTGTCGCGGCCGTCGATACGTGGCTTGCCGTTTACGATGTTCTCGCGAACGGTGCGGTACTCGATTTCGCCGAAGATATCTTTGACTTCGGAGGCCGAAGGCTGGCCTTCTTCACCCGAGAACTTGGCAACGGCCTGGTCACGCAGCTCGCCCAGGCGCGCGTAGCGGTCAGCCTTGACGGTGATGGTGTAGCCCTGCGAAACCGCTTCGCCGAACTCGGCGCGGATGGCGTTGAACAGCTCGGTGTTGGCAACGGCTGGTTTCCAGTCCCAGGTCGGCTTGCCCGCTTCGGCAGCCAGTTCCTTGACAGCCTGGATAACGGCCTGGAATTCGTCGTGGGCGAACAGTACGGCACCCAGCATCTGGTCTTCGGTCAGCTCTTGAGCTTCCGATTCAACCATCAGTACGGCGTCGGAAGTACCGGCTACGACCATGTCCAGGCTCGAAGCAGCCAGTTGCTCGTAAGTCGGGTTCAGCAGGTAGCCGGTGCTTTCGTGGAAGGCAACGCGAGCGGCGCCGATCGGGCCTTCGAACGGAATGCCGGAGATGGCCAGGGCAGCCGAGGTACCGATCATCGCGGCGATGTCCGGGTCGGTCTTCTTGCTGGTGGAAACCACGGTGCAGACGACCTGCACTTCGTTCATGAAGCCTTCCGGGAACAGCGGACGGATCGGACGGTCGATCAGGCGCGAGGTCAGCGTCTCTTTCTCGGAAGGACGGCCTTCACGCTTGAAGAAGCCACCCGGGATCTTGCCGGCGGCGTAGGTCTTTTCCTGGTAGTGAACCGACAGCGGGAAGAAGCCCTTGCCTGGATCAGCCTGTTTGGCGCCTACCACAGTCACCAGCACGGTGACGTCGTTGTCGACGGTAACCAGCACAGCGCCGGTTGCCTGACGGGCAATACGGCCCGTTTCGAGAGTAACGGTCGATTGACCGAACTGGAAAGTCTTGATTACCGGGTTCACGGTTTCCTACCTTTTTCAGTGGCTCTTGGGGGAACTGGTTTCTTGCGAATTCTTGGGCAGAACGGGGAATCGGCCCCGTTGACCGTCCAGATACAACACGAGGCTGGGAGCCTGGCACCAAGCGGAAAAACCGCTCAGCATTGCCAGGCTGCCAACCTCGGAGATACGCGTGGTGTGTCCAACGGCAGCGCTGCAAAACAGCCCTGCCGAAGCCTGCGACACGCCATGCACACCACTGACCAGGCCGCTATTAGCGACGCAGGCCCAGGCGACCGATCAGGGCGCTGTAACGAGTGGTGTCTTTGCCCTTCAGGTAGTCCAGCAGCTTACGACGCTGGTTGACCATACGGATCAGACCACGACGGGAGTGGTGGTCTTTATCGTTGGCCTTGAAGTGGCCTTGCAGCTTGTTGATGTTGGCGGTCAGCAGAGCAACCTGCACTTCCGGGCTACCGGTATCGCCGGCGGCTTGCTGGTATTCGGCAACGATCTGAGCTTTTTCTTCAACGCTGAGGGCCATTTGGCTTCTCCTGATAACGGATCCCGCAAGCGGGGTCCAATAGGCCAGGGACAAATCCCTGTATTAATAAAAAAGGTGTGACCGTGCCTACTGACAGCCACCCTTGATGCCGTGGGGCTCGGCTACTGCCTGGCCCCCCGGTTTCGGTCATTCCGACCGAATCAGCCGACGCGGCGCAATGCGCCCGTCTTCGCTCACTTCACCGATACCGATGAAGCGCGCATTGTGATCCTGTACCCGGACCATGCCAAATTGTGGCGCGTCCGGTGCGCGTACCGCCTGCCCATGCAGCCAGTAGAACGCACTGTGTTCGGACAGGCACACCAAAGGCCAGTCCTGCAGGCCACTGTCCGATGGCATCAGGAAGCGATCGAGCGCTTCGTTGCCACCTTCGGCGTGGGCATGTTCGAGTGCCTCGAGGGTGACCGTCTGTGCCAGCGCGAAAGGCCCGGCCTGGGTCCTGCGCAGCTCAGCAACATAGGCGCCACAGCCAAGGGCCTCGCCAATATCCTCCACCAGGGTGCGGATATAGGTGCCTTTGCTGCATCCTACGCTCAACCGTGCACGGGTGCCTTCGCACTCGAGCAACTCCAAGCGGTTAATAGTAACAGAACGCGCCTCGCGCTCCACTACCTCTCCTGCACGAGCCAGCTTATACAGTGGCTGGCCGTCACGCTTGAGCGCCGAGTACATCGGCGGTATCTGGCTGATCTGGCCACGAAAACGCGGCAACAGCGCCTCGATGTCGGCGCGACCAACGGTCACGTCGCGGGTCTGTAGCACCTCACCTTCGGCATCGCCGGTGTTGGTAGTCTGCCCCATCTGCATGACGGTTTCGTAGCCCTTGTCGGAATCGAGCAGGTACTGCGAAAACTTGGTCGCTTCACCGAAGCACAGCGGCAGCACGCCGGTTGCCAACGGGTCGAGGCTACCGGTGTGGCCGGCCTTTTCCGCATTGAGCAGCCAGCGCACCTTTTGCAGGGCGGCATTAGAGGTGAAACCCAGCGGCTTGTCGAGCAGGATGATGCCGCTGACATTGCGGCGGATACGTTTGACCTGGGCCACCGCTTACTCCTTGGTGTCCGGCTCGTCGGCGTCCTTGTGCAGGCGGTCTTCGGCCACTGCACGTTCGATCAGCGCCGACAGGTGCACACCGCGACTGACGCTTTCATCGAAGTGGAAGTGCAGTTGCGGCACGCTGCGCAGCTGCATCGAGCGGCCCAGGTGCAAACGCAGGAAGCTGGCAGCGCTGTTCAACGCCTTCAGCGACTGCTGCACGGCATCTGGCGTTTCCTCACCCATGACGGTGATGAACACCTTGGCATGGCCCAGGTCACGGCTGACGTCCACGGCGGTGATGGTCACCAGGCCAACACGCGGATCTTTGACTTCGCGACGGATCAGCTCGGCCAGCTCACGCTGCATCTGATCGCCAATACGTTGGGTACGGCTATATTCTTTGGCCATTCTTGTTACCTGTAACTTAAAGCGGCAAACGCCCGGTCAGACCAATGCCTGACCGGGCGCTACCTGTAGAGGTGCTGAAAACCGCCGCGTAGAGAAGCGGTTTGCAGCCAGCTCACCCTTAGAGGGTACGAGCAACCTGGACTTTCTCGAAGACTTCGATCTTGTCGCCGACCTTGACGTCGTTGTAGCTCTTGACGCCAATACCGCACTCCATGCCGTTACGCACTTCGGAGGCATCGTCCTTGAAGCGACGCAGCGATTCCAGCTCGCCTTCGAAGATCACAACGTCTTCGCGCAGTACGCGGATCGGACGGTTGCGGTACACGGTACCCTCGATGACCATACAGCCAGCGATGGCGCCGAACTTCGGCGAACGGAACACGTCACGTACTTCGGCAACGCCCAGGATGTTCTCGCGAACATCGCTGCCCAGCATACCGGTCAGGGCCTTCTTGACGTCTTCGATGATGTCGTAGATCACGTTGTAGTAACGCATATCCAGACCTTCCTGCTCGACGATCTTGCGGGCGCCGGCATCGGCACGCACGTTGAAGCCGAACAGTACTGCATTCGAAGCCAGCGCCAGGTTGGCGTCGCTTTCGGTGATACCACCGACGCCGCCACCAATCACGCGCACCTGAACTTCGTCGTTGCCCAGGCTGCCGAGCGAGCCCTGCAGTGCTTCCAGGGAACCACGCACGTCAGTCTTGAGGACGATGTTGAGGGTCTTCTTCTCTTCCTGACCCATGGTCTCGAAGATGTTTTCCAGCTTGCCGGCGTGAGCACGGGCCAGCTTGACCTCGCGGTACTTGCCTTGACGGAACAGGGCAACTTCGCGGGCTTTCTTCTCGTCGGCAACCACGGACAGCTCGTCACCGGCTTCCGGAGTACCGTCCAGGCCGAGGATTTCGACCGGGATCGACGGGCCGGCTTCCTTCACAGGCTTGCCGTTCTCGTCGAGCATGGCGCGCACGCGGCCATAGTTGGAACCGCACAGGACCATGTCGCCCTGACGCAGGGTACCGTCCTGAACCAGGATGGTCGCCACCGGGCCACGGCCCTTGTCCAGGCGCGATTCAACGACCACGCCACGACCTGGAGCGGTCGGGGTAGCGGTCAGTTCGAGAATCTCGGCCTGCAGCAGCACGGCTTCGAGCAGCTCGTCGACACCGGTACCCATCTTGGCCGAAACCTTGACGAACGGCGTGTCACCACCCCAGTCCTCGGAGGTAACGCCTTCGACGGCCAGCTCGTTGCGGATGCGATCGAGGTCGGCACCCGGCTTGTCGATCTTGTTCACTGCAACCACCAGCGGAACGCCAGCTGCCTTGGCATGTTGAACCGCTTCGCGGGTTTGCGGCATCACGCCGTCGTCCGCCGCCACCACCAGGATGACGATGTCGGTGGCCTTGGCACCACGGGCACGCATGGCGGTAAACGCGGCGTGGCCAGGGGTGTCGAGGAAGGTGACCATGCCACGGTCGGTTTCCACGTGGTACGCACCGATGTGCTGGGTAATACCACCGGCTTCGCCAGCAGCCACCTTGGCACGACGGATGTAGTCCAGCAGCGAGGTCTTACCGTGGTCAACGTGACCCATGACGGTAACGACCGGTGCACGCGACTCGGTCTGGCCTTCGAACTTGAGCGATTCGGCCAGGGAGTCTTCCAGTGCGGTATCGCTGACCAGGGTGACCTTGTGGCCCAGCTCTTCTGCGATCAGCTGAGCGGTTTCCTGGTCGAGCACCTGGTTGATGGTAACCGGGGTGCCCAGCTTGAACATGAACTTGACGACTTCAGCGCCCTTGACGGACATCTGGTTGGCCAGTTCAGAGACCGTGATGGTCTCGCCGATGGTCACATCACGAATGATAGGGCCAGTCGGGTTCTGGAAGCCGTGCTGGTTGCGCTTCTTCAGCTTGCTCTTGCCACCGCGGCCACGGCGTACGCCATCGCTTTCTTCATCGGTGGTGCGCGGTGCGGCACGAGGAGTCGGAGCCTTTTCCTTCTCCTTGACCTTGACCTTGATCGACACGCGCGGGGCTTCGCCACGACGCTCGCCGCCACGACGGTCTTCGTCACGGGTACGGCCTTCGTTGCGACGGGCTTCGTCTTTCTTGCGCTCGGCAGCACGGGCTGCGGCGTCTTCGGACGCCGGGGCGTCGGCGACTACCGGGGCCGGAGCAGCGGCAGGCGCCGGCTCAGGCTTGGCGGCTGGCGCAGGGGCGGATGCAGCAGCTTCGGCGGCCTGACGGCGAGCCTGCTCTTCGTTGCGCTGGCGAACTTCGGCCTCGACCTTGTCGCGAGCGGCATTTTCAGCCGCGCGGCGCTCATCCAGCTCACGCTTCTGCTCAGCCTGGATTTCTTCCGGGCTGCGCTGCACGAATACTTTCTTCTTGCGTACTTCTACGCTGATGCTCTTGCTACCGGCGACACGCAGCGTGCTGGTGGTTTTGCGCTGCAAGGTAATCTTGCGCGGCTCTTCCGCCTTGCTTTTGTGGCTGCTCTTCAAATGAGTCAGCAGGGTCTGCTTCTCATTGTCGGTCACTACCTGACCGGCGTCGGTGTGCGGCAGACCTGCCTCACGCATCTGCTGCAGCAGGCGCTCTACCGGTGCCTCGACCTCTTGGGCCAGTTCTTTCACCGTGACTTGCGTCATGCACTTCTCTCCTCAGGCCGCGCCTAATTACTCGAACCAATGGGCTCGGGCGGCCATGATCAACTTGCCGGCACGCTCTTCGTCGATGCCGTCGATGTCGAGCAGATCGTCGATCGACTGCTCGGCCAGGTCTTCGCGGTTAACCACGCCGCGCACCGCCAGTTCAGCCGCCAGGTCCTTGTCCATACCCTCAAGGGAGAGCAGGTCTTCGGCCGGGTGGGCGTCTGCCAGTTTTTCTTCGGTAGCGATGGCCTTGGTCAACAAACGGTCCTTGGCTCGAGCGCGGAGCTCATTGACGATATCTTCGTCAAAGCCATCGATGTTGAGCATTTCTTCCAACGGTACGTAGGCAATTTCTTCGAGGCTGGTGAAGCCTTCGTCGACCAGCACTTGGGCCAGCTCCTCGTCGACTTCCAGCTCATCGATGAAATTGCGCAGGATGTCACCGGTTTCGGCCTGTTGCTTGGCCTGGATGTCCTTCTCGGTCATCACGTTCAGGGTCCAGCCGGTCAGCTGACTGGCCAAACGAACGTTCTGACCGCCACGGCCAATGGCCTGGGCCAGGTTGTCCTCGGCGACGGCGATGTCCATGGCATGGGCATCTTCATCAACGATGATCGCCGCGACTTCAGCCGGCGACATGGCGTTGATGACGAACTGCGCCGGGTTATCGTCCCACAGGACGATATCCACACGCTCACCACCCAGCTCCCCGGATACGGCCTGGACGCGCGAACCACGCATGCCGATACAGGCGCCTTGCGGGTCGATGCGCTTGTCCTTGGAGCGGACGGCGATCTTGGCTCGCGAACCCGGATCACGGGAAGCAGCCATGACTTCGATCAGGCCCTCGGCAATTTCCGGCACTTCAATGCGGAAAAGCTCGATCAGCATCTGCGGCGCGGTGCGCGACAGGATCAGCTGAGGGCCACGGTTTTCGGTGCGAATTTCCTTGAGCAGCGCACGCAGGCGCACGCCAACACGGAAGGTTTCGCGCGGAATGATGTCTTCGCGGGCCAGCAGGGCCTCGGCGTTGTTGCCCAGGTCAACGATAACGTTGTCGCGGGTAACCTTTTTGACGGTGCCGGAGATGATCTCGCCAACGCGCTCACGGTAGGCATCGACCACCTGCGCACGCTCGGCCTCACGGACCTTCTGCACGATGACCTGCTTGGCGGTCTGGGCGGCGATACGACCGAACTCGATAGACTCGATCTTCTCTTCGATCACGTCACCGACCTTGGCTTCAGGGTGGGTGTCCTTGATCTTGTCCAGCCAGGTCTCGATTGCCGGATCATCAAGATCGGCTTCGTCGACCACGGTCCAGCGACGGAAAGTCTCGTAGCTACCGGTGTGGCGGTTGATTTCCACACGCAGGTCGACTTCGTCTTCAAAACGTTTTTTGGTTGCAGTGGCCAGGGCCACTTCCAGCGCTTCGAAAATGACGCCGGGCGGTACACCTTTTTCGTTGGATACCGATTCAACAACCAGCAGTACTTCTTTGCTCATCGTACGCCTCGCCTTGCGCAAGCCATTGGACCCGGACAGTTCACCGGGCCCGGCACGTCTCAGTCAAAACTGGGAATAATATTGGCCTTGTCGATCGAGTCGATCGGCAACAGGAACTCCTGGTTGTCCACCTGGACCACCACGTCCTGCTCCTCCACACCGCGGAGAAGGCCCTGGAAGTTACGACGACCCTCGAAGGGTGAGCGCAGCTTGATCTTCACTTGTTCGCCGGCATGCGAGGCAAACTGTTCCAGAGTGAACAGTGGGCGATCCATGCCTGGAGAAGACACCTCGAGGGTGTACTCACTGCTGATTGGATCTTCCACATCGAGGATTGCGCTGGCCTGACGGCTGACCGCTTCGCAGTCGTCCACCAGGATGCCACCTTCCTTGTCGATGTAGATGCGCAGTACCGAATGCTTACCCTGGGAAACGAACTCGATCCCCCAGCACTGATAGCCCAGACCCTCGACAACCGGGGCCAACAAGGCCTGCAACTGTTCTAGCTTGCTCGACACCTGAACCCCCTCGTGCATGCTGTGCAAATAAAAAATGGGCGAAGCGCCCATCCCTGAAAGCGCCGTTGGACAACGACGCCGAAAACTGTTCGGTTAGCAAAAAGCCCCTGAAAAGGGGCTCCGCTGAAGCTGGTTGCGGGGGCTGGATTTGAACCAACGACCTTCGGGTTATGAGCCCGACGAGCTACCAAGCTGCTCCACCCCGCGACAAAGCTGGGGCAAAAGTATAAGACCGAACCCTGTTGAGGGTCAAATCAGAACCTTCACCTGCAAGAAAGCCCGCTAAAGCGGGCTCTCAAGCTTTAATTGGTACCGAGAAGGGGACTCGAACCCCTACACCCTATGGGCACAACCACCTCAAGGTTGCGTGTCTACCAATTCCACCACCTCGGCAATACTACTACTTGAAACCCGTTACTTCTGCTCTTGTGCCGGAGGAGGTACATCACCCGAGTTGCTGGTGTTTTCGCTCTTCTGCTGCTGGAGCACCGGTACATCATCATTAACTGCCGGTTTCTGCGGCTCTTTCACTTCAAGCACTGCTGGATCTGGAAGACCTGCTTGGCTAAGCTGGTGAGCTTGTTGCTTCGCGAAGTATCCTAACCCAAGTGCTGTCAAAAAGAAAGTGGCAGCGAGTATAGCAGTTAATTTACTTAGGAACGTTGCAGATCCCTGGCTTCCGAACACGGTGTTTGAGGCACCCGCGCCGAAAGATGCACCTGCTTCAGCACCTTTACCCTGTTGCAACAGAACCAGCACTACTAGCGACAGCGCTGCCAACAGATGAAAAACAACGATGACTGTTTCCAGCATTTGTTCAGTTTCCTGCGGCGCGACAAATTGCACCGAATTCGTCTGCGTTCAGGGAAGCCCCACCAATGAGACCCCCATCGATATCCGGCATGCCGAACAGTTCGGCCGCATTGGCCGCCTTCACGCTGCCGCCGTAGAGCAACTGCACCTTCGCAGCCACTTCAGCATCTTCTGCCGCCAGCTGGCCGCGGATGGCGGCGTGCACATCCTGGGCCTGCTGTGGCGTGGCCGTCAGGCCAGTACCGATGGCCCATACAGGCTCATAGGCAATTACTGCATTGGCAAAAGCCTTAACACCGAATGCTTCGATGATACTGCTTAGTTGACGCCCGACAACTTCAAGCGTCTTGCCAGCCTCGCGCTCTTCAAGGGTTTCCCCGATGCAAAGCACTGGCTTCAAACCTTTGGCCTGCGCTGCTGCAAACTTTCGATTGAGCACTTCGTCGGTTTCACCAATGATCTGGCGACGCTCCGAATGACCAATCAACACCAACTTGCAACCCGCTTCAACCAGCTGCTCGGGAGCAACTTCCCCGGTCAGCGCACCCTGTTCGGGCTGTACAGCAGAATTCTGTGCGCCAACAGTAATTTCTTTACCTGCCAGGCCATCGATCACTTGATTGATGAACAAGGCCGGTGGAAATACCGCGACTTCCACTCCGCTCGGCAAGGCGAGATTATTCAAGCCTTCGGTCAGCTCAGCGACGCTAGCGCGGGTACCGTGCATCTTCCAGTTACCAGCTACCATAGGGCGACGCATGCTTTACCTCGTCGGTCAAAGTGGGCGCAGATCTTACCCAACCAGATCTGCGCTGGCAAGCGCCTTCAGACACAAACTTCGCTGACCAGTTTGGCCAGCGCTTCAGCGTGCATACGCACCTGGTTTTCGTCCTCGCCCTCGACCATGACCCGAACCAGTGGCTCGGTACCGGATTTGCGCAACAGCACACGGCCACGACCAGCCAACGCCTCGGTCACCTTGGCACTGGCTTCCTTGACGTCCGGGTGCTCCAGCGGGTCGACCTTGCTGGCGCCGAAGCGCACGTTGATCAGCACCTGCGGGCACTTGCGCAGTGCCTGGCGGGCCTGGGCAAGGGTTTCGCCACGGCGCTTGAGCGCCATCAGCACCTGCAGCGCGGCGATGATCGCATCACCGGTAGTGGTGTGGTTGCAGCACACGACGTGACCGGAGTTTTCACCACCGACCAGCCACTCACGCTCAAGCAGCTCGGCCATGACGTAACGGTCACCGACCTTGGCCCGCACGAACGGGATATCCAGGTCCTTCAGCGCCAACTCCAGGCCCAGGTTGCTCATCAGCGTACCCACTACCCCGCCCTGCAGCTTGCCGCGGTCGTTCAGATCCCGGGCGATGATGAACAGCAACTCGTCACCATCGACGATGGCGCCGGTGTGGTCGACCATCAACACGCGATCGCCGTCACCGTCGAAGGCGATACCGAGATCGGCATGCCCCACCAGCACGGCGGCCTGCAGCGATTCGATGTGCGTCGAGCCGCACCCTTCGTTGATGTTCAGGCCATCCGGCTGCGCATGCAGCACGGTCACGTCGGCGCCCAATTCACGGAACACGCTCGGCGCAACCTTGTAGGTGGCACCGTGGGCGCAATCGACCACCAGCTTGAGGCCTTCAAAGCCAGTACCCGTGGGTACGCTGCTCTTGCAGAACTCGATATAACGGCCAGCAGCGTCGTTGATGCGCGAAACCTTGCCCAGCTTGCCCGAGTCGACCACGGACATCGGCTGGTCAAGCAGCTCTTCGATCATCAGCTCGACTTCGTCCGGCAGCTTGGTGCCCTGGCCCGAGAAGAACTTGATGCCGTTGTCTTCATGCGGATTGTGCGAGGCACTGATGACAATGCCAGCCTGGGCATGGAACGTGCGCGTCAGATAGGCGATGGCCGGCGTAGGCATTGGCCCCAGCAGCATGACGTCGGCACCCGCCGCGGCCAGGCCGGCTTCGAGTGCAGACTCGAACATGTAGCCGGAGATACGCGTGTCCTTGCCCACCAGCACCCGGCAATGGCCTTGCTTGCGGAAGGCCATGCCGGCCGCCCAACCCAGCTTCAGCATGAAGTCAGGCGTGATCGGGTATTCGCCGACACGGCCACGAATGCCGTCGGTACCAAAGTATTTTCTGCTCATAGGGACTCCAATGTTCTTATTCGGCGTTTTGTACCGCAGCAATCATGCGCACCACATCGACAGTTTCAGCCACGTCATGGACACGAAGGATGCTCGCCCCCTTGGTCATGGCCAACGCCGCCAGCGCAAGGCTGCCGTACAACCGCTCGCCGACCGGACGTTCCAGCGTCAGGCCGATCATGCTCTTTCGTGAAACGCCCACAAGCAGTGGGCGCCCAAGGCAATAGAGCGCTTCCATGTGCTTGAACAGGCTCAGGTTGTGCGCCAGTGTCTTGGCGAAACCAAAGCCCGGGTCAAGGATGATTCTGTTTGCGTCGATGCCCGCCGCCCCGCAGGCGGCCATCCGCTGCTCAAGATAACGCGTAACGTCAGCGGTCACATCATCGTAATGCGGGTCATCCTGCATGTTACCCGGCTCACCACGCATGTGCATGAGGCACACCGGCAGGCCGGTATCTGCCGCAGCGTCCAGAGCGCCATCGCGCTCCAGTGCCCGCACGTCATTGATGAGCCCGGCACCGAGACGGGCCGACTCACGGATGACGGCAGGCGTGGAGGTATCGACCGAGATGACCACATCGAGGCGGCTGTTGATTGCTTCGACCATCGGCGCGACACGCTCCAGCTCCTCAATGACCGATACTGCCCGCGCACCAGGGCGTGTGGACTCGCCACCGATGTCGATCAGCGTGGCGCCGGCGGCGACCATTGCCTCGGCATGGCGCAGAGCCTCGTCGCGCTGACTGAAGCGCCCGCCATCGGAAAAGGAGTCGGGGGTGATATTGAGAATACCCATGACATGGGTACGCGACAAATCAAGAACCCGGTTGCCGCAAGGCAACCGGGTCGGGTACTGCGCTGAGCTCATAGATGCCCTTAGTGTTGAGCTGCTGGGCCGCCGATTGGCGATTCCGGACGGTCATTCTGGGCGGCAGGCGTGCCCGAATCCTTGTCATCGTCCCAGTCACGCGGTTCACGCGGCGTACGCCCAGCCATGATGTCGTCGATCTGATCGGAATCGATGGTCTCATACTTCATCAGTGCTTCGGTCATCGCTTCGAGCTTGTCGCGGTTGTCGATCAGCAACTGCTTGGCTGTGGCGTAGCACTGATCAATGATGCTGCGCACCTCGGAGTCGATCAGCTTGGCAGTCTCGCCAGAAACACTGGCGTGCTGGCTGCCAGCGCTACGACCGAGGAACACCTCACCGTCTTCTTCAGCGTACATCAGCGGCCCGAGCTTCTCGGACAGTCCCCATTTGGTAACCATGTTCCGCGCGATCTGGCTGGCACGCATGATGTCGTTGGACGCACCGGTAGTGACGCCATCGAAGCCCAGGGTCATTTCTTCGGCGATACGGCCACCGTACAGCGAGCAGATCTGGCTGATCAGCGCACGCTTGGACAGGCTGTAGCGGTCTTCTTCCGGCAGGAACATGGTCACACCCAGGGCGCGACCGCGCGGAATGATGGAAACCTTGTAGACCGGGTCGTGCTCAGGCACCAGGCGACCAACAATGGCGTGGCCAGCCTCGTGGTAGGCCGTGTTGCGCTTTTCTTTCTCGGACATGACCATGGTCTTGCGCTCGGCGCCCATCATGATCTTGTCCTTGGCCAGCTCGAACTCTTTCATTTCGACCAGGCGCTTGTTGGAGCGTGCGGCAAACAGCGAGGCTTCGTTGACCAGGTTGGCCAGGTCAGCACCGGAGAAGCCAGGAGTACCACGAGCAATGACCGCCGGGTTGACGTTTTCGCCGACCGGCACTTTGCGCATGTGCACCTTGAGGATCTGTTCGCGACCGCGGATGTCTGGCAGGCCTACCACCACCTGGCGATCGAAACGACCAGGACGAAGCAGCGCCGGGTCGAGTACGTCCGGTCGGTTGGTAGCAGCGATGACGATGATGCCATCGTTCATCTCGAAGCCGTCCATCTCTACCAGCAACTGGTTGAGGGTTTGCTCACGCTCGTCGTGACCGCCGCCCATGCCGGCGCCACGGTGGCGACCCACAGCGTCGATCTCGTCGATGAAGATGATGCACGGGGCATGCTTCTTGGCCTGCTCGAACATGTCGCGCACACGGCTGGCACCGACACCTACGAACATTTCCACGAAGTCCGAACCGGAAATGGTGAAGAACGGTACTTTCGCTTCGCCGGCAATTGCCTTAGCCAGCAGGGTCTTACCGGTACCTGGCGGACCTACCATCAACACACCGCGCGGAATGCGGCCGCCCAGACGCTGGAATTTGCCCGGATCACGCAGGAACTCGACCAGCTCGCCAACTTCTTCCTTGGCCTCGTCGCAGCCGGCAACATCGGCCAGCGTGGTCTTGACTTGGTCTTCGGATAGCAGGCGCGCCTTGCTCTTGCCAAAGCTCATCGGCCCGCCCTTGCCGCCCGCACCGCCTTGCATCTGGCGCATGAAGAACATGAACACGGCAATGATGACCAGGATCGGGAAGCTGGCCACCAGCAGTTGCGTCCAGATGCTCTGCTGCTCTGGCTGCTTGCCTTCGATGATGACGTGGTTATCGACCAGGTCACCGATCAGGCCATTGTCGGTAATGGCCGGGCGCACGGTCTTGAAGTTGTCGCCGTCGGCGCGCTTGCCGGTAATGATGTAGCCGTCGACGGTCACACGCTCGACCTTGCCATCCTTGACCTGCTGGATGAAGTCGGAGTAGTTGAGGGTCTGCGGCTCGTTAGGGCTGGAGAAGTTGTTCATCACTGTCACCAGGACAGCTGCGATGATCAACCACAGGATCAGATTCTTTGCCATGTCGTTCAATTCGCTACCCTCTGAGGCCGGCGCACGACGCAGCCGTGCCTCGCATGATATTCATCGCCCTAACTTACTACATTACCCACGCAGCCGCAGGCACCGTCTGTAACCCTTTGTGAAAGCTAGACTACACGAAGTTCGGACAATCCTGACGCAGTGGCCGATTGGAATTAACTATCGGCCACCCCGCTTCACACCTTTCACGCCCCTTTGAAGCCCCTGCCCAACAGGTACTGCTCACGGGAACGATCCCGCGACGACGACGGCTTGCGCATCTGCACCTTGTCGAACTTGCTGCGCACGTCCTTCAGGTACACGTCAAAACCTTCGCCCTGGAAAATCTTGATCAGGAAGTCGCCGCCGGGCTTGAGCACGCGGGTCGCCAGATCGAGGGCCAGCTCGCAGAGGAACATGGCGCGCGGTATGTCCACCGCAGGCGTACCACTCATATTGGGGGCCATGTCAGAAATCACAAGGTCTACGTGCGAATCACCGACCGCTTCGAGAATGCGCTGCAGGACTTCGTCGTGGGTGAAATCGCCCTGGATGAAGGTCACGTCGGCGATCGAGTCCATTTCCAGGATGTCGGACGCGATCAGCCGGCCCTGGCCACCAATCAGACGACTGGTCACCTGCGACCAGCCCCCCGGGGCCGCACCGAGATCGATTACGCTCATGCCTGGACGGATCAGGCGGTCTTTTTCCTGGATCTCAAGCAGTTTGTAGCTCGCACGCGAGCGGTAGCCATCCTTCTGCGCCTGTTTCACAAAAGGATCGTTGAAATGCTCTCGCAGCCAGTTTGCGCTGCTTTTGGAACGTTGTACCACGGGGCACCTCGATGATATGCGTCGTGATTGACTGGGCGGAGCCGGTGGCCCTCGGGTAAAATGCCCGTCAATTTTACAGAATCAGACGGAAAGGGTCAGATTATGCCGCTCAATAACGAGCAGAAGAAGCAATACAAGTCCATTGGTCATGACCTGAAGCCGGTCCTGATCGTTGCTGGCAACGGTTTGAATGAAGGCGTCATCGCCGAACTGGAACGCGCGCTGGTCGACCATGAACTGATCAAGGTCGAGATTCGCTCGGAAGACCGCGAAGAACGCGCCGAAACCATTGCCGAGCTGTGCAAGGCTGGCCGTGCCGAGCTGGTGCAGACCATTGGCAAGAAAGCCCTGATCTACCGCAAGAATCCACAGCCGAACAAGCAGCTGTCCAACATCCACCGCTACAAGTAACGGTGGCTCCGGTCAGTGGCGCGGCGAACGCGCCCTGACCGGCACCGGCTGGGCCACCAGCACGATGCCGGAAAAGCCCAGTACCAGGAAGCAGAACATCTGCCAGCGCTCGCCCACGGAAATACCGTAGCGCAAGGTGTAGTACCCCACGCAGGCGCCGAAGCCGAGCAATAGCATCTGGCCACGGAACTGCCTCCACCAGGCCGCCAGGCCGTCCACCCTTGCCAGCACTGCCAGCTGGGTCAACAAGCCAAGCAACGCCACACCGATCAACCAGCGGTCGATCTGCCCGGCGATATCCTGCACCAGCAGCGGCGCCAGGCCACTGACCTTGAGCGCAGGCACCAGCCCTACATGAAAAACCCACAGGCCACCGACCCAGAAAACCTGGGCCAGCTGCCAGAGGATCCCCTCGAGGGATGGCGCCCGCAGGCGCCGGTCAGATGTGCTTGACTTCGACAATCTCGTACTCGACCGTGCCGCTAGGCGTCTTGACGACGACAGTATCACCTTCTTCCTTGCCGATGATGGCACGGGCAATCGGCGCACCGCTCGAGAGCTTGCCCTGTTTCACGTCGGCTTCATCCTCGCCGACGATCTGGTAGGTCACCTCTTCATCGGTTTCGGTGTTGGCCAGTACCACGGTGGTACCGAAAATCACCTTGCCGGTGTGAGGGATAGTGGTCACATCAATCACCACCGAGTTCTGCAGGCGGCCTTCGATATCGCGGATACGCGCCTCGACCATGCCCTGCTCTTCGCGGGCTGCATGGTATTCGGCGTTTTCCTTGAGGTCGCCCAGTTCGCGCGCTTCGCCGATTGCCTGGCTCAGGCGCGGGCGCTCGGTCTTGCTCAGGAACAGGTGCTCCTCTTCCAGGGCGCGAGCGCCCTGGACGGTCATCGGGTACTTGGTAATGCTCATGCTTTCAGTCCTGCATGCAGATCTTGCAAGCGACGAACGGTCTTTTCCGGACCAAACTTCAGCGCTTCGCAGATGGCTTCACCGGCCGCAATGGTGGTGGTGCAGTAAATCTTGTGCTGCAGCGCATTGCGACGAATCGAGTAGGAATCGGCGATCGACTGGCGGCCTTCGGTGGTGTTGATGATCAGCGACACTTCGTCGTTCTTGATCATGTCGACCACGTGCGGGCGACCTTCGGTCACCTTGTTCACACGGCGCACTTTCAGGCCAGCCGCTTCGATAACCTTGGCGGTGCCAGCAGTTGCAACCACTTCGAAGCCCAGGGCGATCAGGTCGCGGGCAACGCCAGCCACTTGTGGCTTGTCGTCGTCACGCACGCTGATGAACGCGGTACCGCCGGTCGGCAGCACTTCGCTGGCACCCATCTGGGCCTTGGCGAAGGCTTCACCGAAGCTGTCACCCACGCCCATGACTTCACCGGTCGATTTCATCTCAGGGCCGAGGATCGGGTCAACCCCCGGGAACTTGGCGAACGGGAAGACGGCTTCCTTGACGCTGTAGAAGTTCGGGATGATTTCCTGGGTGAAGCCCAGCTCTTTCAGGGTTTTGCCAGCCATCACGCGGGCGGCGATCATGGCCAGGGAAGTGCCGATGCATTTGGACACGAACGGCACGGTACGCGAGGCGCGCGGGTTGACTTCGATCACGTAGATCTTGTCGCCCTGCAGGGCCAGCTGCACGTTCATCAGGCCGACGACACCCAGCTCCAGGGCCATTTTCTTGACCTGTACGCGAACTTCGTCCTGCACTTCCTTGCTCAGCGAGTAAGGTGGCAGCGAGCACGCCGAGTCACCGGAGTGAACACCAGCCTGCTCGATGTGCTGCATGATTGCGCCGATCACCACATCGGTACCGTCGCACACGGCATCCACGTCCATCTCGATGGCGCAGTTGAGGAAGTGGTCGAGCAGTACCGGGCTGTCGTTGGACACCTGTACGGCTTCACGCAGGTAGCGCTTGAGCTCGTCCAGTTCGTAGACGATTTCCATGGCGCGGCCACCCAGCACGTACGACGGGCGCACCACCAGCGGGTAACCGATGGCGCCAGCAGCGCTGATGGCTTCTTCTTCGCTGCGTACGGTGGCGTTTGGCGGCTGCAGCAGGTTCAGGCGCTGAACCATCTGCTGGAAACGCTCACGGTCTTCGGCGCGGTCGATGGCGTCCGGGCTGGTACCGATGATCGGTACGCCGGCTTCTTCCAGGGCACGGGCCAGTTTCAGCGGAGTCTGGCCGCCGTAGTGCACGATCACGCCTTTCGGCTTCTCGACGCGGCAAACTTCCAGCACGTCTTCCAGGGTCAGCGGCTCGAAGTACAGGCGGTCGGAGGTGTCATAGTCGGTGGAGACGGTTTCCGGGTTGCAGTTGACCATGATGGTCTCGTAACCGTCTTCACGCAGCGCCAGTGCGGCGTGTACGCAGCAGTAGTCGAACTCGATACCTTGACCGATACGGTTCGGGCCACCGCCCAGGATCATGATCTTGTCGCGGGTCGACGGGTTGGCCTCGCACTCTTCCTCGTAGGTGGAGTACAGGTAGGCGGTGTCGGTGGCGAACTCGGCGGCGCAGGTGTCGACGCGCTTGTACACCGGGAACACTTCCAGCTTGTGACGGTGACGGCGCAGGTTCTTGTCGGTGATGCCCAGCAGCTTGGCCAGACGCTGGTCCGAGAAGCCCTTGCGCTTGAGGCGCAGCATGTAGTCCTTGTCGATCGCCGACAGGGCCAGGGTCTTGACCTTCTCTTCTTCCTTGATCAGGTCTTCCATCTGCACCAGGAACCACAGGTCGATGCCGGTCAGTTCGAAGATTTGCTCGATGGTCATGCCGGAACGCATGGCGTCAGCCACGTACCAGATACGCTCGGCACCCGGCACAGTCAGCTCGCGCTTGAGGATGCTGGCAGCTTCCGGGCTGGCCAGGTCGACTTTCGGGTCGAGGCCGCAGGCACCGACTTCAAGGCCGCGCAGGGCTTTCTGCAGGGATTCCTGGAAGGTACGGCCGATGGCCATGACTTCACCCACGGATTTCATCTGGGTGGTCAGGCGGGCGTCGGCTTTCGGGAATTTCTCGAAGGCGAAGCGTGGCAGCTTGGTGACGACGTAGTCGATCGACGGCTCGAAGGACGCCGGGGTGCGGCCGCCGGTGATGTCGTTCTGCAGTTCGTCGAGGGTGTAACCAATGGCCAGCTTGGCAGCGATCTTGGCGATCGGGAAGCCGGTAGCCTTGGAGGCCAGTGCCGAGGAACGCGACACGCGTGGGTTCATCTCGATCACGACCATGCGGCCGGTGTTCGGGCAAATACCGAACTGCACGTTGGAACCGCCGGTTTCAACACCGATTTCACGCAGCACCGCCAGCGAGGCGTTGCGCATGATCTGGTATTCCTTGTCGGTCAAGGTCTGTGCCGGAGCAACGGTGATCGAGTCACCGGTGTGCACGCCCATCGGGTCGAAGTTCTCGATCGAGCAGACGATGATGCAGTTGTCCTTTTTGTCGCGGACCACTTCCATCTCGTACTCTTTCCAGCCGATCAGCGATTCGTCGATCAGCAGCTCTTTGGTCGGCGACAAGTCCAGACCACGGGTGCAGATTTCTTCGAACTCTTCACGGTTGTAGGCGATACCACCGCCAGTGCCGCCCATGGTGAACGATGGACGAATGATGCATGGGAAGCCCAGCTTCTCGAGAACCGCGTTGGCCTCTTCCATGCTGTGGGCGATACCGGAGCGCGGGCACTCCAGGCCGATGTCTTTCATGGCCTTGTCGAAGCGCGAACGGTCTTCGGCTTTGTCGATGGTGTCGGCGTTGGCACCGATCATCTCTACGCCGAACTTCTCCAGAACGCCGTGGCGCTCCAGGTCCAGGGCGCAGTTCAGTGCGGTCTGGCCACCCATGGTCGGCAGGACGGCGTCCGGGCGCTCTTTCTCGATGATCTTGGCCACCGACTGCCACTTGATCGGCTCGATGTAGGTAGCGTCGGCCATGGCCGGGTCGGTCATGATGGTGGCTGGGTTGGAGTTCACCAGGATGACGCGGAAACCTTCCTCGCGCAGGGCTTTACAAGCCTGGGCGCCGGAGTAGTCGAATTCGCAGGCCTGGCCGATCACGATCGGGCCAGCGCCAAGAATCAGGATGCTTTTGATGTCTGTACGTTTTGGCATGGTTGTCACTCAAATCCGGGGTCAGTCGGCAAGCCGCTTTGAACAATCTGGGTCAGGCGCTTCCGGGCGCGGCGCGAGCCGGCCCGGGGCCTTGAAGCAGGATGCTCAGCGGCGCTTGGCCATGGCATCGGTGAAACGATCGAACAGTGGCGCGACGTCGGTCGGGCCTGGGCTCGCTTCAGGGTGGCCCTGGAAGCTGAACGCGCTCTTGTCGGTGCGCTCGATACCCTGCAGGGTGCCGTCGAACAGCGACTTGTGAATGGCGCGGACGTTGCCCGGCAGGGTGGCCTCGTCAACGGCAAAGCCGTGGTTCTGGCTGGTGATCATGACCACGCCGGTGTCCAGGTCCTGGACCGGGTGGTTGGCACCGTGGTGACCGTGGCCCATTTTCACGGTCTTGGCGCCGGAAGCCAGGGCCAGCAACTGGTGGCCGAGGCAGATGCCGAATACCGGGATCTCGGTTTCGAGGATTTCCTTGATCGCCTGGATCGCGTAGTCGCACGGCTCAGGGTCACCAGGGCCGTTGGAGAGGAACACGCCGTCCGGGTTGAGTGCCAGCACTTCGCTGGCCGGGGTCTGGGCTGGTACCACAGTCACGCGGCAGCCACGGGCCACCAGCATGCGCAGGATGTTCAGCTTGACGCCGTAGTCGAAGGCAACCACGTGGTACGGCAGGTCGGCCGCGTCGATGGTCGGGTGGCTGTCGGTTTTCAGCTCCCACACGCTGGAGCGCCACTCGTAGCGTTCCTTGGTGGAAACGACCTTGGCCAGGTCCATGCCCTTCAGGCCCGGGAAGCCGCGGGCGGCGGCGATGGCGGCTTCTTCGCTGATGTTGTCACCGGCGAGGATGCAACCGTTCTGAGCGCCCTTTTCACGCAGGATTCGGGTCAGGCGACGGGTGTCGATGCCGGCGATGGCAACGACGTTGTTGGCCTTGAGGTACTCAGGCAGCGACTGGGTGTTACGCCAGTTGCTGGCCAGCAGCGGCAGGTCACGGATGACCAGGCCAGCGGACCAGACACGGTTCGACTCGGCATCTTCCGGCGTGGTGCCGGTGTTGCCGATGTGCGGGTAGGTCAGGGTAACGATTTGCTGCGCGTAGGAAGGGTCTGTAAGGATTTCCTGGTAGCCGGTCATAGCGGTGTTGAATACCACCTCACCAACGGTCTGACCGTCGGCACCGATAGCTTCACCGCGGAAAATACTGCCGTCGGCAAGGGCGAGTATGGCTGGCTTTGTCAAGAAGACCTCCCGTAAATCAAGCATGAAAGGGCGATCGCAGGTTGCAAAAAAGCGGAGTGACGTATGGACACGTCACCCCGCTTTCATGTGCTGAATTCAATTCGCTGCGCGCTTTTAGTGGACACACTAAAGCTGTAGCTTACAGAAAAGTGCGTTTTGGGTCTACCGCGGATGTGTCTCTAAAACACAAGATTGCGACAGGCTGACATTGGCGCTGGCTTCTTCGCGGGCTCGCCCGCTCCCACAGGGGCCCCACAAACCCTCAGGCTTGTGCAATACCTGTGGGAGCGGGCAAGCCCGCGAAGAAGCCAACACCGCTCGAGCTGCTTAATGCAGTTCAAGCACATCCTGCATGTCATACAGCCCAGGCTCGCGCCCATCCAGCCACAGCGCTGCACGTACAGCCCCCTTGGCGAAGGTCATGCGGCTGGAAGCTTTATGAGTAATCTCAAGGCGCTCGCCTTCTGCCGCGAACAGCACGGTGTGATCACCCACCACATCGCCGGCACGCACGGTGGCGAAACCGATCGTCTTGCGATCACGTGCACCCGTCTGCCCTTCACGGCCATACACGGCCACTTCCTGCAGGTCTCGGCCCAGCGCGTTGGCAACCACTTCACCCATGCGCAGCGCCGTACCCGACGGGGCATCGACTTTGTGGCGGTGATGCGCCTCGATGATCTCGATATCGACATCATCGCCCAACACCCGAGCGGCCAGATCAAGCAGCTTGAGGCTAAGGTTCACTCCCACGCTGAAGTTGGCGGCGAACACAATTGGAATGTCCTTACCTGCCTCAGCCAGCAACTGCTTTTCTTCAACCGTAAAACCGGTGGTACCGATGATCATCGCCTTGCCGTGCTTGCGGCAGAATGCGAGGTTTTTCAGGGTCACCGAAGGGTGAGTGAAGTCGATCAGCACGTCGAATTCGTCGGCGACCTTGGCCAGATCGTCAGACAACAACACACCAATCCGACCAAGCGCCGCCAGCTCTCCAGCATCGGCCCCAACGAGCGAGCTGTCAGGGCGATCGATCGCCGCCGTCAACCCAGCACCCGGCGTTTGTTGCACGGCTTCGATAAGGGTCTTGCCCATCCGCCCCGCCGCGCCCATCACTGCAATACGTCGCATAGCCTTTTCCTTGTCAGAGATCGCCGAAGAAGCGCTTCACGCCATCGAACCAGCCACTGGCCTTGGGCGAGTGGGAGCTGTCGCCTTCCAGCGAGTCACGCAGTTCTTCCAGCAGCTCGCGCTGGCGACGGCTGAGGTTGACCGGGGTTTCCACCGCCACACGGCACAGCAGGTCACCCGCACCACCGCCACGCACCGGCGCCACACCCTTGCCACGCAGGCGGAACTGCTTGCCGGTCTGGGTACCTTCCGGAATTTTCAGCTTCACGCGGCCATCCAGGGTCGGCACTTCCAGCTCGCCACCCAGGGCAGCATCGGTGTAGCTGATCGGCACCTCGCAATACAAGTGCTTGCCATCACGCTGGAAGATCTCGTGCTCACGCACACTGATCACCACATACAGGTCGCCGGTCGGGCCACCATGGGTACCCGCCTCGCCCTCGCCAGACAGGCGGATGCGGTCGCCCGTATCGACGCCCGCCGGCACTTTGACCGACAGCGTCTTGTATTCCTCGACCCGGCCTTCGCCGTGGCATGAAGTGCATGGGTCGGTGATGATCTTGCCCTGGCCATGGCAGCGCGGGCAGGTCTGTTGCACCGAGAAGAAACCTTGCTGCATGCGCACCTGGCCGATGCCACCGCAAGTCGGGCAAGTCGATGGAGTCGAGCCCTTCTTGGCGCCGGAACCATCGCAAGGCTGGCAGTTGACCAGGGTAGGTACGCGGATGCTCACGGTGGTACCACGCACCGCTTCTTCCAGGTTCAGCTCCAGTGTGTAGCGCAGGTCGCTGCCACGCTGGGCACCGCCACGACCACCACCACGGCCACCACCGAAGAAGTCGCTGAATACATCGCCGAAGATGTCGGAGAAGTTGGCGCCGCCGAAACCAGCACCGCCGCCACCCATGCTTGGGTCTACGCCGGCATGGCCGTACTGGTCGAACGCCGCACGCTTGCTGGCATCAGACAGCACTTCGTAGGCCTCGTTGGCCTCTTTGAACTTGTCTTCCGACTCTTTATCGCCCGGGTTGCGGTCCGGGTGGTACTTCATCGCCAGTCGGCGGTAAGCCTTTTTGAGGTCAGCTTCGCTGGCGCCGCGCTCGACACCCAGAACCTCATAGTAATCACGCTTGGACATAGGTCATTTGCACCTTGTTGGGCGTCTGGCATCTGCGCCGCGCCATCAGCACCTGCCGCCCCTCCAGGGGCTCTGACAGATACTGTAAAAATTCTCGAATTCCAGATACGCCAACGCGGGAGCAAGCCCCCGCGCGGCGACATCCTACCAGCTCACCGCCAAACGGCGGTGAACTGGCCGACAACATGCAGGGATTACTGCTTGTTGTTGTCTTTCACTTCTTCGAACTCGGCGTCAACCACGTCATCGTGCTTGGCTTCCGGCTCGGCCTGCTGCGCGCCACCTTGAGGCTGCTCAGCCGACTGCTCGGCGTACATCTTCTGGGCAACCGGGGCAGAGACCTTGGACAGCTCTTCAACCTTGGCATCGATTGCGGCCTTGTCGTCGCCTTTGACAGCGGCTTCCAGGGCAACAACGGCAGCCTCGATGGCGGTTTTCTCTTCAGCGGTAACCTTGTCACCTGCATCAGCGACCATCTTGCGGGTCGAGTGAACCAGCGCATCACCCTGATTACGGGCAGCAGCCAGCTCTTCGAACTTGCGGTCTTCCTCGGCGTTGGCCTCGGCGTCACGCACCATGCGCTCGATTTCGTCGTCCGACAGGCCGGAGTTGGCCTTGATCACGATCGACTGCGACTTGCCGGTGGCCTTGTCTTTGGCGCTAACGTGCAGGATGCCGTTGGCGTCGATGTCGAAGGTGACTTCGATTTGCGGCACGCCACGCGGCGCTGGCGGAATGTCGGCCAGGTCGAATTTGCCCAGCGACTTGTTCTGCGCAGCCTGCTTACGCTCACCTTGCAGCACGTGAATGGTCACGGCGCCCTGGTTGTCGTCGGCAGTCGAGAACACCTGCGACTTCTTGGTCGGGATGGTGGTGTTCTTCTCGATCAGCGAAGTCATCACGCCACCCATGGTTTCGATGCCCAGGGTCAGCGGGCTGACGTCCAGCAGCAGTACGTCTTTCACGTCACCAGCCAGAACGGCGCCCTGGATGGCAGCACCCATGGCAACGGCTTCGTCCGGGTTGACGTCCTTGCGAGCTTCTTTACCAAAGAAGTCAGCAACGGCTTTCTGCACCAGCGGCATACGGGTCTGGCCACCGACCAGGATCACGTCGTCGATCTTGCTGGCATCGATGCCAGCGTCTTTCAGGGCGATGCGGCAAGGCTCGATGGTACGGTTGACCAGGTCTTCGACCAGCGACTCCAGCTTGGCGCGGGAGATCTTCACGTTCAGGTGCTTCGGACCGGTGGCGTCTGCAGTGATGTACGGCAGGTTGACGTCGGTCGACTGGGCGGACGACAGCTCGATCTTGGCCTTTTCAGCAGCTTCTTTCAGGCGCTGCAGAGCCAGCGGATCGTTCTTCAGGTCCATGCCGGACTCTTTCTTGAACTCGTCGACGAGGTAGTCGATCAGGCGCATGTCGAAGTCTTCACCACCCAGGAAGGTGTCACCGTTGGTGGCCAGTACTTCGAACTGGTGCTCACCGTCGACTTCGGCGATCTCGATGACCGACACGTCGAAGGTACCGCCACCCAGGTCATAAACGATGACGGTGTGGTCGCCCTTGGCCTTGTCCATGCCGTAGGCCAGCGCAGCGGCGGTCGGCTCGTTGATGATACGTTTTACGTCCAGACCAGCGATACGGCCGGCGTCTTTGGTGGCCTGACGCTGGCTGTCGTTGAAGTAGGCCGGAACGGTGATGACCGCTTCGGTGACTGGCTCGCCGAGGTAGTCTTCGGCGGTTTTCTTCATTTTTTTCAGGACTTCGGCGCTGATCTGCGGCGGTGCCATGTCCTTGCCGCTGGCCTGCACCCAAGCGTCGCCGTTATTGGCCTTGACGATCTTGTACGGCACCAGCTTGATGTCTTTCTGCACGACGTCTTCTTCGAAGCGGCGGCCGATCAGGCGCTTCACTGCGAACAGGGTGTTGTGCGGGTTGGTGACGGCCTGGCGCTTGGCCGACTGGCCAACCAGGATTTCGCCATCGTTGGCGTAGGCCACGATCGAAGGGGTGGTACGCGCACCCTCGGCGTTTTCGATCACCTTGACGTTACCGTTTTCCAGAACGGAGACGCACGAGTTGGTGGTCCCCAGGTCGATACCGATGATTTTGCCCATGTTAACTCTCCCGAAACTTGAATTTGGTAGCAGCGACTACTTTGGCCAACTGCGGTAATACTTGAAGGCTTGACACCTAGATGGGGATGCCCCGATGGATTTCAAGCCTTTTCATTGATCGAGGGTTGCGCCGCGCTCGGCGCCTTGCTGACCACCACCATGGCGGGGCGCAGCAGGCGGCCGTTCAACAGGTAACCCTTCTGGAACACGTTCAGCACGCTGTTTGGCTCTACTTCAGCGTTTTCCTGCATGGCCATGGCCTGATGGTGGTCAGGATTGAATGGCTGGCCGTGCGGATCGACAACTTCGAGGTTGTAGCGCTTGAGGGTGTCCTGGAACATCTTCAAGGTCAGCTCGACGCCTTCACGGATCTGCTTGACGTGCTCATCCTCGGCACTGGAGTGCGCCAGGGCCAGCTCCAGGCTATCGATCACCGGCAGCAGGTCGCTGGAGAATTTCTCCAGGGCGAACTTGCGGGCCTTGTCGACTTCCTGCTCAGCGCGACGAATGCTGTTCTGCGCTTCCGCAGCGACACGCAGCGACTGATCCTTGGCGGCGGCCAGCTGCTCCTCGAGTTCCAGAACACGGGCATCTGCAGTGGTTTCTGCACCGGTTTCTTCAACGTTAAGGTCTTTTTCGTTCAGCTGTTCGTCAGCCATGGGGTCTCTCCTGCGCAATTTTGTGGACTGCGAGCCAGGCTCGCCTTGGATGTCGGCTATATGGGGCCGGAAAAACCAGCTTCAAGGGGCAAGGTGGTTTTCCGGGCAGTAACAGAATCTGCCAAGGAGCATTGGCAGGCCTGAAAAAAGTACTGTATAAATAACCAGACCTGACTTTCGGGAGCCGCCCCCCATGCTGGTGCACCTGTCCATTCACAACTACGCCATCGTCGAGCACCTCGACCTCGAAATTGCCCGCGGCATGTCCGTCATCACCGGCGAGACCGGTGCCGGCAAATCGATCATGCTCGACGCCCTCGGCCTTGCCCTGGGCGACCGGGCCGACAGCGGCGTGGTGCGCCCCGGCACCGACAAGGCGGACATCCTCGCCACCTTCGACCTGGTGGACATTCCCGAGGCCCATGCCTGGCTGACCGAACGCGACCTGGACAACGACGGCCTGTGCATCCTGCGCCGGGTCATCACCGCCGAAGGCCGTAGCCGCGGCTACATCAACGGCACGCCCTGCCCGCTCGGCGACCTCAAGGCGCTGGGCGAACTGCTGATCGATATCCACAGCCAGCACGAACACCAGTCGCTGCTCAAGACCGATACTCACCGCCGCCTGCTCGACGAGTACGCGGGTGCCGTCGACCTGGCCCGCCAGGTGCAACTGGCGGCCAAGCGCTGGACCCAGACGCGCCTGGAGCTGGAACGCCTGTCCAACTCAGGCGATGAGCAGCGCGCCCGACACCAGTTGCTGAGCTACCAACTGGAAGAGCTGGACAACCTTGGCCTGGGTGAACACGAACTGGAACACCTGGAGCAGGAGCACAAGAACCTGACCAGCGCCGAAGCGCTGTTCGGCATCTGCCGCCAGGTTATTGATCAGTGCAGCGAAAGCGATTCGGGCAACGTGCTGAGCGCCCTCACCTCCAGCCTCAACCGGCTGGGTGCAGCCACCCACTCACCCAAAGCCCTGGGTGAAGCAGCCAACCTGATTGCCAGCGCGCAGATCCAGGTAGAAGAAGCCGTGGGCGAGCTCAACCGCTTCCTCGACAACTTCGACGCCGACCCTATGCGCCTGCAAGCCTTGGAAGAACGCCTCGACACCATCTATACGCTGGCGCGCAAACATCGCGTGCAGCCCACCGAGCTGCCTCATCTGCAGCAGCAGCTGATGGAAGAGATCGAAGGCCTGAACGCCAGCGACGAGTCAATCGAACGATTGGGCGAAGAGCTTGCCGCCTTCGCCCAGCACTATAAAGAGAAGGCTCGCGAACTCAGCGGCCTGCGCCAGCAAGCGGCGCAGCAGCTGGCAGGCGCGGTGGAGCAAGAAATCCAACGCCTGGGCATGCCTGGTGGGCGCTTCTGCATCGAACTGACACCCAACGAAGGCTCAGACCTGTCGCCTCACGGCCTGGAGCAGATCGAACTGCTGGTCAGCGCCAACCCCGGCCAACCGCTCAAAGGGCTGGCAAAGGTAGCCTCGGGGGGCGAACTGTCGCGTATCAGCCTGGCGATTCAAGTGATCACCGCGCAGACATCACGCATTCCTACCCTGGTGTTCGACGAAGTCGACGTGGGCATCGGCGGCCCTACCGCCGAAATTGTCGGCCAACTGCTGCGCCGCCTGGGCGAGCGCGGGCAAGTATTGACCGTAACCCACCTGCCACAGGTGGCTGCGCAAGGGCATCACCACCTGTTCGTGCACAAGGTGCGCAACAGCGATACCACACACACCGCCGTGGCCAGCCTGGGCAAGCGTGAGCGGGTCGAGGAAGTGGCGCGAATGCTAGGCGGCATCGACCTGACCAAAGAATCCCTGGCGCATGCGCGCAAGATGGTCGTGAGCGGCAAAGCCTGACCCATTCTTGTTCGGCTCCTCCAAAAGCACAAAGGCGACCCTAGGGTCGCCTTTGCCATTCATAACGATAAAAATCGTTACTTCTTCTTACGCACATACAGGACCAGATTGTGGTCCACCAGCTCGTAGCCATGCTCGGCCACGATCTCGCGCTGGCGCTTCTCGATTTCGGCGTCCATGAACTCGATGACTTCACTGGTATCCACGTTCACCATGTGGTCGTGGTGACCACCATCGGCCAACTCGAACACGGCGTGGCCGCCGTCGAAGTTGTGGCGAACCACCAGGCCCGCCGCTTCGAACTGGGTCAGTACGCGATAGACAGTGGCCAGGCCTACGTCCTCGCCTGCCTCCATCAGCGCCTTGTAGACATCTTCGGCGCTCATGTGACGCTGCTCGGTGGAGTCGAGCATCTGAAGGATCTTGACTCGAGGCAGGGTCACCTTGAGACCGGCTTTGCGCAATTCGCTATTTTCAACCATGGTCAGCTTTCTCGCCGATGCTGCTTCGCAGCTTCTCTTAATACGGGTATGATCGGGGTTTACGTTGTCCAGCCAAGATAGTGGAAGTCGCCCACCGATGCAAAACACCAAGCTCTTGCTAAACAGCCTCGCCCTCGCGGGACTGCTCGCACTCGCCGGTTGCTCGTTTCCCGGGGTTTACAAAATCGACATCCAGCAGGGCAATGTCGTAACGCAAGACATGATAGACCAATTACGCCCCGGAATGACCCGACGGCAAGTAAGGTTTATCATGGGCAACCCGCTGATTCAGGACACCTTCAACACCAACCGTTGGGACTACCTGTACAGCCTGCAGCCAGGTGGCGGTAAACGTCAGCAAGAACGCATGAGCGTGTTCTTCAACGAAAGCGACCAGCTGGTCAGCCTGTCTGGCGACTTCATGCCAGGTGTCAGCCGCGACCAGGAAATCCTCGGCGGCAGCAGCGACACCACGGTCAGCCCGGCCACCGAGCCTGGCCAGGCCGAACAGCCAGCCGCGCAGCCCGCGGAAAAACCAGCCAAGCCTGGCTCGACCGAAGAGTCCATCCAGCGCGAAATCGACACCATCGAGACCACCCCGGTCCCGACCCCTGCACCGCTGGAAACCCGCTAATCGGGCCAGCAGGCACAAAAAAGCCCGGACGTGTTCCGGGCTTTTTATTTTCGCTGGCTTAATCAGGCATTCAGCTGCTTGGCCCGCTGGCAGAAAGCATCAACCAAGGTGTTGGCCGCCTGGTTGAACAGCGGGCCTAACGTGGCGCGCACAATCGGCCCAGCATAGTCGAAGGACAGGTCGAGGCTGATCTTGCAGGCCTTTTCACCGAGCGGCTTGAACACCCACACACCATGCAGCTGGGTGAACGGCCCTTCTTCGAGGTTCATCTCGATGGACTGCCCCGGTACCAGCACGTTACGCGTGACGAAGTGCTGGCTCATGCCCCCCTTGGCCACTTCGAGCCTGGCGCGCATATGCGTCTCGCTGGCTTCCATTACCGTCGAGGCCGAGCACCACGGCAGAAACTCAGGGTAGCTGGCCACATCGTTGACCAGATCGTAGAGCGCCTGGGCGGGGTATGGCAGCAGGGCAGAGCGTTGAATATGGGTAGTCATCCAGGCGTCACTTCCAAGGCTGGGTGGCGGCGCTTCGCAGCGTGCCGAAAACAGGTTCTGTGCGTATGACAGGGTTTGTATTGTCCGGTATTCATTCCAGTGGCTCAAGCACACCGAAATCCCATAGCGGACGACGCGCGGACTTGCCTATAATGCCGCCCCTATGGCTAAGCAAAAAAAACATCCGACCGGGACCATCGCGCAGAATAAAAAAGCGCGACACGATTACTTCATCGAACACAAGTTCGAGGCCGGGCTGGTCCTGTCCGGCTGGGAAGTAAAAAGCCTGCGCGCCGGCAAGGCACACCTGACGGACAGCTACGTGCTGCTCAAGGACGGTGAAGCCTGGCTGTTCGGCAGCCACATCACCCCGCTGACCACCGCCAGCACCCACGTCATCGCCGACCCCATCCGCACCCGCAAGCTGCTGCTGAACAAGCGTGAGCTGGAGCGCCTGGAGGCCGCCGTGGCGCAAAAAGGCTACACCTGCGTAGCTTTGGCGCTGTACTGGAGCAAGCACCTGATCAAGTGCGAAATCGCATTGGGCAAGGGCAAGAAGGAATTCGACAAGCGCGACACCATGCGCGAACGCGATTCCAACCGCGAGCTGCAGCGGGCTGTGCGGAACAAAGGCAAAGAAGACTAATTAGTCTTTAGCCTGTTCCAGCCTCTTCGCGGGTTTACCCGCGAAGAGGCCAGCACTGCCCAGACAAATCTCAGCGCCCGCTCCGCCGCTCCGCCCGCGCCACGCGCTGCGCTTCCTCATGCGCCTCTTCCAGCACCTCCTGCACATACAAAATGTGCCGGCTGGACACCTCCCGAGCATCCTCCGCCCTGCCCTCGACAATCGCCAGGTACAGCTCCCGGTGCTGACTGATCAACATGTCCCGGGTCTCAGTGCGTTGCTGGTACATGCCACCAATGTTGGTCACCACGTTGCGCTTGAGCAGGTCGAACAGCCCTCGGATGGTATGCAGCAACACCGCGTTGTGGCTGGCCTCGGCAATTGCCAGGTGGAAGCTTGCATCGGCAGCGCCCTCTTCCGCACGGGTCACTTCATCAACCCGGGCATAGCAGTCCTGCAGTGCATCGAAGGCCGCCTTCAACCGCGCCCGGTCCAGCTCGGTGGCACGCTGGGCAGCGTAATAGGCGCAGGACGCCTCCAGCGTGTGGCGGAACTCAAGCAAATCACGCTGGGCCTCGGCGCTGTGCTCTAGCAACTGCAGCAACGGGTCGCTGAAGGTGGACCCCAACGACTCGGCAACAAAATTGCCCCCGCCCTGACGGCTGACCAGCAGCCCCTTGGCCACCAGTTTCTGGATTGCCTCACGCAGTGACGGGCGGGACACGCCGAACTGTTCGGCAAGGGCACGCTCGGCCGGCAGCCGCTGCCCCGAGGTCAGCGTACCTTCCAGAATCATCCCTTCCAGACGATCGACAATGTCGTCGGACAGGCGCCGTTGGCGGACCTGATCAAAAACCATCACATGCTCTCCACAAACCCCCGGCAAATTTCAGGGGGCGCCTATTCTCGCCGATCCAGTCCGCGCAAACACCCATCAAGCCGCGATTTTCCCAGCACATCAGGTGCCCGCTCATCGGCACGCGACCAAAGTTTTGCACGGGACAAATTGACACACCCACGACAGCGCTTTTAACCTAGCGTCCAGCCATTGTAAATTGGTCTTACCAATTATCCAATGCCAGTGCTGACCAACAACAATTAGGGGCCACCCCATATGCAAACCTGGCAACAACTCTATAGCCCGCTTGGTAGTCTTGGCCTGTCCGCACTGGCGGCGGTCATTCCCATCGTGTTCTTCTTCCTTGCCCTCGCCGTGTTCCGCCTTAAAGGCCACGTAGCCGGCAGCATCACCCTCGCGTTGTCGATCCTGGTGGCCATCTTCGCCTTCCAGATGCCTGTCGACATGGCTTTCGCCGCCGCGGGTTATGGTTTCCTCTATGGCCTCTGGCCAATTGCCTGGATCATCGTTGCCGCGGTGTTCCTGTACAAACTCACGGTCAAGAGCGGCCAGTTCGAAGTGATCCGCAGCTCGGTGCTGTCGATTACCGACGACCAGCGCCTGCAAGTGCTGCTGATCGGCTTCTGCTTCGGCGCCTTCCTGGAAGGTGCGGCGGGCTTTGGCGCACCGGTGGCAATCACTGCCGCGCTGCTGGTGGGCCTGGGCTTCAATCCGCTGTACGCCGCCGGCCTGTGTCTGATCGCCAACACCGCACCGGTAGCCTTTGGTGCCTTGGGTATCCCGATCATCGTGGCCGGCCAGGTCACCGGCATCGACGCCTTCCACATCGGCGCCATGACCGGCCGCCAGCTGCCGCTGCTGTCGCTGTTCGTGCCGTTCTGGCTGGTGTTCATGATGGACGGCCTGCGTGGCGTGAAAGAAACCTGGCCTGCCGCCCTGGTCGCCGGCCTGAGCTTCGCCGTCACCCAGTACTTCACATCGAACTTCATCGGCCCGGAACTGCCCGACATCACCTCGGCCCTGGCCAGCCTGATCGCCCTGACTCTGTTCCTGAAAGTCTGGCAGCCCAAGCGTTCGTTCAGCGAAGCCAAGGGCAGCGTCGGCGCAGCGGTTGTGGAGCCAAGCGGCAGCCAGCCTAGCCCGTACAGCTTTGGCGAGATCTTCAAGGCCTGGTCGCCATTCCTGATCCTCACCGTGCTGGTCACCCTCTGGACCCTGAAGCCGTTCAAGGCAGCGTTCGCCCCGGGCGGCGCGATGTACAACTTCGTGTTCAACTTCGCCATCCCGCACCTCGACCAGCTGGTGATCAAGACCGCACCGATCGTTGCCGCGCCAACCGCCATGCCAGCGGTATTCAAGCTCGACCCGATCTCCGCCACCGGCACCGCGATCTTCCTCTCGGCGCTGATTTCCATGGCGGTGCTGAAGATCAACTTCAAAACTGGTCTGACCACTTTCAAAGAGACCTTCTGGGAGCTGCGCTGGCCTATCCTGTCGATCGGCATGGTGCTGGCCTTCGCCTTCGTCACCAACTACTCGGGCATGTCTTCGACCATGGCCTTGGTACTGGCCGGCACCGGCGCCGCGTTCCCGTTCTTCTCGCCGTTCCTCGGCTGGCTGGGCGTGTTCCTGACCGGTTCCGACACGTCGTCCAACGCCCTGTTCAGCTCGCTGCAGGCCACCACCGCGCACCAGATCGGGGTCAACGACACCCTGCTGGTAGCCGCCAACACCAGCGGCGGCGTGACCGGCAAGATGATCTCGCCCCAATCGATCGCCGTGGCCTGCGCCGCCACCGGCCTGGTGGGCAAGGAGTCCGACCTGTTCCGCTTCACCGTCAAGCACAGCCTGTTCTTCGCCACCATCGTCGGCCTGATCACCCTGATCCAGGCTTACTGGCTGACCGGCATGCTGGTTCATCACTAAAGTGAAAGGGGCCGGGCGCCATCGCGCGCCCGGCACTCCCCACAAGCAACGCTGCGAGAATCCATGATCATTTCTGCCTCTACCGACTATCGCGCCGCGGCCCAACGCAAGCTGCCTCCTTTCCTGTTCCACTATGCCGACGGCGGCGCCTACGCCGAGCACACCCTGCGCCACAACGTGTCGGACCTGGCCAGCATTGCCCTGCGCCAGCGCGTGCTGAATAACATGTCCGAGCTCAGCCTTGAGACCAAGCTGTTCGACGAAACGCTGAGCATGCCCGTGGCCCTGGCCCCGGTCGGCCTCACTGGCATGTACGCCCGCCGTGGCGAGGTGCAGGCAGCCCGTGCGGCTGCGGCCCACGGCATCCCGTTTACCATGTCTACGGTGTCGGTGTGCCCGATCGAAGAAGTGGCCCCGGCCATCGACCGGCCGATGTGGTTCCAGCTGTACGTGCTGAAAGACCGCGGCTTCATGCGCAACGCGCTGGAGCGAGCCAAGGCCGCCGGGGTCAAGACCTTGGTGTTCACCGTCGACATGCCCGTACCCGGCGCCCGCTACCGCGACGCCCATTCCGGCATGAGCGGCAAGAACGGCCCGCTGCGCCGCGTGCTGCAGGCCATGACCCACCCTGAGTGGGCGTGGGACGTGGGCGTGATGGGCCGCCCGCATGACCTGGGCAACATCTCCAAGTACCGTGGCAACCCCACCGGCCTTGCCGACTACATCGGCTGGCTGGGCAACAACTTCGACCCGTCCATCTCCTGGAAAGACCTGGAGTGGATCCGCGAGTACTGGGACGGCCCGATGATCATCAAAGGCATCCTCGACGCCGATGACGCCCGCGATGCGGTCAAGTTCGGCGCCGACGGTATCGTGGTGTCCAACCACGGCGGCCGCCAGCTCGATGGCGTGCTGTCCAGTGCCCGCGCCCTGCCGGCGATTGCCGACGCGGTCAAAGGCGACCTGAAGATTCTCGCTGACTCCGGCATCCGCAGCGGCCTCGACGTGGTGCGCATGATCGCCCTGGGCGCCGACACCGTGCTGATCGGCCGCGCCTTCCTCTACGCCTTGGCCGTGCATGGCCAGGCCGGCGTGAAAAACCTGCTGGAGCTGTTCGAGAAAGAAATGCGCGTGGCCATGGTGCTGACCGGCGCCAAGTCGATCAGCGAGATCACCCGCGACTCGCTGGTACGCGAACTGGGCGCCTGACCGCCTGCAAGAACGACCGCCTGATTGACCCGGGGCATGTGGCGCACAGACGCCACGGCCCCGCGAGGAGATTGCATGAGCCTGCCCGCCGCGTTCCTGCGTGATGCCGAGCGCCTGATACCCGCCGAACGCCGCTTCGACGACCCCACTTCCACCCTGGCCTTTGGCACCGACGCCAGCTTCTACCGGCTGATCCCCAAGCTGGTGGTGCGTGTCGAGTCCGAAGACGAAGTGGTCGGCCTGATCAAACTGGCCCAGCGCGAGCGGGTGCCGGTCACCTTCCGCGCCGCCGGCACCAGCCTGTCTGGCCAGGCCATCACCGACTCGGTGCTGATCGTGCTTGGCGATAGCTGGGGGGGTAAAGAAATTCGCGGCCAGGGCGAGCAGATCCGCCTGCAACCCGGCGTCATCGGCGCCCAGGCCAACGCCTGGCTGGCCCCCTTCGGGCGCAAGATCGGCCCGGACCCTGCCTCGATCAACGCCTGCAAGATCGGCGGCATCGTCGCCAACAACGCCAGCGGCATGTGCTGCGGCACCGCGCAAAACACCTACCACACCCTGGCCGGCCTGCGCCTGGTGCTTGCCGACGGCACCCGCCTGGACAGCGAAGACCCGGCCAGCGTGGCCGCCTTTGAACGCAGCCATGCCGACCTGCTGGAGGCGCTGGCCCGCCTGGGCCGCGAAACCCGCGCCAACACGGTACTGGCTGAGCGCATTCGGCACAAATACCGGCTGAAGAACACCACCGGCCTGTCGCTGAACGCACTGGTGGACTTCGACCAGCCGCTGGACATCCTGCAACATCTGTTGGTGGGTTCCGAAGGCACGCTGGGCTTTATCAGCGCCGTCACCTACGACACCGTGCCCGACCACCCGCACAAGGCCAGTGCCCTGCTGGTGTTCCCCAGTGTCGAAAGCTGCTGCCGCGCGGTCACCGTGCTCAAGCGCCAGCCGGTTTCGGCCGTGGAGCTGCTCGACCGCCGCAGCCTGCGCTCGGTGCAGAACATGCCCGGCATGCCACTGTGGGTAAAAGGCCTGTCGGACAACGCCTGCGCCCTGCTGATCGAGTCCCGCGCCGCCAGCCAGAGCCTGCTGCACGAGCAACTGCAACAGGTGATGGCCTCCATCGCCGATTTCCCGCTGGAACAACAGGTGGACTTCAGCGAAGACCCGGCCGTGTACAACCAGCTGTGGAAAATCCGAAAGGACACCTTCCCCGCTGTCGGCGCCGTGCGCCAGACCGGCACCACGGTCATCATCGAAGACGTGACCTTCCCCATCGAGCAGCTGGCCGAAGGCGTCAACCGCCTGATCCAGCTGTTCGACAAGCACCGCTATGACGAGGCGATCATTTTCGGCCACGCGCTGGAAGGCAACCTGCACTTCGTCTTTACCCAGGGCTTCAACAGTGCCGAAGAAATCGCCCGTTACCAGGCGTTCATGGACGACGTGGCGCAACTGGTGGCCGTGGAGTTCGGCGGCTCGCTGAAGGCCGAACACGGCACAGGGCGCAACATGGCGCCGTTCGTGGAGCTGGAGTGGGGCCATGACGCCTACCAGCTGATGTGGACGCTCAAGCGCCTGCTCGACCCCAACGGCATCCTCAACCCCGACGTGGTGCTGAGCGAAGACCCCGATATCCACCTGAAGAACCTCAAACCGCTGCCTGCCGCCGACGAAATCGTCGACAAGTGCATCGAGTGCGGCTTCTGCGAACCGGTGTGCCCGTCCAAGGGACTGACCCTCAGCCCGCGCCAGCGCATCGTCATGTGGCGTGACATCAAGGCCAAGCAGCGCGCCGGCATCGACACCCGCGAACTGATGCAAACCTACCAGTACCAAGGCATCGACACCTGCGCCGCCACCGGCCTGTGCGCCCAGCGCTGCCCGGTGGGCATCAACACCGGCGAACTGGTGAAAAAACTGCGTAGCCAAGCTGCCGACCACGGCAAGACCGCCGACTGGCTGGCCGAGCACTTCCACACCGCACTGGGCGGCGCCCGCCTGACCCTGACCGCCGCCAACACCGCACGCAAGCTACTCGGCGCCCCCCGCCTGGGCCGCCTGACCGCCTCGCTAAGTAAAGCCAGCAAAGGCCGCCTGCCCCAGTGGACGCCCGCGATGCCACAGCCGCTGCGCCCGCTGGACTTCGGCCCGGCCAGCAACGACGCCCGTCCCCGCGTGGTGTACCTGGCCGCCTGTGTTTCACGGGTGATGGGCCCGGCCTATGCCGACCGCGAGCAAAGTTCACTGCTGGACAAAACCCGTGCCCTGCTGGAAAAGGCCGGCTACCAGGTGGTGTTCCCCGACAACGCCGACAGCCTGTGCTGCGGCCAGCCGTTCGCCTCCAAGGGCTACCCCGAACAGGCTGAGCACAAGCGCCAGGAACTGATCAACGCCCTGCTGCACGCCAGCCGCGGCGGCCTTGACCCGATCTACTGCGACACCAGCCCCTGCACCCTGCGCCTGGTGCAAGACCTGGGCGAAACACGGCTGGACCTATACGACCCCGTGCGCTTCATCCGCACCCACCTGCTCGACCGCCTGGAGTTCACCCCCCAGGACGAGCCAGTGGCTGTACACGTGACGTGCAGCACGCAGCACCTGGGCGAAAGCCAGGCTTTGATCGACCTGGCGCGGCGCTGCAGCAAACAGGTGGTGATCCCGGAAGGCATTCACTGCTGCGGCTTTGCCGGCGACAAAGGCTTCACCACCCCCGAACTCAATGCCCACTCCCTGCGCAGCCTGAAGGATGCGGTGCAGTATTGCAGCGAAGGCATCTCCACCAGCCGCACTTGCGAGATCGGCCTGTCGAGCCACAGCGGCATCGACTACCACGGCCTTGTCTACCTGGTAGACCGCGTCACCCGGCCGCGCAGCATTTAGGCAGGAGGGGTTCGCCGTTAGGTTGGCGGCGCCTGTTAGACCGAGCGCCGCCCGCGCGGCGCATCGCGAGCTGCGCTCGCTCCTACGTTTGTTTCGGGCCAGCAACGCCTGTGACAGGCGCGCGCGACCGCCTTGTTTGTACGACACGATATCGAGCCAAGCGCCAAGGCGTTCGGGCGCAAATGGCACAGGAATTATTGGCCCGAAACAAACGTAGGAGCGAGCACAGCTCGCGATGCGCCGCGCGGGCGGCGCTCGATCGACCAGGCGCTAAAAAACCAAAGACAAACACCCAAAACCCACCACCATCCCGATTGAACCCTCGCCAATCCCCCACAGTCCACCTTACAGGCCCACCTTCCAGAGGCCCCAGAGGAGACACCCATGAAAGGTACCGCGCTTTCGGCCCTGTTCGCGGCCGCCACCCTGCTGGCTTCGCCAGTGTTTGCCGCCGATGACCTCTGCACCGCCAACCTGCAAAAGATCGACGACAGCATGGCCACCGCCGGCGCCACCTCCGAAGGCCTGGACAAGGCCATCACCGAGCACGTCGACAAAGCCAAGGCCGCCCAGGCCTCGGGCGACACCAAGGAATGCATCGCCATCACCAGCAAAGTGCTGGAGCGCCTGGAGAAAACCGAGAAAGGCGGCGGCACCGGCAGCGGTGGTGCGTAACCCTGAAAGCGGGCGACCAGACCGGCTGTCGACGTCGCCCGCACAATGGCGTATACTCCGCCTCACGTGCCGTAAGGTGCGTTAGCGTAACGCTAGTGTGGGGCCGATTAGGATTCGACGCCGGTAGCGAAACTCTAGGTGCATGCCGAGTTGGTAACAGAACTCGTAAATCCACTGTTGCAACTTTTATAGTTGCCAATGACGATAACTACGGCATGGAGTTCGATGGCCGCATCGCGGCTTAATTGACCCATTGCTTCTGGTAGCTTCGGCTCCAGCAATCACTAGGGGATGCCTGTAAACCCGAACTGATTGTCATACAGAACAGGATCGTCGCGTAGCACGTTGTGGGCGAAGTGACTAAAACTTACACAACTCATCCAAAGCACCCTGCCCGTCGGGCGGCTGCGGATTAAATCAGTAGACACGGCTAAGCATGTAGTACCGACAGCGGAGTACTGGCGGACGGGGGTTCAAATCCCCCCGGCTCCACCAAATGATCAATCAAAGACGTCCACGGACGTCTTTTTTTGTGTCTGGAAGCCAGTAAATACGCGGCCTCCAGCGCTTTTGCGGTCTTTCGAGAGTTTTTGAGTTCCAGCCATTTGGGTATTCCAGACGGTATTCCAGCTCATCCGCTGCTAATCTTTGGAATACCGAATCAGTGCTTGAGGACAATCTCATGCCTGCTCAAAACCTCCGCCTCTCCGATCGACAGCTCAAGGGAGTCAAACCCGCGTCCAAGGATTACGTCCTCACGGACGGTGACGGTTTGCAGCTCCGCGTACGCAGCAACGGCTCGTTGCTGTGGAATTTCAACTACCGCGAACCGGTGACCAAGAAGCGCATCAACATCGGCTTCGGGACCTACCCCGAACTGTCACTGGCGAACGCACGAAAGAAGGCAGTCGAAGCCCGCGAGCTGCTCGCTCAAGGCATCGATCCGAAGGTGCAGCGCAATACGTTGAATGAAGCCAAACGCGCGGAAACCGAACACACCTTCGAGAACGTGGCCACCGCGTGGTTCGAGCTTAAGAAGGACTCGGTCACCCCGGCCTACGCCGAGGACATCTGGCGGTCTCTCACACTGCACGTATTCCCCGATTTGAAGACGACACCACTCGCGAAAATCACTGCGCCGATGGTGATCGCACTGCTTCGCCCAATCGAAGCGAAAGGCAGCCTGGAGACGGTCAAGCGTCTTAGCCAGCGGCTAAACGAGATCATGACCTACGGCGTAAACTCCGGCCTGATCTTCGCCAACCCGCTCACCGGCATTCGGGCAGTATTCAAGAAGCCCAAGAAAGAAAACATGGCTGCGCTTCCGCCCGAAGAACTCCCCGAGCTCATGCTGGAGATCGCGAACGCCAGCATCAAACGCACCACTCGCTGCCTGATCGAATGGCAGTTGCACACGATGACTCGCCCCGCCGAGGCAGCGACTACTCGCTGGGCAGACATCGACTTTGAAAGGCGCGTTTGGACTATCCCTGCGGAGCGGATGAAGAAGCGCCGCCCACATAGCATCCCGTTGAGTGATCACGCTGTCGCACTGCTGGAGTCACTGAAGACTCACAGCGGTCATCGCGAGTACGTCTTCCCGGCCGATAGAAATCCACGCACTCACGCCAATAGCCAGACCGCCAACATGGCGTTGAAACGCATGGGTTTTCAGGATCGGTTGGTTAGCCACGGCATGCGCTCGATGGCCAGCACCATCTTGAATGAACATGGGTGGGACCCCGAACTCATTGAGGTCGCACTGGCGCATGTCGACAAGGATGAGGTGCGCAGCGCCTACAACCGAGCCGACTACATTGAGCGAAGGCGCCCGATGATGGCCTGGTGGAGTGAGTACATCCAGAAAGCCGCCACCGGCAGCCTGCTCGTCTCTGCATACGGCCAAGTCAGAGACAAGAACGTGGTGCCGATCCGCTAGCGCTATGCAGGCGCAATAACGGCAGCGACAACAACTGAGCGTTCAAGATTCAGGGAAAGCAGCCTCGTTTATCCGCTTGTCAGCACGGGTCCATCCAAACAGGGCTGCAAAGCCGCCCTGTTTGGATAGACCTCACTTTGAAGAGCTAAAAGCCACAACGTTGTCCGGGATTTACCACAGAATTCCACCGATGGATAACCGCTTTTCACGTCCCCAAGAGCGCTGAATTTCGGCCCTTGACCGGGTTTATCCACAGGCGTAGAACTGGCCGTGCAAACGCTGTCGATGACAGCACCCCAGGTGACCCGAACCTTAAAGGTCACGCCGCTCCCGCGGTGGTTCTCCCCAAGTACGATTCGCATCCGGCAGCTCGTGCGGTCACTACCCCATGTGATGGATGCTCTTACACATATGGCCCTCGTGCGCCAGTTACACCGTACCTCGCTGCTCTGCAGCAACCTATCCGCTTGGCCGAATCTTGCGCCAACCTGAGCCCGTCTCTTTCTTCTGGAAAGAGACGGGCACTTCTACCACTGCTGCAGCCCTGATCGCACATGGCTTTGCGGCAATCCCCCTCGTGACAATCGGCGTGACAAACGCCGATGTCACCAGCAACAGCGCTGTAGATGATGGTGCCGCAGACCAGGGACTGGACTGCACCTGACTGACAGTCAGGCATGCCCCGGTCATCTCATTGCTGCTTGCACATGGCTCAGGATCTCGCGGCACTGGTCTCGTCAGCCAATGCAGCCTCCGCCCGCGCACCGGTAACGGCGTTCAGGAGGCCAGATCATGAGATGCCCTTGCTCCCGGACGTAAGGAGCCGCCAGTCCCGCGTTAGAGGACATCCCCACAGGCCGCAGGGGCCTTGATCCCTGATAACACTCAACATTCTTGGCGGGATGACGTGGGGCGAGGATTAGAGAGCGGAAAGTGAGGTGACCGACATGGCATTGGTAGGTAGACGCGATGGTCGTAATTTCGGTTACGGCAGGCAATTGAGCTATGCAGGACCGCAAGCGCTGAAAGACATGTTCGCCGGTGGCCACTACGGCACGGTGAAGGCACACTGTGATCGGTGGCAGGCATTCGTAAAGTGGTGTCGTTCCGAACAGGGGCCCGGTATCAATGATGCGCGGCAGATTGATCGGAAAGTGTTGGGCGATTATGCGGCGTATCTGCGCGACGTGGTTCGGCGCGGTGACCTCGCCGTCAGCACCGCACAAAACCGGCTTTCCAGCGTTAACAGGACCATGGCGGCGCTTCGCGGTGATCAGTATGTGAAATTGCCCAGTCCGAGCAAGGCATTGGGTATGCAGCGCACCGGGGTTCGACAGTCGGTACCGCAAGGCCAAGACCGCGAACAGGTTAAGCAGATCGTCGATGCACTTTGCAGCCAATATCAGCTACGGGCCGCCGCGATTGTTCTGTTGGCGCGAGCCACCGGCATGCGCTTGCGTGAGGCTATCTTGGCTGACCTGCCACGACTAAGCCGTGAGGCTAACGACCTAGGCAGGATTAACATTCAGGAGGGCACCAAAGGCGGCCGCGCGGGTGCCTCGGCACCCCGCTGGATTTCGGTCGATGAGCATGTTCGAGGCGCACTCGGGTTTGCACGACAGGTATCACCTGCGAGTAGCCGCAACCTGATTGCTCCAGACGAAAGTTACCTGACCTTTCTGCAGGAAATCGTACGCCCTGCGCGGGACACCCTCCATGCACACAACCTCAATGGCTTCCATGAGCTAAGAGCGGCGTATGCCTGTGAGCGCTATGAGCAGATCACCCAACACCCCGCGCCAATCAATGGCGTCAAATGTTGCCAGGTAGATAGTAACCTTGATCGCGAGGCCCGGAGGCGAATTAGTTACGAGCTTGGGCACGGTCGGATCGACGTGGTCGCGGCCTACATTGGAGGACGGACATGAGCAAGCCATTCGATATGGAATTGTTCTTGGCTGGCGTGCTGACCGGCTCGCACGCAACCCGACAACGACATGTGCGACAGGCAAGGATCATCCAAGCCGAAATCGCAAAACGCTGGAAGCGAGCCACACCCTGGACTTGGCAAAGCAAGCACTTGACCTGGTTTCTCGATCAGCACCTTACACCGAACAGTCAGGCAACGCGCTATTACTACGTGCTGACAGCACGATTGCTCACTCGTCGCCTAGAAAAGCCATGGATATTCAATGGCTAAAAAGAGTATTCGTGAACCTAGAAGGACTTTCTTTCTGGAATCGAGCCCAGGCCTGCCACCTTCAGAGTCTGAAGGTTCCAAAATCCCAGCGCCCCATAAACACCCCATGCCCCCATAAAACGACACGTCAACGTATGGCTCAGAGCAGGATTTCATAGGTCAAGACCTGTTTCAGGTGTCGATTAGGCAGCGAGGTGGGTAGCTCTCATCACTAGCGGCAGGGGGTGATAATTTTTCACTCCTCCTTGCTCACTGTGCCAGCTGCGTCACATGCTGAGTTACATTGCCGTCATTCGTACCGTAACTGCCGCCTCCTCAGGACACGGCCCCTAATTCAGGGCCTAGCCCCTCCTGACCTTGGAATCACCTCACGACAGAACAATAGACTCTGCGTTAGCCAGGCCATCGTCAGATTCCAGATAGCGACTTCTCAGCTCAGCCACTCTGCGTTCATCCAAGCAGACAACATCGGTCAAGTGCTCGCGCTGCTCATGATCCGGGGGCTCAACAAAACCACGATCAAAGCGCAAACCGGCACGCGGGCTGAATATATAACGTGCATGAAAGTCCTGATCCAAAGTAGCATCAGACAATAGATGAATACGTATACAAAGCCCTTGCCCAAGTAGAGCCTCAAGCATCCTTCCATAATCGGCAGCAATAAGGTCAAGGCGACGGTCATCCGTGCTTTTTGCGGTAAAGATACTCAGCTCAACTAGTCGATGCTCCTGCTGGCGACAAAGATCAACCATTGCCTTCAACACCTTGCAGCACTTGGGCATGGCCTGAAAATATGGATCGACTAGAACAATACGATCAGAACTCAGCAACACATACCGCGCAGCGTCGGCCAAAGCTTGAGCATTGCGCTTAACCTGCACATCACGACGATTTTCAAACAGCGCCTCTTCAACCTCGGCTAAACAATGAAATCTCTCTGCATCGTGGTTATCCCGCACCAAGATTGCTGACAGACGCTCGCGCACACCATCTTGTTTGGCATTGGCGATCCAATCGTCACCATCAAACGGCAGCCCCAAGCGCACCAGCCGGTCATTCTGGGCTTGGCGCAGCTTCTCGACGATACGCGCCCGCTCCACATCCCCCATGCCGCGACGCTCACAGGCCTCAATCACCAAACGGGGCCAAGGCTTAGGAAAGCGTGCAATCAACAAGCCCTTGCTGTAGCTGAACTTCTCCAGTGCGTATTTCAAGTCTTGCCAGTTATTGATAGCGTCTGGCTCAATGGCAAATATAGCGTGCATCAGAACAACTCCTCACCACGCTCAGCAAAGAAGCCATTGGGCCAACGGCTGGTGAACTCTCCATAGCGATCAATTTCTATACGCGTGGCCTTTACCCCGCCTGTTGCCGTGTCGAGGTAGATAATCGACACATCCTCAGGTTTCAGCTGCTTAAGACCATTGGGCAAATCGCCCTCACTGCTTTCGCGAATACGGCGCAAGATCCGCAGAATCAGATGTTCGCTATGGGTCTCAATCAGGAAGTTGCATTGGCGATTGGCCTGGGTGAGCAAATCACCTATGCCCACCTGAATTCGTGGATGCACATGCAGCTCTGGCTGCTCGCAGGTCACAAGCCCCTGGCGCGCCACCACAGCCGCCACAATCAGCGGAAACAACTGTGAAATCCCTACACCAACCTCGGAAAAGGCTACCTCGCAATGCCGCGCGTCATCCCACAGCGCCCATTGATTGCGCACCTGCTCAATAACGGCACCCTTAGGGGCAACGCTATCAGGCGCTAGATCATGCAGAAGCGCTTTCAGCTTCTCCATGTCTAAAGGCGCTTTCTGCTCTGACGGATTGCCTTCCTCATTAGCACTGCTGAAGCTGATTTCGAGCTTATCGCCATGTGCATCGAGCATGGCGCGCAACTCGCCCAGACTGTCGTCACCACCGGAATACACGAACTTGCTCACCACCGACTTTGCACGCAGTGAATAGCCCAGGCCGAGATGCCCCATCCACTGGTTAATCTCGGCCAGCAAGGCGGGCGCTTTGTGCTGGCGGCTGAGCGAGCTGACCACATCCCAGGCAGCCGCGCCGCTGTACCAGTCTTTCTGCTCAGGGTAAGGATTAGGCTGGCGCAAGGCATCGGCCACCATGCGCAGCGGGCCGATGCACAGACTCTGATTAAGCAGTGTCAGCAGGTTATCTAACGGAGCTACCAACACATCCGAGAGAACTTCATGCAGCCGTGTGGTGATACGCGGGTCGTCGTGTTCGACTGTGGTTTCCAATCGTTTGCCCAGCAGCGGTAAGGCGCCAGAAAAGCCTTTAAAACCCAGCTCGGCATGGGTAAAGGTCATTTCAGGCATATGCCAGGAGTCGCGGCGACTGACCAGCTGGGTGGGGCGCTGAGCGTTTAATAGCTCATGCAAGACGCTTACAAAGCCTTCGGCTTCGCGCTCCGGAGCTTCGTCCAAATCCAGTTCGGCCAGCAAAGCGGGATGCTGGTAATTGAGCCAGGCCAGCACCGGTTGCTTCATCCCCGCATCGCTGGTCAGTTCAGCGATCAGCGTATCGTCCAGCCACAGCTTGTAGCAGGCCACATAGGCGGTTTCGGCCGATTTAGACCAGCCAATATGCAGCTCCACAGCAAAGCGAGCGGCATCGGCGGTTGGGCTATCGACTGTTAGGCCAAAGTCCTCGTTGATCAGCTCATACAGCTGGTTGTAGCTGGCCCCGATGCTGCCGCACTTATCGATCTGCAGCTTGATGACAATGCGCTTATTCAGATCACCGCCATTCACCAAGCTGGCAAAGCCGCCGATGTGTTTTTCGCCCAACACATCAATGCGCTGCGGGTCGCAGTGGCCTTTGGCGAGGATTTGCTGCAGATAGAACAGCGCCTGTAGCACCGAGCTTTTGCCGACGCTATTAGGCCCAAACATCAAGGTTACAGGCGCCAGCGCGATGGCTTGGGTGGCCTGAAAGGAACGAAAGTTGGTGAGGGCGATTTCTGTAATTCGCATTTTTTATGCCCTAGCTCAGCCTAAGGCCGGCAATGTCTTATTTGTAATTTTTAGGTGGCAATAGCTCTGCCGTTGCATGCGCTCACGCAGCCTCTGCATGGCTCGGACGCAAACCAAACCGCTTTCGGCTGGTTGTCATACCGAGCAGAGATCAAGGGACCAAAGTCAGCAGGTTCTCGACTAGCTCCTTAAGCTCCGAGCGCTGCTCAGCGCCCTCTTGGTACATCGAGCGCTGGAGAATCTGTTCTGCCGTCATGTGCGGCCAGAACTTGTCGATCACATCATCCGCTTTGACACGCACCGCCTGGCCGATGATTTTCTTAGCGTCACAGGTATCGGTGAAGGTCACTCTGACACCCGTTCGAGCATCAATCATGTCAGGGCACAGGTAGTTCTCGATTTCTCGTTTGCGAGTCGAGTAGAAGGAGCGCCCGCGTGCTTCGACTTCCTGTTTGCGCTTTGCGATTGAAGCGACCTGCTCCGGGCTGCCGCCGATGTCGGAGTCCAGGAACACACACCAAGGTAGCCCGAGGTCATCGGCGAGATTGAGGGTGACCCAGTGCTTCACGCTGCCACAGCCACCAATCAGAATCGGAACAATGCCGGCATCCTCAAGACTGGACTGGAGATGTCCGCCAGCCTTCAGGGTATTGGCCGCATGGCGGAGGAAGGTGACGTCTGATTTACCTTCTACCAGCACGACGCCTTTCGCCCGCTCCATCCCTGTTTCGGGGAGCACACCCAGACTCTCGGCGGCCTCCTTGAGCACATCGTCATCGGGCATCTTGACGACAGGGATACAGTTCTCATCCTTGGTGACATAGCGGACGCCATCGATGGGCATCAGGCCGGCCAGGGCGGGGACGTGGGTGGTGACGATGATCTGCCGGTTGGGCTGGTTGGAAAGTTCCAGCAGCGCCTTCATCAGCATCATCTGGTAGTTCGGGTGCTGGGAGGTTTCCGGTTCTTCGATGGCATAGATCACGTTGCGCGGGCTACCAACAGCAGCCTTCTCGGCCTCGGCGCGGAAGAAATTCAGCAGGATCAGGCGGCGCACGCCGCTGCCGCGCTTGTTGATGGGGATGCCGTTCTCACCGTCCAGGGTGAAGCTGAAACTCCACTTGGGCTTTTCCTTGAAGCGCGGGGTTAGCTCGTTGGCCAGCTCGGGGGCCATTTCCCGCAGTTTGTCGAGGGTGCGGGTGGCGACATCCAGCACACTGGCTTCGATCTGCTGTTCCAGCGCGCTGATCTGATCCTGCAGGGCGGCCTGAGCCTCCTTGACCGCCTGCTGCAGCGGGTTCTTGGCCTCAGCGTCGCCATCACTGCTTTCACGATCCGCCTTGAACAGGGCGAAGGTGGGCAGCTGAGCCTCAATTTTTTCCCAGATGGATTTGCTGTCAGTCGAAAGCCCTTTGCTGACGTCGAGCAGCATCTCCTGACAGGCGATGGGCTGTGCTGCCGCACGGATCGCCTGCCGCCACTGCGAAGCCACGCGCTTGTCGGCCACCTGGTCGGCAATACCTTGCTGCTCGCCGAGCTTTTTCAAATCGGCCATCTTGAGGCTAAGCAGGGTTGCCAGCTCGGCATCCGCTGGGTGCTGACAGCGGATGGCGGTGCGCTCCAGCTTGCCGGTGCTCGCCTTAAAGGTTTTGACGATCTCCAGCGCCCCCCCGGCGTTGAGCAGGTACTCCTGGGCCAAGGACGTCTCGGCATCTTCATCCAGCACCAGCGCCTCAGGCAGGCCGTTGAACTCACAGGCAATCTCGAACTGCTCGGCACCCTCGGCCAGGCTAAAGCAGTTCATATCGCTTTTATCGGCCTTGACGTCGCCGCTCTCGAAGAAGATGGCCAGGGCTTCGAGGATGGTCGACTTACCATAGTCATTGCGACCGACGATGCCGGTCATGGCTTCGTCGAAGGGAATAACCGTGGTGGCGCGGTAGCCGCGAAAATGGATAAGCTTGACGGACTTGAGGCGCATGTGGATTTCCTTATCTACAGCTGACCGGTAAAGGCTTTTTGGGTAATCGCTTTAAATAAGCTTTCCTCAGATTCCGACTGCATCTTTTTGATACTCGCCAAAACGGAACCTCTAATATTTTCGTACCTCTTTTGCTCCTGAATCGGAGGAATTGGGAGCATAAGCTCCTTCAATTGCTTTGCAGTGAGCTGAGGAACAGCTGCGCCTTGCCCAATGCCTTGAAGATGATTTTTTATCGCCTTCGAGACAAGCAAATCATGCAGGAATATATTTCCGATACCTGCGCCAGGTCTAATTATCATCATCTGAGCATTGATAAAGGCTTTTTCATGCTCACAGTCAAAAACACAACAAGACCCCAATGTTCCGCGAAGCGTGATAATCAGATCGCCCTTTCTGGCCTTACCCCGAGACAAAGCTGTGTATTTGTCTTCCGTGATGTACTGGCAAGATTCAAGCCTTAAGGTATCTGAGACTATATTTTTCGTACTTAAGAACAACACTCCTTCTGAAACAAGATCGTCACCACTTGGATATGCAGATGAACGATCACCATTTTCAAAAGTTGAAATTTGCCCTAGTGGCTTAACCTCCCACCCCTTAGGGTTGGTCACCGGGTCGCCGAACATGTCCAGAAATACGGTGCGGAGGAAGTCGTCGGCGAGCTGGATGGCTTGATGGCGTTTGCGGCGGATGGCGTCGGCCTTGTCGAGGATGGCGGCGATGCGCTTTTGTTCGGGTAGGGGTGGGAGGGGGATTTCCAATCCAGCCAAGTTTCCGCGAGAAATTCTTTGTCTCGTTGTACCAGTAACATGCCGATCTATCTGGTTTCTGAAGCGCTCTGAATTTATCAGATGCATCAGCCATCTGTTATCAACCCTTTCCGAGTCAGGGCGCACGATACAAATATCAACGACCGTAACACATCTACCCATATCCTCAGGAAAGATACACGCACGGCCAATTGGGTCTGGCATTCGCGCGACTAAAATATCTCCAGCCTGGAGGTACGAGCACTTCAGCTCATCCGCCCTCTTAGAGGTCATAAATCGATTCGATTTATTAACAAACTCACCAACTCCGATGTCCGCCAGTTGGATTAGCCTTACATCACCTTCAGGGTCTTGATCTTTGCTTTCTACCCAATCGCCATCAGAAAACAAGCCCGAGCGACTGATAGCCTCACTAAACTTAATTACCGGCCAAATCACAGCATCCCCTCCAACGCATCCAGATCCGCCAGGATCTCCTGCTCCAGCCCTTTGAGCCGTTGCAGAATCACCTTCGGGTCCTCAAAGGCTTCCTGCTGGTACTCCACTTCCTTGTAACGGTTGATGGAGAGGTCGTACTTGTTGGCGGCGATATCTTCGGCGGCTACGACAAAAGCCTTTTTGCGCTTGTCGCCGAACAGAGTGTTGATGGTGCTGGCGCTGAAATTGCCTTCGACCATCTGCCGGTATTTGTGCCACTGGGCGATGGCGTCGGGCAGGTCGTTGCTGCCCTCGCCTTTCAGCTCGGTGCGCTTATCATCCAATGAGTAGCCGTCGGCCTGCAGGTCGTAGAACCACACACGCTCAGTCGTGCCACCTTTGGTGAAAATCAGGATGGCAGTACTAACGCCGGCATAAGGCTTAAATACACCACTGGGCAGGCTGACAATGCCTTCCAGCTGGTTGTTGTCGAGCAGCTCCTGGCGCAGTTGCTGATGCGCCTTGGAGGAGCCGAACAGCACGCCGTCCGGCACGATGACGGCGGCGCGGCCACCGAGCTTGAGTAAGCGGAGGATATGAGCGACGAACAGCAGCTCGGTCTTTTTGGTTTTCACCAAGCCGAGCACGTCGGGGTTGGTGTTGGTTTCATCCAGGCTGCCTTTAAACGGCGGGTTGGCCAGCACGACGTCGAAGAAGTCCTGCTCCTGACGCGGGTAGTGCTCCTTGATAGATTTGCTCAGGGAGTCCTGGTAGCGGATGTTCGCGCCGTTCACGCCATGAAGCATCATGTTCATGCTGGAGACACGCAGCATCGTGGTGTCGAAATCGAAGCCCCAGAACATCTCGCTGTTGATGTGCTGACGGCAGGGTTCGAGCAGGTCACCAGAATAGTGCAGGTTGCCGTCTTCGTCGGTGAAGGTACCTTCCGGGCTGGAATGGACGCGGTTGAGGTATTCCATGGTTCGGGCGAGGAAGCCAGCGGTGCCGCAGGACGGGTCGCAGATAACCTCAATGGGCTGCGGGGCGATAAGCTCGATCATCGCATCGATGATATGGCGCGGCGTACGGAATTGGCCGTTGATGCCGGCAGTGGTAAGTTTGCTCAGCAAGTATTCGTAGATATCGCCCTTCACGTCGCTCTGAGTCAGCGGCAGGTCGTTCACCATCTCCACGGCCGAGGTGAGTACAGACTCGTTCTTGATCTCCAGATCGGCGTCCTGCATATATTCGCTGATATGACCAAGACCTTCGCGCTCACCGCCCTCGCCCTCGGCGCTGCCAAGTTGGGCGAAGAACGGATAGACCTTTTTCTTGAGGTGGCTGTGCAGTTCCTTGCCGCTCATGTTGCGAAAGTTCTTCCAGCGCAGCAGTTGGCCTTCTGGTGTATCGGGAAACAGACGGTCGAAGGCCTTGCCGGTGCGGTTAGCCTTGCGCTCGGCCACGTCTTCCTGCATGTCGAGCATGCGGGCGAACATCAGGTAGCTGATCTGTTCGATCACTGTCAGCGGGTTGGTGATACCGCCAGTCCAGAATTTTTCCCAGAGCTTGTCGATATCGTTGCGGATTTTGCCGGTAAGCATTTCAAATACTTCTCTTGGTCATAATTCGGGGTTGTTGCTGTGCAGTCGCCTACCCTGGCGCAACGCCGCAGCGGTGTAACCCAGCAGCGCCGAGCCTAGTGCGAGCACTGCTCTGATAGCAATCATATTCTTCGTCCAATGGCTGGCTTGCATGGTCACTCCTGATTGCCAGGCGGAGAATTTGTCTCGCGAAGAAATGGTTTAAGCACCGCGACCAACTGATCAACATCTGTCGGCTTGAACACACCGTCGATTCCGTCATGGGAAATGCTGTTGAACGGTGCGTCGTACAGTGTTTCGATCACAATGCTGCCGTGTTGGGCGATGTAATTCTTCAACAGGTTCATGAAGCGCACCTGCTGAGCTGTGAGGGTTGGATGGGCGTGCAGGAAGCTTTTGAAGTGCTCTTCGATAGCTTGAGAATCCAGACCTATGATCTCGCGCACAGTCACGTGCAGTTGTGCTGCAGTGCGGCCGTAGAACTCATTCAATAAATCCAGACTTACACCCGGATGACTGGTCAGAATGGTCGAGGTCAGGGTCTTCAGGTCCGCCTCGGCAATCGGCTCACCTTTATGAATTTTCTGCAAAATGGGGTTAGCTGCGAGCATGCCGTCAAGAATGCCCTTGAGTCGGCGACGATAAAGCATGGCCTCATTGGCGCCAGTGATGTAAACCCGACGCTCTTCAGCCAGTACGTTGTCGTCCTTGGCCTTGGTAATCGCAGTTCCGTAGCTTGCAGAGCTGCCCGTCTGCCGATATTTCATAATGCCGCGCAGCTCCTTACGGGCGTGCTCCAGCTTGTCGATACTCGGCTGTTGCCAAAAATCGGCACTGCGCACCTCCGCAAGAATCGCATCCTTCTGGCGCACAGCTTGGATGTTCACAGCCAGCTTATCCAGCTCAGCCAGCAGCACAATTTTTCCGTCTTCGAAGCAACTGGCCTGCTCCACCAGACAACGCTGAATACCGGCAACAAGCTTGTCCAGCGCAGTGGCGTGCTTGTCACTCAACACCCGAGCGGCCATCAGCGGCGCAATGGTGTCACTGAGCAGGTGCTGGGTCTTAGCGTCGAAGCGCTTCAGAAGATCGGTCTGCTGCAATTGGTGAACGTTGCGCAACTCACGCCTTACCGCCACACTGGTCTCTGGCAAATCGTTGATATCCGCACGCAGCAACTCAATAGCGGTATCGAAAGCCGCAGCATGATTGAGCCTAAGCGCAACCTGAGCCAATCCAAGGCGAGCCTCGAAGGTGGTCTGCAGAAGGGACTTTCCGCCTGTGTCTTCCGGCTCCTGGTACTCCTGCTCGAAGAAGTCGAAGTTTCCGTAGTGATCGAAGATCAGGAACTCTTCCTTGTCCTTGCCACGGCCGAATAGGTTGGGTCGCAGTCGTGTGCCTCGGCCAATCATCTGCCAAAATTTCACCCAAGACTTTACCGGCTTGGCGAAAACGAGATTGACCACTTCTGGCACGTCGATACCTGTGTCCAGCATGTCTACCGAAATGGCAATGCGAAAGTCGTTGTCCGGTTTCTTGAATTCCTTGATTAGAGTGTCCACATGCGCAATTCCGTTGTGGATCACCTTGCAGACCTTAGCGCCATATTGCGGGTAGAGCTTACAGAAGAGCTTCTCCAGGTGCTCGGCGTGGTCCTGCCGCTGGGCGAAGACGATGGTCTTGCCGACCAAAGAGCCAGTTTCATCCTTGATGCCGTTGTTGATCAGGTTTTCCAGAATGATTCGATCAGTATCCGCACTGAAAATCTTGCGACCAATATCCTTACCAGCAACGGTAGTGCGCTTAGCTTCCTCTTCGCCAAGGTCCTCTTCTAGCTGGCGCTTCTGCTCGTCACTCAGATCCCTGTAATGGATGCCATCACGTAGAAAATCAGTGGTTAGATCCTTGACGCGGAACGGCACCAGATAAGGTGGATCGTTGTTGATGGCTGCGTCCAGCCCGAATTCGAAGGTAGGGTCGGTGATCTCGCAGTCGAAGATGTCAAAGGTATTACGGCTTATGAACTTCACTGGCGTAGCGGTGAGGCCAACCTGTAGAGCATCAAAGTAATCGAATAGATCACGGTACTTGTTGTAAATACTGCGGTGACTCTCGTCGGCGATGATCAGGTCGAAAAAACCTACATCGAGTTGGGAAAAGCGGTTCATCATCCCTGGATAGGTAGCGATGTAGATGCGCGCTGTCTGATCCACTTTGTTGGTTTCGCCAATGACGCAGCGCGGCTCGCTGGGCAAATTCTGCTTGAACGCGTCGTCAGCCTGGACTCGCAGTTCCTTGCGGTCACAGAGAAATAACACACGCTTAGCCCAGCTGGTACGTAGCAGCAGTTCAGCCAGGGCAATGGCAACACGAGTTTTTCCTGTACCGGTAGCTTGAATGATCAGAGCCTTGCGACGTTGCTTCTGAAAATGCGCAGCAACGGTCTTGATCGCCTCGATCTGGTAGGGGCGGTCGGCAATTTTCAATTCAGGGTTATGCTGCTCAAGCTCGGCAATACGGTACTGGCGTTGGTAGGCCAAGTATTCGAGGCTGCTCTTGCTGTAGAAACCATACACCGGGCGATAGGTGTTGTACTGCTTGTCGTCCCAGACGAAAGTCTCGTAGCCGTTGCTGTAGAAGATTACCGGGCGCCGCATGCCCATGTTCACGAATCCGTTGGCATACATGCGTGCTTGTTCACGCCCTGCCTGGAGGCTGACGTTGCCAGACCGCTTAGCTTCGATTACCGCCAACGGCTGACCGTCGTCCCCCCAAAGCACGTAATCGGCACGTCCCTTCCCGGAGGTATTACCTTGGAAGTCGACCTCCACCTCGCGGCCGACCTGTTCAGGGTTACTGATGTCCCAGCCAGCCTGAAGCAACATGGCGTCGATGAGCAAAGCCCGCGTCTTCGCCTCGTCCCATTGCAGGCTGTCGGCAACCTGCTGGCTCTGCTGCTGGCGCACGTGCAGCTCGGCATCTGCTGGGCGCTCCAGCTTGTCGATGTTACGGGTTCGCTCTTGCTCCAGCTTGTCCATCACGCGCTGGAGCTCTTCCTGCTGCTGATTCAGCTCTTTTTGATAGGTAGCGACGGTCTTTTGCAACGTGGCCAAAGTCGCCGTCGGGTCCTGCACCTCAGCAAACTCAGGAATGTCTGCCTGAGTGGTGCCCTGATATTTCATAGCCATATACATGGCCAGTTGGTACGCCGTCTTCAGGGCCTGTTGCGCATTGCGCAGGTCACCTTCCCCTCCATGCGCGGTGTCGTTCCCCTGAATACGCAGGAAATTGAGCTGGTAAACCAGCGGCTTGCTTACACAGTCGACAAAGACCGGATCCTTAACCAGCTCGTAAAAGGTGGCCTGCGGCACACGGGGCAGTGTTTCATGCTTATAGATAGCCTTGGTCATCTCTTCGGCAAAGCTACGAAGTCGCGTGAGCGCACTGCCCGGGTCGACGTGAAGTACGGCCTCCGCCAAGCCAGCGAGATTTGCCAGCAACTCGTTGCCAGGTCGGAGGAATTCGAAATTGACAGATTTCATATATGCGATCTTATCCATGTCGGTCTTATAGCGAAGACCATGCCAATGTTTATTCGACGTCGTACTTTTCCATCCAATTACTGAGTGTCTGCTGGCTTTTCAAGCCCAGCAAACTGGCGGCTCGCGTCTTGTTACGGCCCGTCAGCGCCAGCGCCTTACGCAGGTAGCCATTGGCAAGCTCTGAAATTATCCCTTGCAAATCAATACCTTGAGAAACATCGCGGGAACAAATGTCCACATAATCCTGAGGGAACTGGAACAGCGCCTGGTCGATATCCGCCCCATCAATGACATCGCCCTGACTCCACAAGGCGGCACGAAGCAGCACAGATTGAAGTTCGCGAACGTTGCCACGCCAAGGGTGGCTCAAGATAAGTTTCTTTGCTTCAGCGGAAATTTTCTTACCTGCCAACGAAAAGTCTTGCTCGGCCAAGCTGGCAAGCAGCGTGTCGGCCAACAGGAACAGATCTCCTTCCCGCTCTCTCAGCGGCGGCAAGTGAATAACCCCAACGGCTATCCGGTAGAACAGATCCTCACGGAATCGCCCATGCGCCACTTCCTGCATGAGGTTTCGATGAGTCGCCGTGATCAATCGCACATCCACCTTCTGCTCCTGGCTTGCGCCAACCGGAACAAAGGTCCCGCTCTGCAGTACCCGTAACAGCCGCACTTGCACATCTGGCATCAGCTCACCGAACTCATCCAAGAACAATGTGCCACCGTGTGCCTGCTGGAACACCCCGTCTCGGCTCTCAATCGCACCAGTGAACGCCCCTTTGCGATGACCAAACAAGGTAGCGTCGATGAGTTCCGGGACTATTGCTCCGCAGTTGACGGCGATGAAAGGGGCAGCGGAACGGGGGCCGGCATTGTGGATGGCTCTGGCAAACAACTCCTTACCCGTTCCAGTTTCACCGTAGATCAAGACAGGGACCTGCTTTTGCGCAAGTACATTCGCTTGCGCTTTGAGCATCGTCATCCGTGCACTTTGCGTGACAATGCTATCGAACGCCGCGTTGCCTGGCGCGTCGTGGTCTGCCAATCGCAGCAGCTTACTACTCGTCATGCCGCTGGCGGCAGGCAAGTACTCGGCCGCAATTTCAAACGGCACATCTACCTGCTGCACACCTTGCTCAAGCGAGGATTGGTAAAAGGTGGCGGGATAGCTGGTTTTGCCCAGCAGTATCCACACTGCCTGCATGGCAGGTGTACCTGGGCTGAGCAAAATTGACAGATCCATGCGAGCAGCAAACAAACGCTGCAAATGCTTGCTTGCGGACTGATAGATGTCTCCAAAGTGAACTGGAGAACTCAAAGTCTCATGGTAAGCTTGGACGGGAAGATCAACACGCTTGCGGAGCCATGCAAGATAGGGCTCAACACGATCCGGTGGATACGAACAAAGCAGATCAACTCGATCAAACTTTTCCGCCGTTAACGTCGACATGATCGGTCCGATCTCATCCCCGCTTACAGCTTTCAGATCGTTGCCGCCCACCCAGCATATCAAGGCACGCTGCTTACTCGACACTATCCCTGTTCCTCCGGCTAAATACCGAGGCGAATACTAGCATTTAGCCAGGCAGGCTGACATGCGCAATGCCGCGCGCTTGTTCAATGCATTCAATGTGCGCTGGGCTCTCGAGGGAGTGAGCGGCATCCTCAATCAGCCCTTGATCCACTAAGGCAGTGTAGCAATCACTAAAGCACAACCCCGCACTAGGGCGAACGACGAACGCGTTATTCCAAATGGCATTCCATGAAAATATCGAACCTCAGATTTCTGATATTCAACATAAGGATAGCCTTTCATTTCAGCTTCCCCCGGCACTTACCGCGCGCCGCTCAACCATTCTTGCCACCTTCAGCGCGAAGCCCACCCAACTGCATCACTACCCCCTCTGCATTCCCCCTGCCCGAGCCTTACCCCCCACAACCATGGCAAACCGCCATCAAAACAAGGTAAATTCGCCACATAAATGGCGTCAACAATCGCCACCCCGTTCAACAAGACAAGGACGTAGCGATGCCCAACCCCAGGTACTCCCTCCTCAGGCACCTGTCCCCAAAGCACGCGCACCACTTCTCCCCACAGGCGCTACTCGCAAAGCCGCATGACCGTGGATAAGGAGTAGTACCCATGCCCCAACCTTTTCGCTTCCAAAGCGCACGCTCTGCCGGCTCCAGCACCACAGAAGCCAACATCTTCATCCACGGCTACAGCGCCGGGCATACCGATGAAGACAAGCAGCTCCTGCTCGACAGAATTCCCGAGCAGTTAACGCACTACACCAACATCTTCGCGTTCTGGCCTTCGAATCACATCTTTCGGTTCGACAAATCCTCAGCCTGGAAGCTTGCAGCAGCAGGCCTGAATGCCGGCGCGGCCTTTACCGGTGCCTCCATGGGCTCTCTAGGTCTTGTGGGAACGCTCGCCAAGGATCGGATGGGCAACTTCACCCAGGCCCGTGCACGCGCGGAAAGCATGGGCGCGGTGTTGCTGGACCAGCTTCAGGCGTACCTGAGCAGCCACCATCCCCACATCAAGAGCATCAACCTGATCGGCCACTCGCTAGGTGGCCGGCTGGTCATCAGTACCCTCAAAAACTTCTCCAAACGGCAGCAGTTGGCCATCAACGATGTGTTGCTGATGGCAGCTGCGGTCGAGGTCACGGCCATCGAAGCACGCAAGATGCGCGGCGTGCTTCAGGGGCGATTGATCAATGCCTATTCGAAAGCAGACAAGACCCTGCTGCTGAACGTGGGTGAAACCTGCTTGGGGCGTAACGAGGTCGAGCACTTCGAAAGCATCGAGATGGAAGACTTCGGCCACACCGATTACTGGGAGCGGCTGCCCGAGGTGTTGAGCAAATCACGTTTCAAAGCAGGCCTGCCGCCTTCCCCGGCGCCCGCTCAACCATCCGCTCACGCCAATAAGCCAACCCGCGTGCTTACACAACCCGCCAAAGCAAACACGATGAAACTTGAACTGAACAGCCCACGTGACGTTTACCAGCAAATCAACGATGAACTGTCACTCATCATCGCTGAGCTGAAAAATGCCTCGGACGACGAAGCCTTGAACCAGGCACGCGAAGAGGCGCTCCAGCGTCTTGGCCAGCATCGCACCGCGCTGTATGAACGACTCGCCGAGCTGGAAAAGAACGCAGAGTGGAACACGTTCACCATCGCCTTTTACGGCGAAACCGGCGCGGGCAAATCCACCCTTATCGAAACCTTGCGCATCCTGCTTCAGGAGCCTGGCAAGCGGGCCAGCCAGCAGGCATTCCGCAAGCTGCGCGAGCAATATGGGGTGACGGAAGAAAACCTGCAGCGCCTGCAACAGGACATCGAGCAGGCCGAAGCGCGCCTTGGTGAACTGACGCAACAGCTGAATGCCACGAGGCAGCAGTTTGAACTGCCGTTCAGCGAGGCCCAAAGCGCCCTCGACCAAGCCAATGCAAAAGCCAATGAGCTGACTCAACGGCTTGGCGCTGCACTTGAACAACACGAGCAAGCGCACAAGGACGCATTATCGGCCGTCACCCGACTGCATACGCTGCTCGCCACACGCAAAAGTACCGCCTCGCTCTGGCAAACGCTCTTGGGCCTGTTCAGAAAAATGCCGGAAGAGCTCGAGCTGAATGCAGCCACCGCGTCGCTGACCGAAACCACTCAAGCACGCGATAGCGCTGCCGCGACCTTTAACGCCGAACAGCAGAAGACAAGCCAAGAGCGCCTTACGCTGGAACGGCAGTTGGTAGAGGTAACGACAGCACGTGACCAAGCCTGTGCGGCGCTTGCCACCCAGCAGACACAGGCAACACAACAGCATCAGGCACTTGTGCAGCAGCGCCTTGAAAATGAAAGCCAATTGGCGGACTTGGTGGCCCAACTGCAGCTCCATGCCGATGGTGAAATCATCGGTGACGGCCAAGCCGACTACACCCGAACGACACAGCGCTATGAGTTCGAGCTGGACGGCCAGCCATTCGCGTTGCTGGACGTACCAGGTATCGAAGGAAAGGAAGGCTTGGTACTCGACCAGATTGAGCGCGCGGTGCAAACCGCTCACGCCGTTTTCTATGTCACCAACCAGCCCGCCCCCCCTCAAACGGGCGATGGGCAGCATCAAGGCACACTGGAGAAAATCAAGCATCACCTGGGGGCACAAACCGAGGTCTGGACCATTTTCAACAAGAAAATTACCAGCCCCAAGCACTCCCTGGGTAACCGACCGTTGATCTCCGACGATGAACGCATCAGCCTTACCGGGCTTGACGAGAAGATGGGCGAACAGCTTGGCAAACACTATCAGGAGGTGTTCCCGCTAAGCGCGCTGCCAGCATTTCTTGCTTCAACCGATCACCTCGCGCCGGGGTCACAGAATGCCAAACGGCGCAGCAAAGCGCTTGAAGACTTCGGCGCTGACGAGTTGCTGGAAAAGTCACGACTGCGCGCCTTCCTGCAACTGCTCGGCGACCGGTTAATCCATAACGGCAAAGCCAAGATCGTCCGGGCGAACTTCAACAAAGCCAATGATGTGCTTAACCAGACCACCACGACGCTTTCAGGCGTGCAGCAAACCTTGGGCGCGCTGTCGAGAAAGCTCTCTCAAGAAGAGCAAAGTGCCAAAAGCCAGCTGAACAGTAGCTTCCAAGCGCTGAAAAAACGCTTGGAATCCAGTGGCGAAACCTTGATCGACACGTTCGCCAGCAACGTGCGTAACAGTGTGTATGCGCAGATCGAAGAAAATATCAGCAACGACGCTTTCAAAAGCGCCCTGGCCGAAGCACTCGAAGACCAGAAGCATCAGCTGAGCGAAAAACTGCCCGACGCCGTGAACGCTGAAGTTGGCAAGTTCCAAAAGGCGGCCGAAGATATTCTCAAACGCTTCGAAAAACATGCTCAAGAGCTGACCACAAGCTACGCAAAGCTGGGTAGCTTGCGCTTCAACGAGCATTTCAACCTCAACATAAAAATCGATAACGGCATCAAGGTCATGGGATTGCTGGCCAGCCTTGTGGGGATCGCAGCAGCACCGTTCACTGGCGGTGCCAGCCTGTGGGTCGCGGGTGGGGCAGCACTTACCTTCCTGATCGCGGTCGGCAAAGCGCTTTGGAGCGCAATCGACAAGGACTACAAGAAGTCACAGCAGCGTCAGGCCACTGATAAAAACCTGCGCAGCGCCACCGAGCAACTGAGCGACACGTTGCGCGAGAGCCTTGATAGCGCCCTGGAGGATATGCAAGGGACGATCGAGCAACTCGACCTTGCGCTGGAAGCTCCGGCCAAACAGGCTGCCAACCAGGTGAACACACTGTCTCGCTCGACCAACCGCCTGAAAATCCTCTCTCGCCAAATTGAAATCGCAGGAAATCTGTAATGGAAAACACCCTAAAGACATTCAAGGCCCAACAGACAAGTGCGCTGACACTGCTCGACAGGCTGCAAGGTTTTCTCGCACAGGGCGCACAGGCGGGTATACCGATTGACCCTGCGTTAATCAGCAAGCTGCAGAATGTCATCAACAGCATGTCCGGTGAAAAACTCAAGGTCGCGTTGATTGGCGGCTTCTCGGAAGGCAAAACCTCCATTGCGGCGGCCTGGATGGAAAAACTGGACAGGTCGAGCATGAAGATCAGCCACCAGGAGTCTTCCAATGAGGTGAAAGTCTACGAGGTCGGCGAAGACTTCGTGCTGATCGACACCCCCGGGCTGTTTGGTTTCAAGCAACAGGAGAATGCCGAAACGCACACCATCGAAAAGTACAAGGACATCACCAAAAAGTACGTGAGCGAATCGCACCTGGTGCTTTACGTGATGAACTCGACCAACCCCATCAAGGAAAGCCACAAGGATGACCTGACCTGGTTGTTCCGCACCTTGGACCTTCTGCCCCGTACCGTTTTCGTCCTCAGTCGTTTCGATGAAGTTGCCGATGTAGAGGACGAGCAGGACTACCAGTCCAACCTACAGGTAAAACGCAAGAACGTGGCAGGTCGCCTTCGCGAACAGATCGGACTGACCGATCAGGAAGAAGCCGAACTGTCCATCGTCGCAGTCGCTGCCAACCCCTTCGACATGGGCGTGGAGCACTGGCTTGCCAACCTTGAGCAGTTCAAGGAGCTGTCGCATATCGCTACCTTGCAGACGGCCACCACTGGCAAGATCCAGCAGAACGGTGGCAGCGCCGCACTGGCCAACGAGATGCGCGCCAGCGTAATCCGAGATGTGCTCAACAACCAACTGCCTGTTGCCATCGAGAACGACGAGAAGGTTGCCCAGGAAGTTGGCCGGCTTGAAGAACTCAACACGCGTCTGGTCAATCAACTGGCCGTGACCGGGCAGCAGATCGAAGAGGCGCGCATCAGCCTGCGCAACTTCGCCACGCGCTACTTCTCTGACTTGATTCTTCAAGCCAAAGGTTCCAGCCTGGAAACCTTCGGCGACTTTTTCGAGCGTGAAATCGGTACTGAAGGCATCATCGTGTCCACCCGCCTGCAAAACGAATTCAGCCGCCAGACCCAATCGATCACGCTCGAAGTTGAAAAGATGCAAGTTGGCTTCGACAGCGAGGTCAACCACTTCAATACCACGGTCAAGACACTGGGCAAACAAGGCATCAACCATGTGCTCAAAGGCAACCTTATCAGCAACACTACGGTATTGGCCGCGCGCGATGGCATCACGACAATCGCCAAGACGGTAGGCATGGATATCGGCAAATACCTGAAGTTCAAGCCGTGGGGTGCTGTGAAATTCGCCAAAGGTGCCAACGGGGCCCTGGCCTTCGTAGGCGTAGCGCTCGAAGCCTGGGATAGCTGGGAGCAATACAAGCGCGAAGAGGCATTCAAGAAGTCTGTTGCGAACATCGTCAGCAACTTCGAACAACAGCGTCAGGACTTCCTTGACCTGGTGAACTCCGAAAGCTTCAAAGAAAAGTTCTTCCCCGACTACCTGCAGCTCAATTCGCGCCGCCAGGAACTTCAGGCCAACGTAGATGAAAGCCGTGTCCGTCAGCAGCGGTTCCTGGCATGGCGCAATGAGGCAGAAGCCATCGACGCCGAATTCAAAAGGTTGAGCTAACCCGCCTCAGATGCCCGCTGCATGCAGCGGGCACACTACAAACACGGCTGGTCACCAAGCGGACGCACACCGCCGTTCCCAACGTCTTCCTTGCCCGCTATTCAGCTAGCCCCTCGCCGCGCCAAAAACTCCGCTACAGCAGCCTCCAGCCACCCCGCCGCTCGCATCTTCAAATCGGTGCTACCGCACCGCGGGCACACCATAAACCATTCACTCGGCCTCAATGCATCGCTACGCGGGGCGATAGTCTTCTTCCAGTTGCAGTCTTCACACACCAGCGTGAAGGGCTTTGGTTTTATCGGCATGAATGCCTACTCCTATAGAACGTTACCAAGCATCACTGCCCAACCGGCATCACCCCCTGCAACAACTCCACCTTGCGCCGCAACTGCGCCACATGCTCCCGCTCCGCCCGCACCGCCGCCCTCAGCTCACGGTTCTCCATCTCCCAAATCTGCAACCAGCGCAAATCCTTCTGGCAGTGCTGTACCTTCTTGCCAAGCTCCCCCAGCCTCAACCCCTGCTGAATCAGCACCAGCAGAATGATCCCCATCGCCACCAGGGCCCCCGTCGCAACCACTTCCGGCATTGTCATGCTCATATCCTTTGCAGCCCCCGATGTATTCCGAAGACGAGCCAAAGATATGTAATGCATAACTACACGTCCAGAATGTAGACTTATACAGGTAAAGTAATCGCGCACATGGAGAGGGTATGAAACGCAAGCAATCCATCGAGCAGGTACGCTGGGACCTGGCACTTCGCTATCGCCTGATCGAAACCGTTGCCTGGTGGGAAGGCCGGCTGACCACGGGCCACCTGATGCAGAGCTTTGGCATCAGCCGCCAGCAGGCGTCGAAGGACATCAATACCTACATCACCGAACATGCGCCCGAAAACTTGACGTATGACAAGCAGATCAAGGGCTATGTACCGAGCGAACAGTTCGAACCGCTGTTCATCGACAACAGCGCCAGCGCCTATCTACACCTGCTGTACCAGAACAATGAACGCGCGCCGCACATCGACGGGCTGGCGCTGGCTTATGCGCACACCCGGGTGCTGGAGGTGCCTGACCGCCCCATTCGGCCCGAGGTGCTGCGCCCCTTGCTCAAGGCCTGCCGTGAAGGCCGGCGGCTGGAAACCGAATACGTGTCCTTCAACACCCCCAACGTCGAGGTGCGCCTGATCGCCCCGCACACGCTGGTGTACACCGGCATGCGCTGGCACGTACGGGCTTACTGTGAAAAAAACGGCCAGTACCGCGACTTCGTCCTCAGCCGACTGCGCGGGCAACCAGACTTGCTCGACGCCTCGCCGAACACCCGCGAGCAGGATGAAGACTGGAATGTCGAGGTGCCAATCATCTTCGAGCCTGATTGGCGCTTGAACGCGGCGCAGAAGGCAATCATTGAAATTGACTTCGGCATGACGGATGGGCAATTGGTGGTGCCCAGCCGCAGGGCGTTGGTGAAGTACGTATTGCAGCGGTATCAGATCGACCACCGCAACATGGCGATACTGCCCGAAGCCCAGCAACTGGTGGTCAGCAACCTCCAGGCGCTGGACCCGTGGTTGATGAAGTACTAACGCCCGGATGTCGGGAGCAGGGGCAATGCTCGCCACGTTGCGGGCGCTAAGCACTGCCCCTCGGCTTACCAGCGATAACTCAACTTGGCCGTAACCTCCCGCCCCGGGTTGTAGTAGTTCGCCGTCCCCGACCCCACCACATGCTGTTCGTCAAACAGGTTGCTCACATTCAGCGCAAGGTCCGTCCCTTTGGCAATCTTGTAGTTCAGCGCCGCGTCAAACAGTGTGGTGCCGTCGCTTTTCTTGGTGTTGGCAGCATCCATGTAATAGCCACCCACGTACCGAGCCCCCAGACCAACGCTCACATCCGTGTTGGCAATGTCGTAGTAGCTCCACAGCGAAGCCGTATGCTTCGGCGCCACGGTGAATTCCTTGCCCTTGAGCGAAGTACCGTCATACAGCGCACCGCGCAGCACCTCCGTTTCCATGTAGGAATAGGCACCGATGAGGCTGAGGTTTTGCGTAACTTGCGCCTTGGCTTCCAGGTCCAGGCCACGTGCACGCGACTCACCCACCGTCTGCTGCTCGATGATGCCGCTCGGCAGCACGACGGCGATGGTGACGTTTTCCTGGGTCAGGTCATAAACGGCAGCAGAGAACAACGCGTCCATGCCCAGTGGCGAGTACTTCACGCCCACTTCGTACTGCCTGCCGGTCTGCGGCGTTACGCCAACCTGCGGAGGCGAAACCGACTCCACCATGCTCACGTAAGTGGAAACCTCATCGTTGACGATGTACGTCAGCGCGCCACGGTAGGACGTTTCAGAGAAGTTGTCGCTTTGCTTGTTCACCCCGCCGACGTACTCCGTGCTGGACAGGTCCATGGAGTCATTACGCACACCCGCTGTTGCGATCAGGCGGTCATAGAAGGACAGGTTCTGCTGCAGGAACACGGCCTTGGTGGTGGCGTCGTTTTTCTTGCGGGTGTAGGGCGTAACGCCGCCCGGCACGCCGGTGAATACCGGGTTGGCGATATCGATGGAGGGCGCCAGGCTGTAGACGGAACTCTGTCTGGTGGTCGAATCGAGGTACTCCACACCCACCAGGGTGCTGCTGTCGATGTGCTCGAACTGGGCGTCGTATTGCAGCATCAGGTTGCCGTTGAGCTGATCGGCATCGCTGTCAGTTCCGAACACATAGCGCGGGATGGTGGTACCCACCCGCGAAGCGCTGTCGCTCAGGTAGACATAGCCAAAGTCATCGCTTAATTCGCTGTAGCGCAGGTTACCGCGCAGCGTGAAGCCGTTATCGAAGTCGTGGGTGATGTTGCCACTGAGGCTGGTGCGCTCGACATCGTGGAAGTTGTAGCCGGGCTCGCCGTAGAAGTCGCTGCGATCGTATTCCTTGTCCAGAGGGTAACCACCGCTGTTTGGCGAGCTGTTGGTCTTCAGGTAATCGAGGATCACTGTGGCCGAGGTGAAGTCGGTAGGTGCCCAGGTCAGCCCGCCCATCACGAAGCGGCTGTCGTCCTGCGAATGGTCGTACTCGCGGTCGCTGTTCTGCATTTTGGCAGTGAAGCGGCCCGCTAAAGTCTGTTCGTCGTTCAGGGCATCGCCCACATCGATGCCGGTCTCGGCATGGTCATAGGAGCCGTAGGTCACGTAACCCTGGCCAAACCTTTCGAAGCGCGGCTGTTTGGTCACGAAGTTCAACGAGCCGCCCGGGTCTGCCGGGCCGAACAGGGTGGAGTTGGCGCCTCGCAGAATTTCGATGCGCTCGTAGGCGTAAGGGTCTTCGCGCACACCCCGCATCGAGCTCAAGGTCAGGCCGTCACGGTACGTGGTGGCCTGAAAGCCGCGGATCTGGAAGTAGTCGTTGCGGTCATCCGAGCCGTAGAAGTCGCTGACCACGCCAGGGGTGTATTGCAGCGCCTCTTCCGTGGTGCTCACACTGCGCTGCTGCATTTCCTTGTTGGTGACCACAGACACGGAAGCTGGTGTGTTGAGGATGCTGGTCGCTACCTTGCCACCTACCCAAAGCTCCTTGGCAACCACCGAGTTGATGTCGTCATCGGCACTGGCCTTGACCTTGGCGTTGATGATGATGGGCGCCAGGCGGTAATCCTCAGTCGCACCAAGCTCCAGCGGGCCGGCAGGTTTTGGCTGCGGCACCACCAGATAGGCACCCGGGCCTTGCTGCTCAGCCTGAAGCTCGGTCCCCTGCAACAACGACGAGAGTGCAGCCGACGTGCCCAGCGTACCCTGCACGCCCGCCGTGTTGCGGTTGGCGATGCTCTGTGCATCGTAGGACAGGCTGATATCAGCCTGGCGCGCAAAGTGGTCAAGCGCCGGCGCCAGCGGGCCGCCAGGAATGTTCCATTGCTGGACCTGGTTGTTGTGCTCAGCGTTTGCAGCTTGCGCAAGCGCAGGCAACGCAGCGCTGCTGACAACCAGGCCCAGGAAAGCAGCGTGCACAGCACGGCTCAAAGGATGGCGCTGTGAAACCGGGGTAGAACTCATTCTCTCGCTCCGTAGGGGGTCGGCGGGGCGGCCTGTAATCCGGCCTTGTTTACAGGCCGGACGAGAATGAGAAATCACCTCATTTATTTTACGACACTATCAGCACGTCCTGCCGGGTGGGCAGCGGGCGGTTCAGCAGCACGCCAACCAACACCGCAAACAACAGCGCGGCAACACCCGCAACCTGCAACACGGCCTGAAAACCACCCATGAAGGCCTGCCGCGCAACGGGAGCTACTGCTTCACGTAACCCCGGGTCGATCAACGCCAGCGCTGCCTGCAAGTCCCCTGCGGCAACCCGCGCGGCCATCGCAGCAACCTGGCCCGTTTGCGCGGGGGCTACAGCAGCCATGGATGCGTGCAGCAACTGCCCGCTGCGCGTAGCCAGGACACCGCCGAGCACGCCAATGGCCAGCACGATCGCGCCAAACCGAATGGTGGTACTCAACCCCGAGGCCATGCCGGTTCGCTCACGCGGCACACACGCCATGATGTTCTTCTGTGTATCGCCATTCAGCAGGCCGGCACCCGCGCCCAGCACCAGGCTGGCCAGGGCGAATGCGCCATAGCCGCCGTGGCGCGTGGCCCAGGCACACAGCAGGTTGCCCGTGCCCACCAGCACCAGGCCCAGTGCAAATATTTGCGCCGGGCTCATGTGGGCAGCCAGGCGCATACCCAAGCGCGGTGTCAGCAGCATGGCGATGGCGAATGGCAACATGCCTGCGCCAGCCGCCAAGGGTGACAGTTGCAAGCCGCTCTGCAAGTAAAGCGGCAGCAGGGTCATCATCACCTGGGCGCAGGCTGCGTAGGCGAACATGCCCAGCAAGGCACCAACGAAACGCCCGCTACGCATCAGCTGCAGGTCGATCATCGGCCGCGTCTGGCTGCGCTCCACCATGATGAACAGGCCGAACAGGAAGGCACTGATCACCAGTCGACCGAGGGTTTGCGCGCTGCCCCAGCCCACCTGGTTGGCATCGATCATCGCCCAGATCAGGTAGCCCAGGCTGCCGGCGAAGGTCAGGCTGCCCCAAGGGTCGAGCCGCGCGGCGGCGCTGTCGCGAGATTCCTCGACACTGCGCAAGACCATCACCGCCAGCAATGCCACCAACGGCAGGTTGATGTAGAAGATCCAGCGCCAGCCCAAGGTGCTGGCAATCACGCCACCCAGCAGCGGCGCCAGGGTGATGGTGGCGCCCATGCAGGCCCCCCAGAAGGCCCAGGCACGCATGCGTTCCTGGGGTTCATGAAAGCGGTTGCCGATCGCCGCCAGGGCCGAAGTCAGCAGCAACGCGGCACCAATCCCCTTGGCGGCCCTGGCCAGGTCGAGGAACAGCAGGTTGGGCGCCGCACCGCAGGCCAGCGAAGCGATGCCGAACAGGGCCAGGCCAAGCAGCAGCATGCGCCGCCGGCCGAAGCGGTCGGCCAGGCTGCCGGCAGGCAGCAGGCAGGCGGCGAAGGCCAGCAAGTAGGCACTGACCACCCACTCGATATCGGCGAACGAGCCGGACAGGTCACGGGCGATACTGGGCAGGCTGACGGCGACAATGTTGGTGTCGAGGATGATCAACGCACAGACCAGGGAGGCAGTGAGCAGGGTAAAGCGTGCAGAGGGGGCAGGCATGGCAGGCTCCAGATGCGGGCTGGTCGCCGCAGCGCCAGCCTTGTAGTGTTGGCCTCACCATAACGCCGCCAACCCCAGGCCTTGTTAGCCCAGGGGGCCTGCGTCATTACCCTGTAGGTAACACCCATGGAAATCCGCCATTTCCGCTATTTTCTCTGCGTTGCCCGCCACGGCCATTTCACCCGGGCCGCCGAGCAACTGGGCATCGCCCCGCCTACCCTCAGCCGGCAGATTCAGGACATGGAGCGTGAGCTGGGCGTACGCCTGTTCGAACGCAACCAGCGGGAGGTCAACCTGACCGCTGCCGGCCAAGCCTTGTTGATCGAGGCCGAGCACGCCGTGCGCCAGTTCGACGCCGCACAATTGGGCGCACAACGGGCCGCCCGTGGTGAAAGCGGGCGCATCGAACTGGGCTATGTGGCTTCAGCCGCCTACTCTGGCATGCTCCAGCAGCAAGTCGCCCGCTACAGCGAAACCTGCCCCGGCGTGCGCCTGAACATCCGCGAACTGCCCATGGCCGAATTGCCCGGCATGGTTCGCGATGGCCTGCTCGATCTGGCCTATGTGCGCTCGCCAATGGAGTTGCCGGAAGAACTTGATGCCATCGCGTTGCATCAGGAAGGCTTTGTTCTCGCCCTGCCCGCCAGCTCACGCATCAACGAAGTGCCGCACGTTCCGGCCGCACGCCTGGCCAATGAAACCTTCATCCTGCCGGAGCAGATTTCCGGCACGCTGAAGGTGGCGGCACAGGGTGGGTTCGTTCCCCGCCTTGGCCCGCAGCCCGGCAGCCTGGTGGCGGTGATTACGCTGGTATCGCTCGGGCAAGGTGTCGCAGTGGTCCCAGAATCGGTGGTGCAGCGCATCAACCTGCCACAGGTGAACTACCGCCGTATCGTCGATTGCCAGGCCAGCTCTTGGCTCAGCCTGCTTCACAGGCGTTACGAAAAAGCACCGGCGGTAAAGCGCTATGTGGAAGGCGTGAAATGCGGTGTATGACCAATGTTCCTGTATGGCCATGCGTGCTTAAAACTCACGCTCATCATGCTGCTTGCACTACCCAAGAATGATGAGGTTGTGGCTCCAGGACAACTGTGTCAGCAGTGCTGACACTTTCTCATCACCTCGATATAGATCGTAAACTGCCGCATCCTGGACAAATTCAAAAAAACAAAGGGCCCCCATCCACAGGTGCCCTTTGTTTTACAGCCAGGTGAACTCAATCACCCCATCGAACGCGCCCCCACCGGTTGCGCATGGCCGCGCGAAGTCACGATCCCCAGGAAGGAAATCACGATCGCCAGGCCCAATGTCGAACTCACTTCCGCCCGGTGCTCAGGCGTGTACATCATCACCGCCAGCGCCCCGGCGATGAAGATGATCACCGCCCAGGTCAGGTACGGGAACAGCCACATACGGAACTTCAGCTCGGTGTTCTCCCGCTCCAGGCGGCGGCGCATGCGCAGCTGCGAGATGGCGATGACCATGTACACCAGCAGGGCGATGGCGCCAGAGCTGGCCAGCAGGAACTCGAACACGCCCTTCGGCGCGAAGTAGTTGAGGATGGCGATGGCCGCGCCGATCAGGGTGCTGCCAAACACTGCAGCACGCGGTACGCCAACCGTGGAGGTCTTGTTGAGGAAGGCCGGGGCATCACCGCGCTTGGCCAGCGAGTACATCATCCGCGAAGCAATGTAGATCGACGAGTTCATGCAGCTGGTCACGGCCACCAGGACCACCAGGTCGACCATGAACGCCGCATTGGGGATGTTCATGATTTCCAGCGCACGCTGGTACGAGCCCACCACGGCCAGTTGCGGGTCGTTCCATGGCACCACCGAGATGATCACGAAGATCGACAGGATGTAGAACGTGCTGATACGCCAGATCACCGAGCGGGTAGCCTTGGCGATGTTGCGCGACGGGTCGCTGGACTCGGACGCGGCGATGGTCACAGCCTCGGTGCCGATGAAGCTGAACATCACGGTAATGAACGCGCCCACCACGGCCGACCAGCCCTTCGGCGTAAAGCCGCCGTGCTCGGCCATCAGGCTGCTCAGGCCGCTGACCTCGCGGTTAGGCAACCAGCCCATCAGCGCGGCAAAGCCCAGGCCGATGAAACCCAGAATCGCCGTTACCTTGAGAATGGCGAACCAGAACTCGAACTCACCGTACTTGGCCACGCTGAACAGGTTGGTGCCGGCCAGCAACAGTACCGAGGCCAGGGCGAAGATCCAGCTGTCCACCTGGGGGAACCAGGCGTTCAACACATGCCCGGCAGCCAGCGCTTCGATAGGGATCACCAACACCCAGAACCACCAGTACAACCAGCCGATGGTGTAGCCGGCCCAACGGCCGATGGCCTGGTCGGCATAGGTGGAAAACGACCCGGTGTCAGGGTGTGCCACGGCCATTTCGCCGAGCATGCGCATAACCAGAACCACCAGGGTCCCGGCCACGAAATAGGAAATTATGGTAGCTGGCCCGGCCGCCGCGATGGCATGGCCAGAGCCTACGAAAAGTCCGGCGCCGATGATGCCGGCGATGGACAGCATCGTTACATGACGTGGCTTGAAACCTTGTGCAAGGTTGCCATCAGATCCCACGGTGTTCATTGATGTTGTTCTCTTTTTGCTGACACAAGGATGGACGGGCAGGCGTAGGCGAAAATATCTCCTTTCAAATCAATAAGTCGACAGGTTGCTCGCGCGCTGTTGTTGATCTTTGGCACGCATCACAGAGCAAGGTGTCATTGCGGTTCGGGCTTCATTTAAGCCCCGTAAGGCTGTGGGTAATTACACGAGAACGCCCCGGAACTGTTCGATCACGACAGGGCAATTCCATTAACGCCAGATGTCGCGAATGGCATGCCCGATCGCGCCATCGGGCCGTCTGAAGCTTTTGTTTTTCATTTGAATGTGCCACTTGGTCTGGCCACGTTTGAGCACCCACAAAAAAGCCCCGGTCTCCCGGGGCCTCTGTTGCCAAGGCGTCTGCCTACGCCTGCCCGGTGCGCTCGAAGCGTCGGGCCAGCAACAGGTAAGCGAGGATCCCCAGCACGCCATGGGCGGCCACGAACCAGAGTGCGTTATGGAACGAGCCGGTGCTGGCCACCACATAACCGATCACCAGCGGGGTGACGATACCGGCAACGTTGCCGATGCCATTGAACACACCGCCGCACAGGCCAACCATCTTCTTCGGCGCCACATCCGACAGCACCGCCCAACCTACCGCTGCCAGGCCCTTGCCGAAGAAGGCCAACGTCATCAGGGCGATTACCGCCGCATTGCCGTCCACATAGTTGGCCAGCACCAGGCTGGTGGACAGCGCCATGCCGATGATGAACGGCGTCTTGCGCGCCCTGGACGGATGCACGCCACGGCGGATCAGCCAATCGGAAACGAACCCGCCAAGGATGCCGCCCGTGAAACCACAGATGGCCGGCAACGCAGCCACCCAGCCTGCCTCCATGATGGTCATGCCACGGCCCTTGATCAGGTAGATCGGGAACCAGGTGATGAAGAAGTAGGTCAGCGCCGTGATGCAGTACTGGCCCAGGTACACCGCCCACAGGTTGCGGCTGGTGAACAGTTGCATCACTTCGGCACGGGTCGGTTTGCTTTTGGTCGCTTTACGTTCCTTTTCCAGGTCGACCAGGGCGCCGCCTTCACGCATGTAATCCAGCTCTTCGCGGCTCAAGCCTGGCGCGCTGTGCGGTTCGTGGTACAGGCGGAACCACACCACGCTCAGTACCAGCCCCAACACCCCCATCCAGATGAACACCTGCTCCCAACTCAGCGTATGGGTCATCCACGCCATCAGCGGAGCAAACACCACCACAGCCATGTACTGCGCCGAGTTGAACAGCGCCGAGGCGGTTCCACGCTCACGGGTGGGGAACCAGCAACTGACGATGCGCGAGTTGGCCGGGAACGCCGGCGACTCCACCAGGCCCAGCATGAAGCGCATGGAAAACAGCGCGACCGCAGCGGACACACCGGCCAACCCCATCCAGCCGACAGTCCCTTGCAGCAGCGTGAACAGCGACCAGAGGATCAGGCTGATGCCGTACACACGGCGGGCACCGAAGCGGTCGAGCAACCAGCCCCCGGGCACCTGGCCCAGGGCGTAGGCCCAGGCGAACGCGGAAAAGATCATGCCTAGCATGACCGGGTCCAGGCCGAGGTCCTTGAGCACCTCGGTGCCGGTAATCGACAAGGTGGCGCGGTCGGCGTAGTTGATGACGGTGATGACGAAGATCAGCGCCAGGACCAGGAAGCGATGGCGACCGACCCCGGCCACGGCCTGCGGTGCGGCGACGGCGGATTTGCTGTTCATGTAAACCCTCTTGCTTCTCGATGGAAGCGATTGTTCTTGTGAAGAGAAGGTGTGGCCCTTGGGCCTTTTGTTGTCTGCACTGGCCTCTTCGCGGGCGTGCCCGCGAAGAGGCCCTTGAGCTAAACCACCCGATTCGGTGGTAACTCACCCTGAAAACAGGCTTCGAGGTTGTGCAAAACCATGCGCCCCATCTCCAACCGGGTCTGCAACGTGGCACTGCCCCGATGCGGCTGAAGGCTGACCTGGTTGAGGTCCCGCAAGGCCGGCGGCACTTGCGGCTCATCGACGAACACGTCCAGCCCGGCACCGGCGATACGCTGCTCGCGCAATGCCTCGACCAGCGCGTCTTCATCCACCAACTTGCCGCGCGCCACGTTGATCAGGTAACCATTCGGCCCCAGTGCCTCCAGCACCTCGGCCGTTACCAACACCTGCCCACCATCGGCAGCAGCGGCGACCACCAGCACGTCCACCGAACGCGCCAGCTCGACCAGGTCAGCCTCATAGCGGTAACCCGCATCCTGCTGTTCACGCCGCCCGTTGTAGGCAATGCGCATGTCGAATGCCGCCGCACGCCGGGCAATCGCCTTGCCCACCTGGCCAAGCCCGACAATGCCCAGGTCGATACCGCTGGCCCGCCGCGCCAGCGGCAGCTCGACCGTGCCCCACAAGCCATCGCGCACCAGCCGTTCGCCCTCGCCCATACGGCGCAAGGTGTTGATGATCAGGCCCATCGCCAGGTCAGCCACATCGGCGGTGAGTACACCCGGTGTTGTGGTGACATGGATGCCGCGGCTGGCAGCATGGCGAAGGTCCACGGCGTCGGTACCGATGCCGCTGATGGCGATGATCTCCAGCGCAGGCAGCTGATCCATCAGCGCATTGGACAGCCCTTTGGCACCGCCAGTTACAACACCGCGAACGCGTGGGCCAACGTCGTTGATCAGCTGTTGCGGGTCACGGTGTTGATACAGGCGATGCACCTGATAAGCGCGGACCAATTGGGCATCGATGGCCTCGGGGACGGGCTGGGTCAGCAGCACTTCGATGGCGTTTTCGTTCATGTTGAGCATCCGGCAGTTCGAAGACATGACTCGATGCTAGGCCTGCAATTGATACAGGTCTAATATAGATACTGGATCGAATAATTCAGGAATTGAATCATGGAGCTGCACCAGTTGCGCTGCTTCGTGGCCGTTGCCGAAGAGCTGCATTTCGGCCGTGCCGCCACGCGCCTGCACATGACCCAGCCACCCTTGAGCCGGCAGATACAACTGCTGGAACATTCCCTGGGGGTACTGCTGCTTGAGCGTAACAACCGCCAGGCGCGGCTGACCCTGGCGGGCCAGAGCTTTCTTGAAGACGCCCGGCGCATCCTGCAAATCGCCGACTCGGCCAGCCACTCGGCACGGCGCATCGCCCATGGCGAGGCAGGCCGGCTGACCCTGGGATTCACGGCGGTGGGGGCCTACAGCATGATCCCGCGCTTGCTCGTGCATGCCGGGCAGACGTTGCCGGACATCGAACTGGTGCTCAGCGAACGGGTTTCCAGTACCCAGGTGCACGACCTGGAAGCCGGCCTGATCGATGTCGGCCTGGTGCGCCAGGTGCTGCCCAGTGCGCGCGTGGAGTACCTGCCGATTCACCGCGAACCCTTCGTCGCCGCCCTGCCCGCCGGGCATGCGCTGGCACCGCGTGAGCGGATCAGGCCGAGCGATTTCGATGAGCAGCCGTTCGTGATGTACAGCGCCAACGAAGGGCGCTACTTCCATGACCGCATCGCCAACCTGTTTGCGCGGCATGAAGTGCAGCCGAAGTACCTGCACCAGCTGGGGCAGACGCATTCTATTCTGGGCCTGGTCAATGTGGGGTTGGGGTGTGCGGTGGTGCCTGCCTCGGCGCAGGCGCTGCGCCTGGAGCAGGTGGTCTTCAAGCCCCTGGTGGGGATGGAGCAGCAGGCGGAAATATTTTTGGCGTACTGCCGGGATAACCCTAATCCGGTGCTGGAGGCATTTGTAGAGATGGCGCGGGCCTTCTTTGAAGCAGGATAAAAGGTGATGGCCTCTTCGCAGGCAAGCCCGCGAAGAGGCCGGCAGCCTTAACGCACCAGGCAAGGCCGCTTGTTATCGAAGCTCCACCCCGGAATCAGGAACTGCATCGCCACGCTGTCATCCCGCGCGCCCAGGCCCATGTTGCGGTAGTACTCATGCGCCTTGGCCAGCTGATCCTCATCCAGCTCCACCCCCAGCCCCGGCCGTGCCGGTACCCGCACATGCCCGTCCACAATGCGCAGCGGCTCACGGGTCAGGCGCTGACCATCCTGCCAGATCCAGTGGGTGTCGATCGCGGTGATCTCACCCGGCGCCGCAGCCGCCACCTGGGTGAACATCGCCAACGAAATGTCGAAGTGGTTGTTCGAATGCGAACCCCAGGTCAGCCCCCAGTCATTGCACATCTGCGCCACCCGTACCGAACCCTGCAAGGTCCAGAAGTGCGGGTCGGCCAGCGGGATGTCCACCGACTGCAACTGGATTGCATGGCCCATCTGCCGCCAGTCGGTGGCGATCATGTTGGTGGCGGTCGGCAAGCCGGTGGCGCGGCGGAACTCGGCCATCACCTCGCGGCCCGAGTAACCGTTCTCGGCACCGCACGGGTCTTCGGCGTAAGCCAGCACGTCGTGCTTGTCGCGGCACAGGGCAATGGCTTCCTTCAACGACCAGGCACCGTTCGGGTCAAGGGTGATACGGGCTTCGGGGAAGCGCTCGGCCAGGGCCGTTACCGCCTCCATCTCTTCTTCTCCCCGCAGTACACCGCCCTTGAGCTTGAAGTCGCTGAAGCCATAACGCGCCTTGGCGGCCTCGGCCAGGCGCACCACTGCTTCCGGGGTCAGGGCCTTTTCGTGGCGCACGCGGAACCAGTCATTCTCGGCATCGGCTTCGTTGCGGTAGGCCAGGTCGGTCTGCTGGCGGTCGCCGATGTAGAACAGGTAACCCAGCATCTTCACGGCATCACGTTGCTGCCCTTCACCCAGCAATGCCGCCATCGGCACGTTGAGGTGCTGACCGAGCAGGTCGAGCAGCGCCGATTCGATGGCCGTTACCGCATGCACGGTAATGCGCAGGTCGAAGGTTTGCAGGCCGCGCCCCGCCGAGTCGCGGTTGGCGAAGGTCTGGCGCATGGCATTGAGCACGCGCTGGTAATGGCCGATCGGCTGGCCGACCACCAGGCTGCGGGCGTCTTCCAGGGTTTGCCGAATTTTTTCCCCACCCGGCACTTCACCCAGCCCGGTGTTGCCCGCGCTGTCGCGCAGCACCACTACGTTGCGGGTAAAGAACGGGCCATGGGCGCCACTGAGGTTGAGCAGCATACTGTCGTGGCCAGCCACGGGGATCACGCGCAGGTCGGTGACCACCGGGGTGCTGGTGTGGACGGCGGGATTGGTCTGCATATTCATGGTTGTTGTCTCGCAGTCATCAGTGGGTCTGGCCCAGGGCCGAACGGGCCTTGAGGTCATCGGAAGGGGCGCCCTTGGGGCGAGTGCGTACAAAGAAGATGGCGATGGCCGCCAGCACCGAGGTCACCGCCAGGCCATACAGCCCGCCCTGGATCGAGCCGGTCTGCTGCTCCAGAAAACCGAAGGTGGTAGGGGCTACGAAGCCGCCGAGGTTGCCGACCGAGTTGATCAGGGCGATCACGGCCGCGGCGATGCGGGCATCCAGATATCCCTGTGGAATCGGCCAGAACAGTGACGACGCCGACTTGAAACCGATGGCGGCGAAGCACACGGCCACGAAGGCAAACACCGGCCCGCCGGTGGTGGACATGAACATGCCGATGGCGGCGACCACCAGCGCCCCGGCCACCCACGCCTGCTGGAACTTCCAGCGCGCAGAGCCGGCCGCGAAGGCGTACATGGCCAGGATCGAGATCAGCCACGGGATCGAGTTGAAGAAGCCGACCTGCAAGTCGCTGAGGTCGCCCATGCGCTTGATGATGCTCGGCAGCCAGAAGGTGGCAGCGTAGATGGTCAGCTGGATGCAGAAGTAGATGAGGCAGAACAGCACAATCTGGCGGTCTTTCAGCAGGCTCCAGGCCGAGGGTTTGACCGCCCCCAACGCTTCGCGCTCTCGCTGCTCGCGGTCGATGGTAGCTACGAGCGCGTCTTGCTCGGCCGGGCTCAACCACTTGGCATCCTGTGGTTTGGAATCCAGCCAGAAGAACACGAAGAAGCACAGCACCACCGAGGCCATGCCTTCGATGAACAGCATCCACTGCCAACCGTGCATGCCCAGGCCCTGAATCTGCATCAGCGCACCGGCCAACGGCCCGGAAATCAGCGAGGCCAGCGCCGAGCCGCTGAGGAAGATGGCAATCGCCTTGCCGCGCTCTGCACCTGGCAGCCAGCGGGTGAAGTAGTAGATCACACCGGGGAAGAAGCCCGCTTCGGCAACACCAAGCAAAAAGCGCAGTACGTAGAACTGGGTTTCGTTCTGCACAAAGGCCATGGCCGTGGCCACCAGCCCCCAGGTGAACATGATGCGCGTCAGCCAAAGCCGCGCCCCCACCTTCTGCAGCAACATGTTCGAAGGCACTTCGAACAAGGCATAGCCAATGAAGAACAGGCCGGCACCAAAACCATAAGCTGCGGCACTGATGCCCAGGTCGCTTTCCAGGTGCGGTCGGATGAAACCGATATTGACGCGGTCGAGGTAGTTGACGATGAACATGATGACGAACAGCGGCAGGACGTGGCGCTTGACCTTGGCCACGGCACTGGCCAACGCGTCGCCTTCAGTCCGCGCAGACGGAGCGAGGGTGTCGTTCACTTGTGAATCTCCCACTAATTGTTTTTGTGCGGGTCTGGGTTGTCTGACATGGCAGTGGGACGAGCATATGCCCGACGAAGTTGTACGACAAGATCAACAAAATCGACAAATACGCAAAATACAAGCTATCAAAATGACAATTTGCTTCGATCTTGCAAAAACTGATTGGCTACGCGTGGGATTGGTAGCAGGAAAAAACGGCAAAAAATATTTTTATGGTTTAACTTGTCGTACAAGTACAGCTAGAAGTGGCTCACACCATGGAACCCGAACACACGCACAAACGCGGCCATAGCCGCGCCCATGACTTGGTCTCCAGCCTGACCCAACAAATTTTGTTGGGCACCTTCAGGCCTGGGGACAAATTGCCCTCGGAGAACACCCTGGTGCGCGAGCATGGCGTCAGCCGCACGGTGGTGCGTGAAGCCTTGTCGAAATTGCAGGCCTCGGGGCTGGTGGAGCCGCGCCACGGTATCGGTACCTTCGTGATGGAGCGCCAGCCACAGGCGGGGCTGCGCATCGGCGCGGAGAGCGCAGCCAATGTGCGCGACCTGTTGGAACTGCGCATTGGCCTGGAAGGCCAGGCCGCTGCTCTGGCCGCACTGCGTCGTGACGAGGGGCACCTGGCTCGCATGCGCCAGGCACTGGATGACTACCAGGACCTGGCGGCGGCCGGTGACAGCTGCATCGAGGCGGATCGGCGCTTCCACCTGCTGATTGCCGAGGCCACCGGTAACCTGTACTTCACCGAGATGCTGCTGCAACTGGGCAACAGCCTGATCCCACGCAACCGCATGGCGCTGGCCGAACGCGGCGGGGCGAAGCTGGCGCGGCAGGCCTACCTGGCGAACCTGGAGCATGAGGCCGTGCTCAATGCCATCCGCCGGCAAGACCCGGATGCAGCGCGGGCGGCGATCTGCCTGCACCTGTCCAACAGCCGTGACCGGTTGCTGCCGGATTAGAGGTTGTGCCCACCCGGCCGTTACATCCGGCCGGATCACCTCACCAGGTCAGGCAAATCTTGCCGAAATGCCGGTTGCTTTCCTGGTAACGGAACGCCTCGACGATCTGCTCCAACTCGAAGTGCTTGTCCACCACTGGCCGCAGCCCGTTGGCATCGATTGCCCGCACCATCGCCTGTTGCTGCGCACGGCTGCCCACCAGCACACCTTGCAGGCGGATTTGCCGCACCAGGGCCTGTACCAGCGGCAACTGCCCCGCCACGCCGGTAAGGATGCCGATCAGCGACACATGCCCGCCAATGCGAGCAGCAATCATCGACTGCTCCAACGTCGCCGGGCCGCCCACTTCAATCACATGATCGACGCCGCGATTACCGGTCAGCTCGCGCACTTTTTCACCCCAGGCCGGGGTGCTCTTGTAATTGATAAGGTGATCGGCCCCCAGGGCCTTGAGGCGCTCCAGCTTGGCATCGCTGGAAGAGGTGGCGATTACCGTGGCGCCGGCCAGCTTGGCGAACTGCAGCGCGAAGATCGACACGCCACCCGTGCCCTGTACCAGCACCGTGTCGCCCGGCTTGAGGTGGTCATCGCTCATCAACGCACGCCAGGCGGTAAGGCCGGCTGTAGTCAGCGTAGCCGCCTCGGCGTGGCTGAAGCCCTTGGGTGCCAGGGTGAACGCGGTAGCGCGGGCAGTGACCTGCTCTCGGGCATAACCATCGATGCCGTCGCCGGGCACTCTGGCAAAGCCTTCGACATTGGCCTGGCCGTCGAGCCAGTCGGGGAAAAAGGTGCTGACCACGTGGTCGCCAACCTGGAACTCGGTGACACCAGCCCCCACCGCGACCACTTCGCCGGCGCCATCGGCCATGGGGATGCGCCGCTCGCTCGGGCCCCACATGCCGCTGACCACAGCGAAGTCGTGGTAGTTGAGGGAGCTGGCGTGCAAGCGCACGGTGATTTCGCCGGCCTGGGGCGCGGCAGCCTCGCGGGTGCCGACCTCGACCTTGTCGTAGCCGCCGCCGGGTTGTACGTAGATGGCTTTGCTGGTCATGGGTGGGTCTCCGTATCAGGGGAAAGAGTGGGGTTCAGCATAGACAGGTCCGGTCCTTTCGCGGGCAAGCCCGCACCACAGTGACGCCGCAGGACCTGAAACTTGCACACTACCTGTGGGAGCGGGCATGCCCGCGAAAGGGCCCGTACAGGCGACACAACGGTCAGCCCAGCATCACCTTCAGTGCCCGGCAATCGGCAGCATGCCAATCCACCAGTTCCGGCCATGGGTTATCCGGCAAATTCACCAGCACAGTCCGCGCCCCAGCCGCGCGCCCGCAGTCCAGGTCGAACCGGTAATCCCCCACCATCACCAGTTCACTCGGCGCCACGCCCCAGGCACTGGCAATCTTCAGCAACCCATCCGGGCTCGGCTTGGGTGAGGCCTCGTCACGTCCCAGAATGTGCTCCACCGGGAAGCAGTCCGCCAGGCCGATGGCCTCCAGCGTCACATGCGCCAGCTCACGTGCATTACGGGTGAGAATACCCAGCCGGCACCCACGCTCGGCCAGCTCACGCACCAGCTCCACCGCGCCGGTAGCCGCTGTGGACGCAAGCGCCAGGTCGCGCTCATGCTCCAGCAGCCAGGCATGCTTGGCTGCCGCTTCGTCTGCCGGCAAGGCCGCCAGGTGGGTGAGGATGTCGTGCTCGGCTGGGATGTCCAACGCCACGCGAATGGCGGCAAAGTCATGCACGGCCACGGTCAGGGTGCCGTCCATGTCGAACACCCAGTTGCGGACCTCGCCCAGGCTCATGCCCAGTCCTTACGGTGGCGAATCAGGCCTTCCTGGCTCGACGATGCCACCAGTTGCCCGGCCTGGTTGAAGATGCTGCCACGGCAGAAACCACGGGAATTACCGGCCCACGGGCTGTCGGTGGCGTACAGCAGCCACTCGTCGGCACGCAGGTTGCCATGGAACCACAGCGAATGGTCGAGGCTGGCGATCTGCATGTCGCGCTGCCACACCGATTTGCCATGCGGTAACAGCGAAGTGGTCAGTAGACCAAAATCCGAGGCGTAAGCCAGCATGTATTTGTGCAGGGCAGGTACGTCGGGCAGGTTGCCGTCGGCGCGGAACCACGCGTACTTCACCGGGTCGCCAGGCTTGGGGTTGAACGGGTCGCGCTCGGTGACCGGGCGAATTTCGATCGGCTTGGCGCACAGCACCTTGTCGCGAATGCGCTCTGGCAACTGGTCGGCCATGGCGCGCGCCAGCTCCACTTCGGTGGGCAGGTTTTCCGGGCCGACTACGTCAGGCATCTGCGCCTGGTGCTCGAAGCCTTCCTCGTCGTACTGGAACGAAGCGCTGCAAGTGAAGATGGTCTGGCCCTTCTGAATCGCCGTCACCCGACGGGTGCTGAAGCTGCCGCCATCTCGCACGCGGTCCACCGAGTACACCACCGGCAGGCTGGCATCGCCCGGGCGCAGGAAGTAGCCGTGCAACGAATGCACATGGCGAGCGTCCTCGACCGTCTGGCTGGCCGCCGACAAGGACTGGCCCAGCACTTGCCCACCGTACAGCTGGCGGAAGCCCAGGTCCTGGCTACGTCCACGGAACAGGTTCTCCTCGATGGCTTCGAGGCTCAACAGGTCGACCAGGTCGTCCAACACATGACTCATTGGGGGTTCTCCTCGCAAGGCAACACGTCTCTACAGCGCTCTTTGATAAGGGCAAATGATACAGGGTTTGTCATTCGCGCCGGGCATGGCCGTGCATTCAGGCACGCAGGGTCTTTTCCCAGTGTGCGCGGTCGATGCGGTACAGCACATGCGGGCGCAGCGGGTGGCCCTCGGGCAGGCGGGGGTGTTCGAAGCTGCCGTTCAGGTCCTGCTGCATGCCAATGGCCTGCATCACCTTCTGCGACGGCAGGTTGCTCTCGCTAGTGAACGACACCACCTCTTCCAGGCGCAATTGGGCGAAAGCACAACGCAGGCAGGTCCACGCCGCCTCGCTGGCGAAACCCAGGCCCCAGTGCCGCCGTGCCAGGCGCCAGCCAATTTCCACAGCCGGCGCAAAATCGGCATCGAAGCCGACATGCAGCAACCCGGTCATGCCGATGAACGCACCGCTGTCCTTGCGCTCCAGCGCCCATAAACCAAAACCGTACTCGTTGAAGTGCCCACGCACGCGGCCAATCAGTGCAGCCGCTTCAAGGCGTGTCAGCGGCGCCGGGAAGTAGCGCATTACCTGGGGGTCGGCACACAGCGCGGCGAACTCGCGCAGGTCGTCGTCATGCCATTGGCGCAGCACCAGCCGTGCGCTTTCCAGTTCAAGAATGGGGGTCATCAGGCCTGCTCCGGTTTTGCCGTGTTGCAGTTTACAGCGTAGGCGCGGGCGCAGGTTTCACCCAGCCACCATCAACCGAATGCAATTTTCACATGCTCTTCACTGCCTCCCAACAGGGCGCTTGGCAGGATGCCGCCATCACTGCCGTGCCTGTCGCGGCCATGCCAAATGGAGCAACGCATGCTATCGAGCAATACCCTGGGGCACCCTGCCATCCACGCCCGGCGCAAGCGACGCCTCTCCCGCAAAGCCCTCGGTGCCGCCCTTGGCCTGTGCATGGTCGTGGCGGCGTTGACCACCTGGCTGGCGACGAGGACGCACATCGTGGACCTTGGCAACGAGCAACAACTGAGTGACAGCGGCCTGCTGCAGGATTGGGCCGATGGCGCAGTGATCGTGATGATCCGCCACGCCGAGCGCTGCGACAGCGCGCCCGGCCCCTGCCTGGACGACCCCACCGGCATCACCGTGGCCGGCAGCCAGGCCGCTGGCCGCGTTGGCCAGGGGCTGCACCAACTAGGCCTGAACAACACCGATATGCTCAGCAGCCCGAAACTGCGCACCCGGCAAACCGCACACTTCATCCTCGGCCAGGCGGTGGCCAGCGAGGACTGGCTGGAAAGTTGCGATAAACAGTTCGCCAGTGAAGCACTGTCACGCAAGCGCCCCGGCCACAACCTCGTGCTGGTGACCCACAACGGCTGCATCGACCACTTCGCCCGCCAGCAGAACGTTACCGGTGGCGAGCGTCAGAGTGGCTACGTCAGTGCCCTGTTCGTGTCGGTCGATGGCAACGGAAAGGCACGCATCCTGGGCCGCCTGAACGAACCCGACTGGCAGCGGGTGCTGGCCAGCGCCGCCAAATAGCTCAAGCCCCTGACGCGGTCCCTGTGGGAGCGGGCATGCCCGCGAACACGGGCGCAGCCCGTGCCAAGCACCGCGGTGCCTGCTTCGCGGGCGCGCCCGCTCCCACAAGCGCCTGCGACACCCCACAACCAAGGGCTCCCACAGCACTCACCCGTCATGGCAAGATCAGCACTGGCCCTGATTGCGACCCCACCCATGCCGCTGCCGCTGATCTACCACGAAGACTACAGCCCGGAGTTCCCCGCCGAACACCGCTTCCCGATGGACAAGTTCCGCCTGCTGCACGACCACCTGGTCGACAGCGGGCTGACCACTGATCAGGCCCTGCTGCGCCCGGACATCTGCCCCAACGAGATCCTCGCCCTGGCCCACGACCGCAGCTACATCGAACGCTACATGAACGGAGAACTGTCCCCCGAGGACCAACGCCGCCTCGGCCTGCCCTGGAGCGAAGCCCTGGCCCGGCGCACCGTACGCGCGGTAGGTGGCTCGCTGCTGACCGCCGAGATGGCGCTGCAGCACGGCATTGCCTGCCACCTCGCTGGCGGCACCCACCACGCCCATTACGACCACCCCGCCGGCTTCTGCATTTTCAACGACCTGGCCGTGATCAGCCGCTACCTGCTGGAGGCTGGCCGGGTACACCGGGTGCTGATCTTCGACTGCGATGTGCACCAAGGCGACGGCACGGCACGCATTCTGCACGACACACCCGAGGCCATCACCGTGTCGCTGCATTGCGAACAAAACTTCCCGGCACGCAAGGCACAAAGCGATTGGGACATCCCCCTGCCACGCGGCATGGGCGACGCGGCCTACCTGGAGGTGGTGGACGACGCCCTCAACTACCTGCTGCCCCTCTACCAACCCGACCTGGTGCTGTATGACGCTGGCGTCGATGTGCACAAGGACGACGCGCTGGGTTACCTGCAACTGACCGACGCTGGCGTTGCTGCCCGTGACGAAGCAGTGCTGCGCCATTGCCTGGGCCGCGATATCCCGGTGGTGGGTGTGATCGGCGGCGGCTACAGCAAAGACCGCGAGGCCTTGGCCAGGCGCCACGGCATTCTTCACCACAGCGCTGCACGGGTCATCGGTTGTTCACAATGACTGTGGAACCGCTTGTGGATAACCTGCGGGAAAGGCGCTGTAGCCCTTTGCCGGCAAGGCCTGCAGAACACTGATTAATTTTTGACCAGTGCTTCCATGGGCAGCGCTGCGCTAGAATGCGCCTCTTTTCCACAGCCTGCTGCCCACCATGCCCGAACTCAACCCCGCCCCTTCTCCCCTCGCTGTCGTCATCGGTGGCGGCCCTGCCGGCCTGATGGCCGCAGAAGCACTGGCCCACGCGGGCCTGGCGGTCGAGGTGTTCGATGCCATGCCGTCCGTGGGCCGCAAGTTCCTGCTGGCGGGTGTTGGCGGCATGAACATCACCCACTCCGAGCCCTACCCGGCCTTCGTTTCACGCTATGCCGGACGTCAGGGCGAAATCGATGCGCTGCTGCGCGACTTCGATGCCGACGCCTTGCGCCAGTGGATTCACGGTTTGGGCATCGAGACCTTCGTCGGCACCTCGGGCCGGGTATTCCCCACCGACATGAAAGCCGCGCCATTGCTGCGCGCCTGGCTCAAGCGCCTGCGCGACGCCGGGGTAGTTATCCACACCCGCCACCGCTGGCTGGGCTGGAACGCCGATGGCGCCTTGCGGATTGCTTATCCACAGGGCGAGCGTGCGGTGAAAGCTGCGGTCGTGGTGCTGGCGCTGGGCGGTGGTAGCTGGGCGCGATTGGGCTCCGACGGCAGCTGGCAACCGCTGCTGGCCGAACGAGCTGTGGATATCTCACCTTTGCAGCCAAGCAACTGCGGTTTTGAAGTTGAGGGCTGGAGCGCACTGCTCAAGGACAAGTTCGCGGGCGCACCGCTGAAGAACATCGCCCTCAGCGTTCCGGGCAGCGCACCGCGCAAGGGCGAGTTCGTCCTCACCGCACAAGGGGTGGAAGGCAGCCTGGTGTATGCCTGGTCGGCGCCGGTGCGCGAAGCCATCAACCGCAGTGGCCGAGGGGTGCTGTTGCTCGACCTGCTACCGGACAAGCCTGTGGACAAGATTGCCCAGGCACTGGTCAAACCACGCGGCTCGCGCTCCATGGCCAAACACTTGCACAGCCAGTTGGGCATTGATGGAGTGAAGGCTGCGCTGCTGCGCGAGCTGACCGATCAGGCGACCTTTGCCGACCCGCAGGCGCTGGCCCGGGCGATCAAGGCATTGCCGATCACGCTGGTGCGTACACGGCCGCTGGATGAAGCGATCAGCAGTGCGGGCGGGGTGCGCTTCGAGGGGCTGGATAAGGGGTTGATGGTCAAGGGCATGCCGGGGGTGTTCTGTGCCGGCGAGATGCTGGACTGGGAGGCGCCGACCGGGGGGTATTTGCTGACGGCGTGCTTTGCCAGCGGGCTGCGTGCAGGGCGGGCAGCGGCGGATTGGGTTACGCGGATTTCCTGAAAGATTGTCGGGGCCGCATAGCGGCCCCAAAAATCTCAAGGCTTACGCTTACGCGGCCCACCATTGAAGCTCGGCACCTTGCGCACTGCCTTCACCGCCGGCTCCGCATTACCCGCTTCAGTGCTGTCCATCCAGCGCCCCAGCCCACGCTTGGCGCTGTTCTCTTTCGGCTTCTTGGGCTTCTTCGGCTTCTTGATCACCTGGCCCGTGGCATCGGTCATCGGCACCCGGTGATCGGGGATGAAGTCCGGTTCTTCATGGCGCGGCAGCGTCTGGCGAGTCAGCACTTCGATGGCCGCCAGCAGTTGCACTTCATCCGCACACACCAGCGAAATCGCCTCGCCCTTGTTGCCGGCTCGCCCGGTACGGCCGATGCGGTGCACGTAGTCCTCGGCCACGATCGGCAGGTCCAGGTTGACCACCAGCGGCAGGTCATCGATATCCAGACCACGGGCCGCCACGTCGGTTGCCACCAGCACCTGAATCTCGCGGGCCTTGAAGCTGTCCAGCGCGCGCTGGCGGGTGGCTTGCGGCCGGTCACCGTGGATACCATCGGCATTCACACCCTCGGCCAGCAAGCGCTCTACCAGCTGGTCAACGCCGTTGCGGGTTTTGGCGAACACCAGCACCTGCTTCCAGCGCTGTTTGCGCAGCAGGTGGCAGAACAGGTCGACCTTGCGTTTTTTATCCACAGGCACCAGCCACTGCTTGACGCTGGCGGCCGTGGCATTGCGCGGGCTCACTTCGATGCTGAGCGGGTCATTCAGCGCCAGCCCCGCCAGCATGCGGATCTGGTCGGAAAAGGTGGCGGAAAACAGCAACGTCTGGCGCTTGCGTGGCAGCGCGGCGTACACCGATTGCAGTTCTTCGGCAAAGCCCAGGTCGAGCATGCGGTCGGCCTCGTCCAGTACCAGGGTTTGTACCTGGTTGAACTTCACCGCGTTCTGCCGGAACAGGTCGAGCAAGCGGCCCGGGGTGGCCACCAGCAGGTCCACGCCACGGCGCAGGCGCATCATCTGCGGGTTGATGCTGACCCCGCCGTACACGGCGTAAGTGCTCAGCGGCAGGTTCTCGGCGTATTCGCGCACGTTGTTATGCACCTGCTCGGCCAACTCGCGGGTGGGCACCAGCACGAGCGCACGGATCGAGTTGCTGGCCACTTTCTCACCCTCCAGGGCCAGGCGCTGCAGCACAGGCAAGGCAAAGCCCGCAGTCTTGCCGGTGCCGGTCTGGGCGGCGGCCATCAGGTCGCGGCCAGCCAGCACGGCAGGGATGGCCTTGGCCTGCACCGGGGTCGGGGTGGTGTAGTCCAGTTGCTGCAGCGTGCGCAGCAGCGGTTCGATCAGGCCGAGTTTGGCGAAATTCATGGCAATACCGTCAGGGGGTTCAGCGAAGGCGGCAAGTTTACCGCATCGCCCCTGCCTACTTGCAGATTTCGCCTTTCAACGGCTGAGGGGGCTGGGGCGCCTTGCGCCACTGTGGCAGGCCGATCAGCACCACCGCACCGATGATCACTGCCATGGCCACGCACTCTTCGGCACCAATCTGTTCACCGGCAAAGACAATGCCCAGCAGCACCGCCACTGCCGGGTTGACGTAGGCATAGCTGGTGGCGGCAGCCGGGCGCACATGCTTGAGCAGGTACATGTAGGCACTGAACGCCAGGATCGAGCCGAAGAACACCAGGTAGGCCAACGCCCCCCAACCGGCTGCGGTCGGCATCTGCGTCATGCGCTCACCCGACACCACGCTGCCCAGCAACAGCACCGCACCGCCCACCAGCATTTCCGCAGCACTGGCCATCTGCCCTTGGGGCAACGGCAAGGTCTTGCTCCACACCGAGCCGAATGCCCACGACGCCGCGGCAAAAATGATCAGTGCCGCACCAATCGGGCTTGCCTGCAAGTTGGAGCCCAGGTTCAGCAGGCCGATACCCACCAGCCCCAGGGCAATGCCTGCCCACTCCAGCTTCGAGTTGCGGTGCCCGAACAGCAGGCCAAACAGCAAGGTGAACAAAGGTACTGTCGCCACCGCCAGTGCCGCCACGCCCGATGCCACGCCGGCATGCTCGGCCACCGTCACGCCGCCGTTGCCACAACTGAGCAGCAGAAAACCGATCGCCCCTGCCGCTCGCCACTGCGGCCAGGTAGGCGCCGGCACACCGCGCCAGCGCAAGAACCCGTACAGCAGGCCACCGGCAATCAGAAAGCGCACCCCGGCCATGAACATCGGTGGCCAGCTCTCCACACCAATTCGAATGAACAGGTAGGTAGACCCCCAGACCAGGTACAAGGCCAGGAAAGCACCAATGAGCAACAACGGGAAACGACGGGCGGCAGGCATGGGAAAACTCGAAATCCGTTTACGGGTGAGTCAGTTTAACGGCCAGCCTGCATGGAGTTACGTTACAGAATGTGTGCAAATGAGCGGCACACTTCTGGTGCGTTCGGCTTGGGGTATGGGGCGCCTCGCCAATCGAGCGCCGCCCGCGCGGCGCATCGCGAGCTGCGCTCGCTCCTACGTTTGTTTCGGGCCAGTTTTCACCGGTATCTGGCGAGGGTTTCGCGGATCTTCGCAGCGGGCACTTTCTGCAAGCGGCACAGGAAGTCGTGTGAAAGTTGCTGGATACCATGGGCCTGACGCAGTTCACCGGCCAGGTGTTGCAACAGGTTGGCCGCCATCTCGGCATCGGCCATGGCCCGGTGCGCGGTACCGGTGTCCGGCAACCCGGCCCAGCGGGTCAGGGTGCCCAGCTTGTGGTTCGGCGCCATTGGCAGCAGGCGCCGCGACAACAGCAGGGAGCAGGCGAACGACTGGCGGCGGCTACGGCCGATGCGGCTCAGTTCGTAGTCCCAGAACTTCTGGTCGAACGCCGCGTTGTGTGCCAGCAACGGGGTATCGCCGACAAACTCGGCCACTTCGTTCATCACCCTGTCCACCGGCGGCGCGCTGCGCAGCATGGCGGTGGTGATGCCAGTCAACCCGGCAACGAAAGCTGGTACCGGTACACCGGCGTTCATCAGGCTCTGGTAGCGCTCGACGATGCGCCCGTCCTCCAGCATCACCACAGCCACTTCAGTGGCGCGGCAGCCTGCGCTGGGGGTGATGCCGGTAGTTTCAAAGTCGATGACAGCAATACGTTCCATTAAAGGGCCTCAATGTTTGAGCAACAGCTTACCTTCAATGGGCACGTAACGGGTGGCCGCGCGGATCAATGACAAGGCGGTAAGCCCAGGCACGCCATACACCACGGCCTCGGTACCGTGGCGCTGGATCACCCGCTCCAGCAGCAGGTCGAAATCACCATCGCCGGAGGCCAGCACCACCTGGTCGACCCGGCTGGCTGCATCGATCACATCCAGGGTGATACCCACATCCCAGTCACCCTTGGCCGAGCCATCGCTGCGCTGAATGAAGGGTTTGAGGCGCACATCGAAACCGAGGTTGCGCAAGATCTGCTGGAACTGCTGTTGCTTGCTGTCGCCACGGTCGATGGCATAGGCCACGGCTTCGACGATCTGGCCTTCACGGCTGACGTCAGCCCATAACGCGGTGTAGTTGAAATGGCAGCCGTGAGCCTGGCGCACGGTGTAGTAGAGGTTCTGCACATCGGCGAACAGCGCGATCTTTTTCACCTTGAACCTCATGGTCGGCCTGGAATACAGAGGGCTGCAAAGCAGCCCCCATAAATGCCAGCAGTATGCCAGACCTGTCAGACGTACGAATCGTCGTCCGAGAAGAACCCGCCATCATCGCTGCCGTAATCGGTGTCGGCATAACCGCCCTGGTCATTCCCCCAACCCCCGTTGTCAGCCACGTGCTGCTGCCCGCCCTGGTCGTTCCAGCCGCCGCTGTCACTGGCCGGTGTCGGCTCTTCCTTGATCACCTCGACCACCTCTTCCGGCTGCGAGTTGTGGTTGAACAGGCTGCTGATACCCTGCGCCAGCAACACGCCACCGGCCACACCGGCCGCCGTTTGCATGGCGCCGCCAAGGAAGCTGCTGGCACCACTGCGCGCCGGTGCCGCACCAAAGCCAGGCTGCTGCGCTTGAGGCTGGGAAAAGCCCGGCGCCGAAGGCTCACGCCAGCCACCGCCGGATGCTACGGGGGGCGCCGAAGGGCGTTGTTGTGGCTGCGCGACAGGAGCCGCATTGCGCCCACCCGAGCCAAAGATGCTGGACAGGAAGCCACCACCGCCAGTGCTCTGTGCACTGCTGCTGGCCTGTGCAGCCTCAGCCTGGGCACGGGCCTGCTTCAGTTCGGCTTCCAGCTGCTTGTTCTGCTCGTCGAGGCGCTTGATTGCCGCCTCCTGCACCAGGATGGCCTGGGCCATGTAGTACGGCGCCGCCGGCTGCTGGCGCAGGTGTTGCTCGATGCACGCCTGGGCCTGCGCGTCACGCGGCTGGCTTGGGTCTTCAGCTTGCTTGATGCGGCCGAACAGGCCGTCGATCAGGGATTGTTCTTCAGTGTTCATGGGCGACCTCGTGGGGTAGCGGGACATCGGACAGCGTCAAAGATGGGGCGTACGGCCACAGGATTCAATCACTGTCGCGGTGAAACTTTTTTCAGCAAGTGACAGCCGCACGCCCGCTTTGGGCTAAAGTTACGCCCCTGTTTTATTGCCATGCGATGTTGACTGATGAATCCGCTGAGCGTTCTGCGCGACTCCCTGTACTTCTTCCGCCGCCACCTGCCGAACATCCTCCAGCTGTGCCTGCCGCTGGTGGTACTGGAAGCCCTGCTCACCCAGCTGCTGTACCGGCAGATGGGCGACCAGGCATCACCGGCCTACGGCATGCTGGTGAGCCTGCTGTTCTACCCGCTGTACAGCGCCGCATTGATCCTTTACCTGCACACCCGCAGCAATGGTCAGGACATCGGCAAGCGCGACCTGTTCGCCCGCGCCTTGCAGCTGTGGCCCCAGTTGGCCTTGCTGATACTCATCAGCTCGCTGCTGATCATGGCCGGCCTTGCGCTGTTCATCTTCCCGGGCGTGTGGATCATGATCAACCTGGTGTTTGCCGAGTACCTGCTGGTGCTGCGCGGCCGCCCAGTGGTGCAGGCGATGCGCGAAAGCGCAGCCATGACCACCGGGCACTTCATGCGCATCATGATCTGCGTGGTGGCGGTGCTGGCCCCGATCTGGCTGATCGACGGGCTGCTGCTGATGGCCTTCCCCGAGCCATCACCCGGCATGGAGCTGGGCATGGATAGCCTCAGCGGCTTCCTGCAGCTGTTCAGCACTGTGGTGCTCTACCGCCTGTTCATGCTGCTGGAGGGGGAAGCCGGGGCGTGATGCCCCGGCCCAGCCTGATCAGGTACCCCGCGGCTTGGCCCGCGCCGTGGCTTCGGCCACCAGCGGGTCGTCCGGCCAATAGTGTTTCGGATAGCGCCCCTTCAAATCCTTTTTAACCTCGGCATAGGTCGTACGCCAGAAGTTGGCCAGGTCTTGGGTTACCTGCACCGGCCGACGCGCCGGTGACAACAGGTGAAGCTTGACCTGTTGCCGGCCATTGGCGATGCGCGGGGTGTCGGCAAGGCCGAACAACTCTTGCAGGCGCACAGCGAGAATCGGCGGGTATTCGCTGTAGTCCAGGCGGATATTCGAGCCCGATGGCACCGCCAGGTGAGCTGGGGCCTGTTCTTCCAGACGTTGCGGCAATGGCCAGGGCAACAGGTTGCGCAGTAGCGACGGCAAGTCCAGCGCGGCAAAGTGACTGAGGCGCGATACCTTGCCCAGATAGGGCTGCAACCAGTCTTCCAGGCTGGCGAGCAATGCTTCGTCACCCAGATCGGGCCATTCGCTTTGCCCGTCCTTGTCCAGGTCCAGCTGGCGTAGCAGTGCCACCCGCGCCTGCCACTGGCGCAGCTCCGGAGTCCAGGTCAGCAGGTTCAGGCCTTTGCGCCGTACCAGGCCAAGCAGTGCCTTGGCGCGCGCTTCGTCACTCAAGCCAGTCAACGGCTCTCGGCTAAGTATCAGCTCCCCGACTTTGGTCTGGCGCTCGGCACGCAGCACTTGCTCACGCTCATCCCAATCAAGCAGATCAACCCGCTCTACCTGTTCGGCCAGCACGTCATCAAGCAATGTCGGGTCGAATTCTGCCGCCAGGTAGATACGTTCTTCGCGCTGGCCTTGACGGCTGCCCAGATCGGCGATCCCCAGCCATGGGCTTTTCATTAACGCATCGACCTCGCCGAACAAGGCTGCGCGGCCATTGGCCAGGCGATACTCGGCGCCCCCTTCACGGCGCTGCTGCGCCACCCGGTCGGGATAGGCCAGCGCCAGCAAGGCGCCAAGCCAACGCGGATGATCGGGGTCGGCAACGGCGGCCCCGGCCTTGCCGCGCAACAGGCCACGGTATTGGCGTGCCAACTGTCGGGCGCGCTGCACGCCACCCTGGCCGCCACGGCTGGCCTTGCTCTCGCCGCTGACCAGGGCCAGCCGACTGTGCAGGTCGGCACCGCCGCCGCGCTGGATATCCCGCTCGCCAAGCAACGCCGCCACATCACAAGCCATGGTGGCCAAACCCAGGTACTGGCCACGCAGCAACAAATGGGCGATACGGGGGTGGGCCGGCAGTTCTGCCATGGCCTGGCCGTGGTCGCTGAGGTTGTCGCGGCTGCCCGGTTTGAATGCCCCCAGCCGCGCCAGCAGGTCCTGGGCCTGGGAAAACGCCGCATTGGGCGGTTGATCGAGCCAACTCAGCTGGTCAGGTGCAACCCCCCAGCGCGCCAGTTGCAGGGCCAGCCCAGCTAGGTCGGCCTGGAGGATCTCGGCGCTACCATATGCCGCCAGCTGGTCATGCTGGGCCTCGGACCACAGGCGGTAACACACGCCCGGCTCCAGACGGCCGGCACGGCCGGCGCGCTGGGTGGCACTGGCACGGGAGATGCGCTGGGTGTCCAGACGGGTCATGCCACTGCCGGGGTCGAAGCGTGGCACCCGGGCCAGGCCGGCGTCGATCACCACACGCACACCGTCGATGGTCAGGCTGGTCTCGGCGATGTTAGTGGCCAGCACCACCTTGCGCAGGCCTTTAGGCGCCGGGTCGATGGCGGCGCGCTGGGCGTTGAGGTCGAGTTCGCCATGTAGCGGGCACAACAAAATCTCGGGGCGCTCGCCCAGTGCCTCCTGCAAGCTCTGGTGCACACGCCGGATTTCCGCCTGGCCCGGCAGAAACACCAGCACACTGCCGGTTTGGTCGGCCAGCGCCTGCAGCACGCTGTCCACCACCCGTGGCTCGATGAACTCGCCCGGCTGGAAAGGCCGCCCCCAGCAGATATCCACTGGATGCATGCGGCCCTCACTGCTGACCACCGGGGCATCGTCTAGCAACCGCGACAGGCGCTCGCCTTCCAGGGTGGCGGACATCAGCAGAATCTTAAGCGGCGGGTCGTCACGCAGCAACTCGCGGCCATTCAGGCTCAACGCCAGGGCCAGATCGGCGTCCAGGCTGCGTTCATGAAATTCGTCAAAGATCAGCAAGCCCACGCCTTCCAGCGCCGGGTCTGCCTGTAAGCGACGGGTGAGGATACCTTCGGTTACCACTTCAATGCGGGTGTTCGGCCCAACCTTGCTGTCCAGGCGAATGCGGTAGCCCACGGTCTGGCCCACCTGCTCGCCCAGTTCGCTGGCCAGCCGCTCGGCGGCCGCACGCGCCGCCAGGCGCCGGGGCTCCAGCATGAGAATGGTTTGCCCGGCCAGCCACGGCTCGTTCAGCAACGCCAGCGGCACGCGGGTGGTCTTGCCGGCGCCGGGGGGGGCTTCGAGCACGGCTTCGTCACGTTTTCCCAAGGCTTGGCGCAAGGCGGGCAAGACGGCATCGATCGGTAATGAAATCATGGTGGTCCTCGAACAGTCTCGGGAGTATAACGGCGAACCCAGCCTGCTCTATCATGGTCTTAAGCTTCAGGCGCAGGCGCTTCGCTTGCCCTGCTGAATACCTTCTCGGAGATTTACATGCGCATCTCGACCCGCGTCATCGGTGGCGCCCTCATCGCCACCCTGCTGACCCAACTGACGGCCTGCGGCACCATTTTCTATCCAGACCGGCGCGGCCAGATCGGCGGCAAGATCGACCCTGTGGTTGCCGCAATGGACGCCATTGGCATCCTGTTCTACGTGATCCCGGGCCTGATCGCCTTCGGCATCGACTTCGCCACGGGCGCCATCTACTACCCGGGTGGCCGCACCGCCCAGGTCGACCCGGCCAAGCTGCAAGAAGCCGTCAGCCCCGACGGCAAGGTCGACAACCTGAAGCTGCAGGCCATTCTTGAAAGCGAGCTGGGCCAACGCCTGCCGCTGAACGACCCAAGGCTGATCCAGCACCGCGGCAGCGTCGAGCAACTGGCCAGCCTTGGCCTGGTGCCGGCAGCCTGAAACCCACACGGACATTGACCACGGATGATCACCCCGGCTGAACACCAGCGCCTGCTACGCCTGGCCACCCGCGCATCACTGACGGTGGCCAGCATCCTTGTACTGAGCAAGGCGCTGGCCTGGTGGCTGAGCGGCTCGGTTAGCCTGCTGGCCGGGCTGACCGACTCGGCACTGGATGCCGTTGCCTCGTTTCTCAACCTGCTGGCCGTCCATTACGCCCTGCGACCGGCCGACGACGACCACCGTTTTGGCCATGGCAAGGCCGAAGCGCTGGCAGGCATGGCGCAGGCGCTGTTCATCGCCGTCAGTGCAGTGCTGATCGGCGTGCAGGCAGCCGAACGCCTGCACACACCGCAACCCTTGGGCGGTACCGGTATCGGTATTGCCGTGATGCTGCTGTCACTGGCGCTGACCCTTGCCCTGCTGGCCTTGCAGCGCAAGGTCATTCGCCTGACCGGCTCCACCGCCGTGCGGGCCGACTCCCTGCACTACCGCTCGGACCTGCTGCTGAACGGCAGCATCCTGTTGGCCCTGTTGCTGGCGCGTTTTGGCTGGCCGCAACTGGATGCGCTGTTCGGCCTTGGCATAGCCTGCTACATCCTCTGGAGCGCGCTGCAGATTGCCCGCGAAAGTACGGCGATCCTGATGGACAAGGAACTGCCCGGCGATGTTGGTGAAGGCATGGCCGCCCTGGTACTGGCCATTCCCGGCGTGAAAGGCGTGCACGACTTGCGCACGCGGGTATCGGGCAACCAGTGGTTCGTGCAGTTGCACCTGGAGCTGCCGGGGCAGTTGCCGCTGCATGAGGCGCACGGGTTGTGCGTTGAGGCATCAAAGGTCATCCGCCAGCGTTATCCACAGGCGGATGTGATGGTGCATGCAGACCCGGTATAGCGATCAGTTGATGCTGTAGCCTCGCCCGCTGAAGCAAGCCCCCAGCGCCCGTCGGTAGTTGTCCAGCACATTGGCAGGTTGTGCATACGTCGCCGTCGCGGGGTCGAAGCCAGACTGGCTCACCGCCCAGCGATGGCACTGGTAGCGGTCCTGGTCCTGCTGTTGTTGCCCCTGCCCATACATCGGGTAAGCCACCACGTCATACCCGCCGTTTGACGGTGCTACCGGCATAGGCGCCGGTGCAGCAACGGGCGGGTTGACCACCACATACTCCTGGCTGTCCGCCAGGTACTGGTAATAGGTATCGGCCACCAGGAAGAACAGCGCCCCTCCCAGCCAGACCTCACGCGCATAGGAAGGCAGGTAACTGACCCGTACGCCGTAGGGCGGGGCCACTACGATGTAACTGCCACCGTGTGGGCGGTACCAGTAGCCACCGGAATAGAAGTAATCCGCGCCACGGTAGGGTACTTTCCAGTAACGGTCGGGGAAATGATCAATGGTGTGGCCCGGACGATACTGGGGCCCAGGCCCCCAGCCATTGCCATGGCCATCCGGGCGCCCCTGCCAGTCACCACCGGGCCGTGGGCCACCGGCTTGCCAGTGGTGGTCGTCGCCATGGCGATGGGGAATGTCCTGGTAATAACCCTGGCGCGGCGGCTGGGTCTGGCGCACTTCATCGCGCGAGTTGAGCGGGCGGCCAGGCCAGCCCTCGCCTTGCACCTGCTGGCCGCGCTCGCCATGCCCCTCGCCCGGCCCTTCGGCCAGTGCCCCGAGGCTGATGCTCAAACCCAGCAAACCAACACCTGCCGACTGCCAGATGCGCGACTTCATGGTATTCCTCTCGGTAGAAAATACTGCAACCACAGCCAGTCTACCGCGCCCGTCACGCAGGCCAATTAAATTTCCAGACATGAAAAAAGGGAGGCCGCAGGGCCTCCCTTCAGGAATTGTCGTCCGTGCTCGGCACTTGTGGCGCCGGCTCACCTCACACCGTCTTCTGGAGGGTGTGTAGCCCGGGGGCCTGCAGATCCTGTTGGATGGCTGGCCGCGACCGCCCGCCTAGGGCGCGTCGCCGTGGACTGATGTCCGGGCAGTGATTCTGGTGATAAAGATACCGGACAGGTTGCGGCAGAGGATTGCGAAGATTGCTCGGATAAATAGCACTTGCGCAATTTTTCACCCTGGATTGATAATTCGCCGCAATACGAACAGAAAAGGCAAATGCCATGAGCAAACTTGACCGCTACGACCTGAGCATCCTCGCCGAATTGCAGCGCGATGCGCGCATTTCCAACCAGGAGCTGGCCGAACGCATCGGCCTGTCGCCTTCGCCATGCTCGCGTCGGGTCAAGCAATTGGAGGACGACGGCTATATCTCCCGCCAGGTAGCCCTGCTCGACCGCAAAAAGCTGGGCCTGAGCCTGACCGCGTACGTGCTGATCGGCATGGACCGTCACACCCCGGAGCGCTTCGAGACCTTCGAGGCAGCCATCCGCAACCTGCCACAAGTGCTCGAATGCAGCCTGGTCACCGGCATGGATGCCGACTATCAGCTTAAGGTGGTGGTACCCGACATGGACCACTACCAGAAACTGCTTCTAGGCAGCCTGACACGTATCGAAGGCGTTACCAGCGTGCGTTCGAGTTTCGTGCTCAACCAGGTGCTGGCCAGTACCGAGATGCCATTGACCCACCTGCGTTAATTGCCATGGCAGCCGGCGTATAATCGGCTGCTCAGACTGCCTGGAGAACACCGATGGATCCCGCCGTATTCGAAGAATGGATGATGATCATCCTGGTCACCGTGCTGATCGGTTTCATGGGTTTCATCGTCTGGGACCTGGCCAAAAAGTCCAAGGCCGGCAAGTTCGGTACGTTGATCCTGTTCTTCGTGCTGGGGCTGGGGGTGTTGGCCTTTATCATCAAAAGCGTGGTGGTGGGGTTTCTCGAAGGCGTGTAGAAACTTCAGGGCCATTCGCGGGCACGCCCGCGAATAGGCCCTTGAACGAAACTAAAGCTTGGCGGGGACTTCGCGCCAGCAGCCCTGCTCCAGCCCATCCAGCGCCCAATCCCCGATCCGCACCCGCACCAGGCGCAAGGTCGGCAGCCCCACCGCCGCCGTCATCCGCCGCACCTGGCGGTTACGCCCTTCGCGGATCACCAGCTCCAGCCAGCTGGTCGGCACGCTCTTGCGAAACCGTACCGGCGGGTTGCGCGGCCACAGCTCGGGTTCGTCCAGCCGCCGTGCCTCGGCGGGCAAGGTAGGCCCATCGTTCAACTCCACACCATCACGCAAGCGCTGCAACTGCTCGTCGCTCGGTTCACCCTCCACCTGCACCCAGTACGTTTTGGCCAGCTTGTGCTTGGGGTCGGCAATGCGCGCCTGCAGCCCGCCATCGTTGGTGAGCAACAGCAAGCCTTCACTGTCACGGTCCAGTCGCCCGGCCGGGTACACGCCCGGGATGTCGATGAAGTCCTTGAGCGTCGCCCGCCCGTCGCCGTCGCTGAACTGGGTCAGCACGTCGAACGGTTTGTTGAACAGGATCAGACGCGGCTCGGCGGGTGGCGCCTTGGGCTGGCGACGTGGGCCGGTGGCAGGCCGCGCCTGGGGGCGGCGCGGCTTGTTACGGGGTGGCAGTGACATGGATCCTCAGCGGAACGGCGGCTCATCGAAGCTGCGCAGTTTACGCGAGTGCAGCGAGTTGAGCTCGGTGCGCAGCAAGTCGAGCGCGGCGATGCCGATCTTCAGGTGCTGGCTGACCGCCCGGTTGTAAAAGGCGTTGGCCGAACCCGGTAGCTTGATCTCGCTGTGCAGCGGCTTGTCAGACACACACAGCAGGGTGCCGTAAGGCACGCGCAAACGATAACCCTGGGCGGCGATGGTACCGCTTTCCATGTCCACGGCTACGGCACGCGACAGGTTGATGAGCGGGCGTTCCTGAGCCCAGCGCAACTCCCAGTTGCGGTCGTCGTAGGTCAGCACGGTGCCGGTGCGCAGGCGCTTCTTCAACTGCTCGCCACGCTCGCCGGTGACCTGGGCTGCGGCTTCCTGCAAGGCCAGTTGCACTTCGGCCAGGGCCGGGATCGGGATGTTCGGCGGTACCACCCGGTCGAGAATGCCGTCACGGCGCATGTAGGCGTGCGCCAGCACATAGTCGCCGATGGTTTGCGACTGCCGCAGGCCGCCGCAGTGGCCGATCATCAGCCAGCAGTGTGGGCGCAGCACGGCCAGGTGGTCGGTGATGTTCTTGGCGTTGGACGGGCCGACACCGATGTTGACCAGGGTGATGCCGTCGCCATCGGCGGCAATCAGGTGGTAGGCCGGCATCTGGTAGCGGTGCCAGATCACGCTGGCCACCAGCGCCTGGGTTTCACCGTGGTCCATGCCCTTTTCGATCACCACATTGCCCGGTAGCACCATGCGCACGAAACGCGGGTCGTCACGCAGCTGCTCCAGGCCATGGCTGATGAACTGGTCGACATAGCGGTGGTAGTTGGTCAACAGGATCCATGGCTGCACATGGCGCCAGTCGCTGCCGGTGTAGTGCACCAGGCGGCGCAGCGAGAAGTCGACGCGGGCGGCATCGAACAGCGCCAGCGGGAAAATTTCGGCACGGTCCCAATCGTACAGGCCATCGGCGATGTTGTCGGTGGCGGCCGAAAGGTCGGTGCTGGGGAACACACGCGCCAGTTGCGCGGCGGTAATACCGCTACCGGCCAGCTCGTCGCCCTGGTCGACCACGTAGGGGTAAGGGATGTTCTGCTCGCTGACGCCGACCTCTACCGTGACGGTGTAGTCGTGCATCAATGGGCGCAGTTGCTCCAGCAGGTAGCTACGGAACGCGGCTGGCTGGGTGACGGTAACGCTGTAGGTGCCGGCCACCTGGACCTTGGCGTAGGCCCGCGTGGTGGCGGCCACTTCGCCGTGGCTGTGGTAGGTCAGGCGCAGTGCCGGGTAGCGGAACAGGTCGCGCTCATCGGCGCCTGGCTCGGTACGGTCCTTCAGGTAACGCTTGAGGGCCTGGCTCAGGGCGCCGGTGGCCTGTTCATGCAAGGCCGCCAGACGGTCGACGGCCTGTTCGGGTGTATCAACGACTACAAAAGCGTGGCTCACACTGTGCTTCCTGTCTGGACATGCATGTGAACCATCTTGCCTGCCTTCTTGGGTAAATACATCCCCATTGATCGGTGTTGGCTTCTTCGCGGGCACGCCCACTCCCACACGATATTCGCAACCCTGAGATCAGCGCGGTTTCTGTGGGAGCGGGCGCGCCCGCTAAGAGGCCAACTCAGCCCTCCCAGACGGGTGTTGCTCTTGCCACCAAAGCCTCAACATCCACACCCCGCGGCAATGCCCCATACACCCGGCCACCAGCTGTCAGCCGGCTACCGATAAAGGCATCACTCACCACCGCGTTCCCCGCCTCCAGCAACAGCTTGGCCTGCAACGCCAGGGCAATGTCCTCCGTCAACTGCCGCGCCCGGTACTGCATGTCGCCCGTGTCGGCAAACGCCCCCTTGAGGTTACCGATGTGCGCTGCCAACCGGGGGTCACCCTGCCCATCGCCCAGTTCGGCAAACAACGCGTCCAGCACGCCCGGCTCCTTGGACAAGGCCCGCAGCACATCCAGACATTGCACATTGCCCGAGCCTTCCCAGGTCGAGTTGACCGGTGCTTCGCGGTACAGCCGAGGCAGGATGCTGTCCTCCACATAACCCGCACCGCCCAGGCATTCGGCTGCCTCGTTGATCATGGCCGGCGCTCGCTTGCAGATCCAGTATTTGCCCACGGCCGTGACCAGCCGGGCGAAATGCGCCTGCTGCGGGTCGTCGGGCTGTTCCAGCGCCTGCCCCATGCGCAGGCTCAGGGCCAGCGCGGCCTCGCTTTCCAGGGCCAGGTCGGCCAGCACGTTCTGCATCAGCGGTTGTTCGTTCAACACCCGGCCACCGACCTTGCGGTGCGCGCAGTGGTGAGCCGCCTGAGTCAGCGCCTGGCGCATCAAGGCGCTGGAGCCGACCATGCAGTCGAAGCGGGTCATGGCCACCATCTCGATGATGGTCGGCACGCCCCGCCCTTCCTCGCCAATCATCCACGCCAGCGCCCCCCGGAACTCTACTTCGCTGGAGGCATTGGAGCTGTTGCCGAGCTTGTTCTTCAGCCGCTGGATGTAGAACTGATTGCGGTTGTCGTCCGGGCGATGGCGCGGCAGCAGGAAGCAGCTCAGGCCTTTTTCAGTCTGGGCCAGGGTCAGGAAGGCATCACACATGGGCGCCGAGCAGAACCACTTGTGCCCCACCAGCTCGTAGGCCTGGCCCGGGCCGGGTGCCCCCACCGGATAGGCCCGCGTGGTATTGGCGCGCACATCGGTGCCGCCCTGCTTCTCGGTCATGGCCATGCCCAGGGTAACCCCCGCCTTGTGCCGGTCACCGATGTTGCGCGGGTCATATTCGCAGGCCAGGATTTTCGGCAGCCAGTATTCGGCCAGCTCGGGCTGCAGGCGCAGCGCCGGCACGGCGGCGAAGGTCATGGTCAGCGGGCAGCCGGTCCCGGCCTCGGCCTGGCTGTGCAGGTAGGTCATGGAAGCCCGCGCCACATGGGCACCAGCGCGGGGCTCGGCCCAGGGCAAAGAAGGCAGGCCGTGTTCGACGGCCGTTCGCATCAGTTCGTGGTAGGCGGGGTGGAACTCGACCAGGTCGATGCGATGACCGTAGCGGTCGTGGCTGATGAATTCCGGTTTGTGTGCGTTGGCCAGGAAACCGGCCTGCATCAGCGGGCCGCCAGCCAGGGCACCGTAGGCGTCGATCCGCGACTCGGCCCAGCCTGCACCGAAACGCCGGGACCATTCCTGCAGCGGCAGGTCGAGGCGGTAGAGGTTGGCGCCGTCGAGGGGCGGAGGCTGGTTGGTGACTTCGTGGGTTTCAGCGTACTGGTGCAGGTTCATCGGGGGCTCCTGGATCCGGGTAGGCGTGAAGCCCCCAGTGAAGCACCCCGTGCTGTTCCGTCAAAGTGACATTAATGACTAAACGTGTGGTGGGGTGCCCAAGAGGCCATCGGCGTTACAGCGAACGCCGCGCCTGCAGAATGCTCGGGCTCATCTGCACCTGCGAAATCGCCATGTTCAAGCTCAACTCGAACCGGCTCCCCAACCCGCGCGTCGACTCATGCGCCAACCGCGCCCCCAGCAACTCCCCCATCTGCCGGCAGATCGACAAGCCAATCCCCAACCCGCCATAGCGCCGGGTCATCGACCCATCCACCTGGAAGAACCGCTGGTACAGGGTCGATTGCTCAAGGTCATCAAAACCAATCCCGCTGTCACTGACCGTAAAGGTCAACGCCAGATCCCCCGGCCCTACCCGGCGCCCGCGCACCTGGATCATCACCCCGCCCTGGTGGGTGAACTTCAACCCGTTCTCCACCAGGCAGCCAAGGCAGCGGGCCAATTTCTCTCCATCGCCCTCCAGCGCATCCGGCAGGTCAGCCGGGATATCCAGGCTCAGGTACAAGCCTTTGCCCAAGGCCTGCCCGGCATAACCGGCGCGCAACCCCTGCAACAGTGTGCGCAGGCTGAACGGCGCCGGCTGCGCACGCAGGCGGCCGGCCTGCAATTCAGACAAGGTGAGAATGGCATCGACCATGTCCATCATCCCCTGCGCAGACCCCACCGCCGTGCGGTGATACTGGGCCATCTCGGCCTCCATCGGCAGGGTGTGCATCAGTTCCAGCGAGCCGATCACGCCATTCATCGGGGTGCGCAGTTCGTGGGTCACGCTGGCCAGAAACTCATCCTTCAACCGGTTGCTCCTGGCCAGTTGCAGGTTCAACTGCTCCAGCGTGCGTCCTGTTTCGCGCAAGGTTTGCGCCTGCTGCTCGCGCAGGCTGTTGATGCGGTCGGCCAGCGCCAGCGACAGCAGTGCCACCTCCAGCGCCGAACCCAGCTGGCTGGCATACATGGTGATGAACACGTTCGGCAGGTACCCCAGCACCATCAGCGTGTTGACCAGCCCGCCGAGCAGGAAGGCCGTCCAGGCGATGATGAACCAGCGCGCCACGCGCAAGCCCCGCCACCAGGCGTACAGCCCCGCACTGAAGATGCTCACAGTAAACAGCAAGGCCAGCAGCGTGGCCATGCGCAGGGCAATACCGTAGGGCGCGCTCACCGCCATCACCATGACCAGCGCACCGCCCAGCATCAGTAACTGCAGCAACCGGTCGCAACCACGGCTGATGTTGTCCAGTTGCAGGAAATGCCGGGCAAACTGGCAACCGAACAGGCCTGCCGCACCGATGAACAGCGGTGTCGAGGCATTCGCCCACCAGGGGCTGTCCGGCCAGAAATAAGCGACACCCGCACCGTTCACCGACACCTGATAGAAACCGAACGAGGCGATGTAAAGGATGTAATAGAGGTAGCTGACGTCCCGCACACTGAGGTAGATGAACAGGTTGTACACCAGCATCACCAACAACACGCCGTAGATCATCCCCAGCACATACAGGCGCGTGGGCTGCTCTTCCATATAGGCTTCAGGGGACCACAGCGCCAGCGGTGCCTGCACCGAGCCCTGGCTGTGCAGGCGCAGGTAGGCGGTGGTCACCTCGCCTGGCGGCAACTGCAGTTCGAACAGGTAGTTGTTCTGTCGGATCTGCCGGCTGTCGTACGGCAAGGCATCGCCGGTGCGCTGCGCCAGGCGGTAGCCGCCACCGCTATCAGGCAAATACAGCTCCAGGTGGTCCAGCGGCGGGTAAGCGAGCTCCAGTAGCCACTGCCGAGGGGCAGCGCCGGGCGCGGCAACCGGGCGCAGCTCGACCTTGAGCCAGAACACCGAGGTGGAGTAACCGGCATTCAGCACGTCTTTATCGTGGGGGCGGAAATGTTTGGCGAACCCGGGGGCACTGACCTGGGCGATGCTGGCACTGCCATCAAGGTCTTCATACACCTGCATGGCCTTGCCCAATGGAAGGTGCTGCGTAGCGCTGTCGAAATCGACCGCTCCAGCCAGCACGGGCAGCAAGCCCAGAAGCACAATCAGCAAATAGCGCATACAGCCCCAGCATGGTCTGTCCGGTCGCGTCGCGTTTGCCTCCCATCCGTTTGAGACGACGTGATCCTGCAGAACCCGTTTGTCGAGTTATCCGAGCACTCTAGCATAGCTTCGCAACCTGGCAATCGGCCATATCAAAAATCAAGAAAAAGGCTCTAAATCAACACTTTCAGAAGAATTAAACAAACAATTCTGACCGATTGATCAACAAAACTCGTTTGTCGGACGATCCGCCCAAACAGGTTTGGTGGTAAGCTCGCCGACCATGAATACCTACAGCTCCCGCCCCGTTGTCCTCTGTCTCTCCGGCCACGACCCAAGTGGCGGCGCCGGCTTGCAGGCAGATATCGAAGCCCTGATCGCCCAAGGCTGTCACGCCGCGCCCGCCGTGACCGCCCTGACTGTGCAGGATACCGTCAACGTTTCCGACTTCCGCGTGCTCGACCGCGAGTGGGTACTGGCCCAGGCCAATGCCGTGCTGGCCGACTCCACGGTGGCCGCCGTCAAGCTGGGCATGCTCGGCTCGATCGAGATGGTCGACACCGTGGCCGAGCTGCTGGCTGCCCATCCGCACCTGCCGCTGGTGTGCGACCCGGTGCTGCGTGCCGGTGGCGGTGGCCGCCTGGGCAAGGACGAAGTGGGCTACGCCCTGCGCGAACGCCTGCTGCCACTGGCGACCATCGCCACGCCGAACCTGCCTGAGGCGCGCATCCTCGCCGAACTGCCCGAAGGCACCGCCGACGCGTGTGCCGAGAAACTCTTGCCGTTCTGTAGACACCTGCTGATTACCGGCGGTCACGGCGACGAAGACGAAATCCACAACCGCCTGTACACCCAGGACGGCAAGCACCACACCTGGACCTGCCAGCGCCTGCCGGGCAGCTATCACGGCTCAGGCTGCACCCTGGCCAGCGCCCTGGCCGGCCGCCTGGCCCTTGGCGAGCAACTGGAAAGCGCCGTACGCAGCGCACTGGACTACACCTGGCGCACCCTGCGTGACGCCGAACAGCTGGGCAAAGGCCAGTACGTGCCGCGTCGCCTGCCCCTGGACTTCTGCTCCTGATACGAGGCCTTTCATGAAGCTACGCGGTCTGTACGCCATCACCGACAGCCAGCTGCTCGCCGGCCGTTTCCTGTCCCATGTCGAGGCGGCACTGGAAGGCGGCGTGTGCCTGCTGCAGTACCGCGACAAAAGCGACGACGCCGCGCGCCGCCTGCGCGAAGCCGAAGGGCTGATGAAGCTCTGCGAGCGCTACGGCACGCAACTGCTCATCAACGACGACGCCGAACTGGCCGCACGCCTGGGCGTCGGCGTGCACCTGGGCCAGACCGATGGCCCGCTGACCCCGGCCCGTGCCCTGCTCGGCCGCCAGGCGATCATCGGCTCCACCTGCCATGCCAGCCTCGACCTGGCCGCCCAGGCCGCCAGCGAAGGGGCCAGCTACGTGGCCTTTGGCCGCTTCTTCAATTCCGTCACCAAGCCGGGTGCGCCCGCTGCCAACGTCCAACTGCTGGAGCAGGCACGCGCCCAGGTGAAACTGCCGATCGCGGTGATCGGCGGCATCACCCTCGACAACGCCGCCCCGCTGGTCGCCCACGGCGCCGACCTGCTGGCGGTGATCCACGGCCTGTTCGGTGCCGACAGCGCGCAGGAAGTTACCCGCCGCGCCCGCGCCTTCAATGCCTTGTTCGCATCCTGATTTCGAGAGAACCTTTCATGTCCCGTTCCGAAGACCTGTTCGCCAAAGCCCAGAAGCACATCCCCGGTGGCGTCAACTCGCCAGTGCGCGCGTTCAAAAGCGTGGGCGGCACGCCGCTGTTCTTCAAGCATGCCGAAGGCGCCTACGTCGTTGACGAGGACGACAAGCGCTACGTCGATTATGTCGGTTCCTGGGGCCCGATGATCCTCGGCCACGGCCACCCGGACGTGCTGGAGTCGGTACGCAAGCAGCTGGAGCACGGCCTGTCCTATGGCGCACCGACCGCCATGGAAACCGACATGGCCGACCTGGTCTGCTCGCTGGTACCGTCCATGGAAATGGTGCGCATGGTCAGCTCGGGCACCGAGGCCACCATGAGCGCCATCCGCCTGGCCCGTGGCTACACCGGCCGTGATGCAATCATCAAGTTTGAAGGCTGCTACCACGGCCACTCCGACAGCCTGTTGGTAAAAGCCGGTTCCGGCCTGCTGACCCAGGGCGTGCCAAGCTCGGCGGGCGTACCGGCCGACTTCGCCAAGCACACCCTGACGCTGCCGTTCAACGACATCGCCGCCGTCGAGAAGACCCTGGCCGACGTCGGCCAGACCGTGGCCTGCATCATCGTCGAGCCGGTGGCAGGCAACATGAACTGCGTACCGCCGGCGCCCGGCTTCCTTGAAGGCCTGCGCGAGCAGTGCGACAAACACGGCGTGGTGCTGATCTTCGACGAAGTGATGACCGGCTTCCGCGTTTCCCTGGGCGGCGCCCAGGGCCACTACGGCATCAAGCCGGACCTGTCCACCTTCGGCAAGATCGTCGGTGGCGGCATGCCGGTCGGCTGCTTCGGCGGCAAGCGTGAAATCATGGGCTGCATCGCCCCGCTTGGCCCGGTCTACCAGGCCGGCACCCTGTCGGGCAACCCGCTGGCCATGGCCGCCGGCCTGACCACCCTGAAGCTGATCAGCCGCCCAGGCTTCCACGCTGAGCTGACCGACTACACCAGCCGCATGCTCGACGGCCTGCAACAGCGCGCCGATGCCGCTGGCATACCGTTTGTCACCACCCAGGCCGGCGCCATGTTCGGCCTGTACTTCAGCGGCGCCGACGACATCGTCACCTTCGAAGACGTGATGGCCAGCGATGCCGAGCGTTTCAAGCGCTTCTTCCACCTGATGCTGGAGGGTGGCGTGTACCTGGCACCGAGCGCGTTCGAGGCGGGCTTCACCTCCATCGCCCATGGCGACAAGGAGCTGCAGATCACCCTGGATGCGGCTGAAAAGGCCTTTGCAGCCCTGAAGTAACTGCCAGCCTGCACCGGCCTCTGTGGGAGCGGCGGTTCGGCGCCCCGACTTGCCCGCGAAGAGGCCGGTACAGGAAATAATTACCCCAGCACAATCAGCTGACTTCCCCAGCCAAGCAGAAATTCGAGTAAAACTTTGTAAGGTTGGCGCTGCTTATCCCATAATGTGCCACCAGAGACATTGGCCGCAGCTTCACAGAGGTAAGTCGATCCCCATGAACCGCACCGGCCGCGCCCTGACCCTGGGCTGCCTGTTGCTTCTTCAGCCCCTGCTGGCCCTGGCGGAGGGCGGTAACTCGTTGCTCATTCCGGCGACGGGCCGCTGCACCTTGAACGTTCAGCCTGAAGACCTGGCAAACGCCCTCAAGGCCTGCGAGCAGACGGCAACCGCAGGGGATGCCCAGGCACAGTTCGAACTGGGCGAGTACTTCTACACGCAAACGCCAAAAAACCTCGACAAAGCCCTGGACTGGTTCCAGAAGGCTTCGCTGCAAGGCCACGCCGACGCGCAGTACCGCCTGGGGGCCATGTTCTTCCATGGCGAAGGGGTCAAGGCCAACAACGTGCAGGCCTACATCCTGCTGAAGATGGCCGCCGTCAACGGCGCAGAAGATGCGCTGGACATGGCCGACGAAGTGACCGAGCAAATGCCCCGCGACGAGCTTGAGCACGCCACTCAGGTGCTCGGCCAGATCTTCCGCAAGTACCTGCTGGAACTGCAGAACGCCGAAGGGCGTACGCCGTTCTCGCCGCTCCCCTGAGGCTTACTTTTCCGGCATCGGCATCGGGAATGGCATGACATTGCCGCCGCCCTTGGCTTCGCTGATCTTGGCCGTGCCCAGGCGCTCCACCTCATCGATGCGCACGATCGAGTGCATCGGCACAAAACTGCGGACTACCCCCTCGAACTGGCTCTTGAGCTTTTCCTCGCTCGGGTCCACCACCAGTTGCGAGCGCTCGCCGAACACGAACTCCTCGATTTCCAGAAAGCCCCACAGGTCGCTCTGGTAGATCTGCTTGGCATACATCTCGAAGACCTGCCCCTGGTTGAGGAAGATCACTTTATAGATGGCAGGTTCGCGTTTGCTCATGTTCGGCGGGATAACACATGCGTAAGAAAAGGCGGGCATCATAGCAGACAGGTTTGCTGATCTGTGTCGGCTGTACCGGCCCTACATACCGTTGAACGTTTCAGTGCTTTCGCCACTGCCATTCAAGGGTTATTCTTGAGTTCACATCCATTGCCGTCGAGCGGCTAAAAACGACCTTGAACGCACCCATAGAACCCCATCGTTTCATCCTCGAGCCCTTCGAGGCCCACCGTTTCGCCAACCTGTGCGGCCAGTTCGACGAGCACCTGCGCCTGATCGAACAGCGCCTGGCCATCGAAATCCGCAACCGCGGCAATCAGTTCGAACTGATCGGCGAACCCAAGACCACTTCCGCTGCCGAACAGCTGCTGCGCCGTCTCTACCGCGAGACCAAGGCCACCGACCTGTCGCCGGAAACCGTACACCTGTACCTGCAGGAGTCGGCCGTCGAGAACATCGACAACCCGGCCGTCAACGAGGTCAGCGTGTCGTTGCGTACGCGCAAGGGCAACATTCGCCCGCGCGGGCTCAACCAGCAGCGCTACGTGAAGGAAATCCTGGCCAACGACATCAACTTCGGCATCGGCCCGGCCGGTACCGGCAAGACCTACCTGGCCGTGGCCTGTGCCGTTGACGCACTGGAGCGTGAGCAGGTACGCCGTATCCTGCTGGTACGCCCGGCGGTCGAGGCGGGCGAAAAGCTCGGCTTCCTGCCCGGCGACCTGGCGCAGAAGATCGACCCGTACCTGCGCCCGCTGTACGACGCCCTGTACGAAATGCTCGGCTTCGAACACGTGGCCAAGCTGATCGAGCGCCAGGTGATCGAAATCGCCCCGCTGGCCTACATGCGTGGCCGCACCCTGAACAACAGCTTCATCATCCTCGACGAAAGCCAGAACACCACGCTGGAACAGATGAAAATGTTCCTCACCCGCATCGGTTTCGGCTCCACGGCGGTGATCACCGGCGACATCACCCAGGTCGACCTGCCGCGTGGCACCAAATCGGGCCTGGCGCACGTCATCGAGGTGCTGAAAGACGTTCCGGGTATCAGCTTTACCCACTTCCAACCCAAGGATGTGGTTCGTCACCCACTGGTGCAGCGCATTGTCGAAGCCTACGACCGCTTCGAAGCCCACCAGGCCAAGCCCGAGGCGCCCGGCAAAGATGCTTGAACTTGATATTCAACGGGCCACGGACGCTGCCGCCCCGGATGACGCCGCCTTCCGCCGCTGGTGCGAACTGGCCCTGCGCCAGCGCAGTGCCGACTCGGAAATGACCATTCGCCTGGTCGACGAAGCCGAAGGCCGCGAGCTGAACCACACCTACCGGCACAAGGACTACGCGACCAACGTGCTGTCGTTCCCGGCCGACGTGCCTGACGACCTGCTCGATATCCCGTTGCTGGGCGACCTGGTCATCTGCGTGGCGGTGGTCGAGCGCGAAGCGGCCGAACAAGGCAAATCGCTCGAAGCGCACTGGGCACACCTGGTCATGCACGGTTGCCTGCACCTGCTCGGCTACGACCACATCGAGGATGAGGAAGCCGAGGAAATGGAAAGCCTGGAACGGGAATTGCTGGCAGAACTGGGTCACCCCGACCCGTACGCCGACGATGAAACCGACACTCTCACACACTGAAACACGAAGGATCACGAGAACCGCCATGAGCGAAGATCGATCGAGCAACGGGCAGAAGTCCTGGCTGGGTAAACTGACCCAGGCTTTTGCCCATGAGCCGAAAAACCGCCAGGAGCTGCTTGAGCTGCTGCGCGAAGCGCACCAGAACAAGCTGCTGGACAGCGAAGCACTGACCATCGTCGAAGGCGCCATCCAGGTCGCCGACCTGCAGGTTCGCGACATCATGGTCCCGCGTTCGCAGATGATCAGCATCAAGGCCAGCCAGTCGCCGCGTGAATTCCTGCCGGCGGTGATCGACGCCGCGCACTCGCGCTACCCGGTAATCGGCGAAAGCCACGACGACGTACTCGGGATCCTGCTCGCCAAAGACCTGCTGCCGCTGATCCTCAAGGAAAACGGCGACAGCTTCAACATCAAGGATTTGCTGCGCCCGGCCACTTTCGTGCCCGAGTCCAAGCGCCTGAACGTGTTGCTGCGCGAGTTCCGTGCCAACCATAACCACATGGCCATCGTCATCGACGAATACGGCGGTGTGGCGGGCCTGGTGACCATCGAGGACGTGCTGGAGCAGATCGTTGGCGACATCGAGGACGAGCATGACGTCGAGGAAGACAGCTACATCAAGCCGCTGCCCAGCGGTGACTTTTTGGTGAAGGCGCTTACCCCGATCGACAACTTCAACGAGTTCTTCGACAGCGAGTTCTCCGATGACGAGTTCGACACGGTCGGCGGCCTGGTGATGAGCGCCTTCGGCCATCTGCCCAAGCGCAACGAAACTACCGAGATCGGGTCTTACAAGTTCCGTATTCTCAACGCCGACAGCCGGCGGATACACTTGCTGCGCCTGACCCCGATCACCCGTTAAGGACTAACATGCGTTGGATCACCCGCCCCGGCTGGCCCGGTAACCTGCTGGCCCTGGCGGCCGGTGCCTCTACCCTCCTGGCCCTGGCGCCGTTCGACATCTGGCCGCTGGCCGTGTTGTCCATCGCCATGCTCTACCTTGGCCTGCGCGAGCTCAGCCCGCGCCAGGCCATGTGGCGTGGCTGGTGGTTCGGTTTTGGCCTGTATGGCGCCGGCACCTGGTGGATTTACGTCAGCATGAACACCTACGGCGGCGCCTCGCCGCTGCTAGCGATTCTGCTGCTGCTGGCGTTCTTCGCCGCGCTGGCCTGGTTCTTTGCCTTGCCGACCTGGCTGTGGGCACGCTGGCTACGGCGCAACGAAGCGCCGCTGGCCGATGCCCTGTGCTTCGCGGCGCTGTGGCTGCTGCAAGAGGCCTTCCGCGGCTGGTTCCTGACCGGTTTCCCCTGGCTTTACGCCGGCTACAGCCAGCTGGACGGCCCGCTGGCGGGCCTGGCTCCGCTGGGCGGCGTGTGGCTGATTTCCTTCACGCTGGCGCTCACTGCTGCCCTGCTGTGCAACCTGCATCGCCTGCGTGCCCGCCCCTCGTTCCTGGCCGTGGGCTGCCTGCTGTTGTTGGCCCCATGGGCACTGGGCCTGGCGCTCAAGGGCCACGCCTGGACCAAACCGGTAGGTGACCCGTTGAAAGTGGCGGCCATTCAGGGCAACGTCGAGCAAGACCTGAAATGGGACCCAGCGCACATCGACGCGCAACTGGCGCTGTACCGCGACCTGAGCTTCAGCTCAAAACCCGTGGATTTGCTGGTGTGGCCAGAAACGGCGGTGCCGGTGCTCAAGGACCAGGCCCAAGGCTACATCGACGTGATGGGCCGTTTTGCTGCCGAGCGGCATTCGGCGCTGATCACCGGCGTGCCAGTGCGGGAAGTGGTGCACCATCAGCACCGCTACTACAACGGCATCACTGTGACCGGTGAAGGTGACGGCACCTACCTCAAGCAGAAGCTGGTGCCGTTTGGCGAGTACGTACCGCTGCAGGACATGCTGCGTGGCGCCATCGAGTTCTTCAACCTGCCCATGTCGGACTTCGCCCGTGGGCCGGAAGACCAGCCACTGCTGCAGGCCAAGGGTTACCAGATTGCGCCGTACATCTGCTACGAAGTGGTCTACCCCGAGTTTGCCGCTGGCCTGGCGGCACGCAGTGACCTGCTGCTGACCATCAGCAACGATACCTGGTTCGGCACCTCGATCGGCCCGTTGCAGCACCTGCAGATGGCACAGATGCGCGCGCTGGAAGCCGGACGATGGATGATCCGCGCCACCAACAACGGCGTGACCGCGCTGATCGACCCGTTTGGCCGTATTACCACGCAGATTCCGCAGTTCCAGCAGGCTGTGCTGTATGGTGAGGTGGTGCCGATGCAGCAACTGACGCCTTACCTGCAATGGCGTTCGTGGCCGCTGGCGATTGTCTGCGCATTGCTGCTGGGCTGGGCGTTGCTGGCAGGCCGCATCGCCAAAACCGTCTGAGTTTGCCTGTACTGGCCTCTTCGCGGGCAAGCCCGCTCCCACAGGATTTTCAAAGCCTGGAAGGCATGTGCAGTACCTGTGGGAGCGGGCTTGCCCGCGAAGAGGCCTGCACAGGCGATGCAAGGCTCAATAGAAAACCCGATACCCCACCAACCCCACCACCTCATTAAGCAACTGCCCGCTCTGCCACATCGCCCGGCTCTCCGGCAGCAATCCGCCAAACGGCCGCGCATGATCCTGCCCCAGGAACCCCACCGGCGCCGGCACCACCTCGAACCCCGCTTGCTCGAAGCTCCAGCGCGAGCGCTGCATGTGCCAGGCCTGTGTCACCACCACCACACGGCGAATCCCCAACGGCTGCAGCACCTTGGCCGTGAACTGGGCATTTTCCCAGGTCGTGCGGCTGGCCTCTTCGCGCCACTTCACGTCAACAGCAAAGTCGTCGTGGAGGCGATCCGCCATCAACCGCGCCTCACTCGGCGGCGTGCCATAGTGCAGCCCGCCACTGGTCAGCACCGGCAAGCCCGAGGCCTTGGCTAACTGCGCAGCAAAACGCATGCGTTCCAAAGCCGTGGCCGTGGGCTGGTCGCTACCGCCCCAGGCCGGGTCGCCGCGCTCACGCCCTGCGCCCAGCACCACGATGGCATCCGCCCGCCGCGCAAGACCGGCCCAGTCGTTTACAGCCAACGGAGGCTCGCTTTCCAGCCTATGGGCGGTTTCCTGCACCACCAGCGGCAAACTCATCAGCCACAGGCCACCAAGCCCCACGGCAAAGCACAGCGCCGCCAACCGTGGCCGCCGGGCACGCAGCCACCACGCCGCAAGCAGCAGCAGAAACAGGATGCCCGGCGGCATCAGCCATTGTTTGATGAAGAATCGGATCGGCATCGGCCACACCTCCTTGGCAGGCGTGCAGCCTAGAAGGATCGGCGCCGGTCAACAAGGGTGCGGCCGGCGCCGATCGTGAGTTGTGTGATAGTGAAGAACCGGCGCGCGATAGCCCGCGCCTGGCGTCCTGAACGGCTAGCGATGTGGCAGCGTCCTGGATCTCGCCGTATTGGCGGGGCGTTTCTTGTCCTTGAGCCAGATGATCTTGGCCGATGTCGGCTCCGCTTGCGGGTAACTGCCGACAGAGGCATTGTGGCGCTCCGGGAGGGATTCCAGGTAAGCCTTGATCACTTCGAACTCTGCGTGGCTCAGGCCGCGCAACTCCAGCTCGGCTGGCATCTCGTCGCGCAATCGTACCGAGGTCCTTGCCACTTCCAGTGCCAGGCCAAGCCGGTCGATCAGGCGCTCGTAAAGCTCCGGTTTCATTGCGGGTAGCTGCGTCTCTCCCATCCGTTCACCTCAATTGAAGATAAAGAATATCTCCCCCCACACCTGAGCTTAGCGGCGCCATGAAAAGCAGCCGGGTGCTGCGACCAGCGGCCATTCGCAACGAAGGTTTCCCACGATGCGCAGCGCTGCTGTATGCTACGGCGTTCACTCTAAACGACACCGGAGTGCCGGACGCAGCGAGGTTCCGCTGCCTGGAACAAGGTCTCTCCTCTCTCAGCCAAAAGTAGCCATGCACGAACAATACACGCCCCGTGATATCGAAGCCGCCGCCCAGAAGTTCTGGGACGAGCAACAATCGTTCGCTGTTACCGAACAGCCAGGCAAAGACACCTACTATTGCCTATCGATGTTCCCGTACCCGAGCGGCAAGCTACACATGGGCCACGTTCGCAACTACACCATCGGCGACGTGATTGCCCGTTACCAGCGCATGCTGGGCAAGAACGTCCTGCAGCCGATGGGCTGGGACGCATTCGGCATGCCCGCGGAAAACGCGGCGATGAAAAACAACGTCGCCCCGGCCAAGTGGACATACGAAAACATCGATTACATGAAGACCCAGCTCAAGAGCCTGGGCCTGGCCATCGACTGGGCACGTGAAGTCACCACCTGCAAACCCGACTACTACCGTTGGGAGCAGTGGCTGTTCACCCGCCTGTTCGAGAAAGGCATCATCTACCGCAAGAACGGTACCGTGAACTGGGACCCGGCAGACCAGACCGTACTGGCCAACGAGCAGGTCATCGACGGCCGTGGCTGGCGTTCGGGCGCGCTGATCGAAAAGCGCGAAATCCCGATGTACTACTTCCGCATCACCGACTACGCCGACGAGCTGCTGGAAAGCCTCGACGAGCTGCCGGGCTGGCCTGAGCAGGTCAAGACCATGCAGCGCAACTGGATCGGCAAGTCGCGCGGCATGGAAGTACAGTTCCCGTACGACCAGGCCAGCATCGGCCACGAAGGCACCCTGAAGGTCTTCACCACCCGTCCCGACACGCTGATGGGCGCCACCTACGTCGCCGTCGCCGCCGAGCACCCGCTGGCCACCCAGGCGGCCCAGGGCAACCCGGCGCTGCAAGCGTTCATCGACGAGTGCAAGAGCGGCAGCGTTGCCGAGGCCGACATGGCCACCCAGGAGAAGAAAGGCATGGCCACTTCCCTGCTGGTAGAGCACCCGCTGACCGGCGAGAAGCTGCCGGTATGGGTCGCCAACTACGTGCTGATGCACTACGGCGATGGCGCCGTGATGGCCGTGCCGGCCCACGACGAGCGCGACTTCGAGTTCGCCCACAAGTACAACCTGCCGGTCAAGGCCGTGGTACGCACCAGCGCGGGCGATGAAGTGGGCAGCGAGTGGCAGGCCGCCTATGGCGAGCACGGCCAGCTGATCAACTCCGCCGAGTTCGATGGCCTGGACTTCGCCGGCGCCTTCGACGCCATCGAAGCCGCCCTGATCCGCAAGGAACTGGGCAAGTCGCGCACCCAGTTCCGCCTGCGTGACTGGGGTATCAGCCGCCAGCGCTACTGGGGCTGTCCGATCCCGATCATCCACTGCCCGTCCTGCGGCGACGTGCCGGTGCCGGAAGACCAGCTGCCGGTCACCCTGCCCGAGAACGTGGTGCCGGATGGCGCCGGCTCGCCGCTGGCGCGCATGCCGGAATTCTATGAGTGCACCTGCCCGAAATGCGGCACTGCGGCCAAGCGCGAAACCGACACCATGGACACCTTCGTCGAGTCGTCCTGGTACTTCGCCCGCTACGCCTCGCCGAACTACGACAAGGGCCTGGTAGACCCAAAAGCCGCCAACCACTGGCTGCCGGTCGACCAGTACATCGGCGGTATCGAGCACGCGATCCTGCACCTGCTGTACGCGCGCTTCTTCCACAAGCTGATGCGTGACGAAGGCCTGGTTACCTCGAACGAGCCGTTCAAGAACCTGCTGACCCAGGGCATGGTCGTCGCCGAAACCTACTACCGTGTGGCCAGCAACGGCGGCAAGGACTGGTTCAACCCGGCCGATGTCGAGATCGAGCGCGATGCCAAGGCCAAGGTCATTGGTGCTCGCCTGAAGACCGACGGCCTGCCGGTGGAAATCGGCGGCACCGAGAAGATGTCGAAGTCGAAGAACAACGGCGTCGACCCGCAGTCGATGATCGAAGCCTACGGTGCCGACACCTGCCGCCTGTTCATGATGTTCGCCTCGCCGCCCGACATGAGCCTGGAATGGTCCGACTCCGGCGTCGAAGGTGCCAGCCGCTTCCTGCGCCGCGTCTGGCGCCTGGCTCAGGCGCACGTCAGCCAGGGCCTGCCGGGCAAGCTGGATGTCACCGCACTGGACGACGCGCAGAAGGTCATCCGCCGCGCCATCCACGCGGCCATCAAGCAGGCCAGCACCGACGTGGGCCAGTACCACAAGTTCAACACCGCCATCGCCCAGGTGATGACCGTGATGAACGTGCTGGAGAAGGCCCCGCAGGCCAGCGAACAGGACCGCGCACTGCTGCAGGAAGGCCTTGAAGCCGTCACCCTGCTGCTGGCCCCGATCACCCCGCACATCTCCCACGAGCTGTGGCAGCAACTGGGCCACCCAGGCTCGGTAATCGATGCCGCCTGGCCGAGTGTCGACGAACAAGCGCTGGTGCAGGACACCATCACCCTGGTGGTGCAGGTCAACGGCAAGCTGCGTGGCCAGGTCGAAATGCCGGCTGCTGCCAGCCGCGAAGAAGTCGAAGCCGCTGCCCGCAGCAACGAGAACGTCCTGCGCTTCATCGATGGCCTGACCATCCGCAAGGTCATCGTGGTACCGGGCAAACTGGTAAACATCGTCGCCAACTGATGGCAGCGCCCGCTCGCAGTCACTGCGGGCGGGCGTAACAGGCCCACAAGGGAGCAACAACATGATCAAACGCAATTTGCTGGTAATCGGCCTGGCGGTCATGCTCAGCGCCTGCGGTTTCCAGCTGCGCGGCACCGGCTCTACCGAGCTGAGCGTGAAGGAAATGGACGTCAGCGCGCGCAACGCCTATGGACCGACCGTGGTCCAGCTGCGTGAAGTACTGGAGCGCAGCGGTGTCAACGTACACGCCGGTGCGCCCTACCGTCTGGTGCTGACCAACGAGCAGGAAAACGAGCGTTCGGCCACCTACAGCAGCGGCAACCGTACTGCCGAATACGAGCTGACCACAGTGCTGAACTACAGCATCCAGGGCCTGAACAACCTGGAACTGATGAGCGACAAGCTGGAAGTACGCAAAATCTACGTGCGTGACGGCTCGAACATCACCGGTTCCGAGCAGGAAGCCAACCGCGCCCGTGAAGAAATGCGCCGCGATCTGGTCAACGCCATGGTCGTGCGTCTGCAGATGCTGAGCCCGTCTCAGCTGGACGAACTGCAGCGCAAAGCCGACGAACGCGCACAGGCCGAAGCCGCCGCGCTGGAAGCTGCCCGCCGTCAGCAGGCCGAAACGCCTCAGCAGTCGCCGCTGGAAGTACCGGGCAACTAAGCCCGTGCGGGGCACCTTCGGGTGCCCCACCTGTTTCCCATGAAACTTGCCCCCGCCCAACTCAACAAGCACCTGCAAGGCGCCCTGGCACCGGTCTACGTGGTCAGCGGCGACGACCCGTTGCTGTGCCAGGAAGCTGCCGACGCCATCCGTAAGACCGCGCGTCAACAAGGTTTCGACGAGCGCCAGGTGTTCAGTGCCGACGCCAACTTCGACTGGGGCACCCTGCTCCAGGCTGGCGCCAGCCTGTCGCTGTTCGCGCAACGCCGCCTGCTGGAACTGCGCCTACCTTCGGGCAAGCCCGGTGACAAGGGTGCCGCCGCACTGATGGAATACTGCGCCAACCCCGCCGAAGACACCCTGCTGCTGGTCAGCCTGCCCAAGCTCGACGGTAGTGCGCAAAAGACCAAGTGGGGCAAGGCGTTGATCGAAGGCGCGCATTGCCAGTTCATCCAGATCTGGCCGGTGGACGTGCATCAGCTTCCGCAGTGGATCAACCAGCGCCTGCAACAGGCCGGCCTGTCGGCACAGCGTGACGCTGTCGACCTGATTGCCGCGCGCGTGGAAGGCAACTTGCTGGCAGCCGCACAGGAAATCGAAAAGCTCAAGCTACTGGCCGACGGCAACCAAATCACCGTGGAAACGGTGCAGGCCGCGGTTGCTGATAGCGCTCGCTTCGATGTCTTCGGCCTGGTGGACGCCATTCTCAACGGAGAAGCTGCGCATGCCCTGCGTATGCTCGAGGGGTTGCGTGGCGAGGGGGTAGAACCGCCAGTCATCCTCTGGGCCCTGGCCCGTGAGCTGCGCCAGCTGGCTGGGCTAGCCCAACAATTCAGCCAGGGTGTACCGCTGGACAAGGCCTTCAGCCAGGCCCGCCCGCCGATCTGGGACAAACGCCGACCGTTGGTCAGCAAGGCCCTGCAACGTTTGTCAGCACAGCGCTGGGCTCAGTTGTTGCAGGATGCCCAGCGTATCGATGCGCAAATCAAGGGGCAGGCCGAGGGCTCTCCTTGGACGGGTTTGGCTCGCCTGTCGCTGCTGATGGCTGGCCAGCGTCTGGCGCTACCCCCGGAATAACGGGGGTAGCTGTGGGAGCGGGCATGCCCGCGAATCAGGCGACGCGGTCGATGGCACCGGCTTCGCCGGTGTTCGCGGGCACGCCCGCTCCCACAGGACTGCGATCGACCATAAACATTATCAATTGGCCCCTACCCGCACCAAGCCCTACAGTGCGCCCCGAAACCCACCCAACCCGGGAACCCCGCTATGAGCAAAAAGCCGAAAAAGCACGGCCCCAACAAGGCCAAGTCGATCATCGCCCAGCCCCTGTTCCGCTGCCGCCAGGAACAACCGGTCAAGGGCAAAGGCAGCTACCGCCGCGAAGCCTTCCAATCGAGAGATTGGGAGGCTTCCTACTTTTTGGCTGCATGAAAGCATCGCAAGCGCAGGCATGGTATGGTCGTCACCTGACCTGCAATTCTGGATCTGTGCATGCTCTTCCGTCTTATCCCCCGTTGGGAAACCCGCCAGCTGATCGCGGCCTCCAGCTTCATCCTGCTTGTGGCATGCGCGGAAAAACCCACCGCCGCCGACGCACTGCCGCTGGCCCCTGCGCAACCCGCTCCCGTGGTAACCGTGCCCGGCGCGACGCCTGACGTCAGCACTGAAATCCAGCCTCTGCAAACCTTCGCCCAGTGGCAGGCCGGCTTCCGCCAACAGGCCCTGCAAGCCGGGATTTCACCCAGCACCTTCGACCGCGCGTTCCTCGGCGTCACCCCTGACATGGACGTGATCAAGGCCGACCGCAGCCAGCCAGAGTTCACCCGCCCGGTGTGGGAATACCTCGAAGGCGCCCTATCGCCCCTGCGCGTGCGCAACGGCAAGAAGCTGCTGGAGCAGAATGCCGAGTTGCTGACACGCATCGAACAACGCTATGGCGTGGACCGCCAGGTGCTGGTCGCGGTGTGGGGCATGGAAAGTAATTTCGGCCAGTTCCAGGGCAGCAAGTCGGTGATCCGCTCGCTGGCCACCCTGGCCTACGAAGGCCGCCGCCCACAGTTCGCCCAGGACCAGCTGATCGCTGCGCTGCAGATCATCCAGCATGGTGATATCCAGCCTGAAGCCATGCGCGGCTCATGGGCCGGCGCCATGGGCCAGACCCAGTTCATCCCGACCACCTACAACACCCACGCCGTTGACTTTGACGGCGATGGCCGCCGCGATATCTGGAACAGCACACCCGATGCCCTGGCTTCGACCGCCCACTACCTGCAGAGCTCGGGCTGGAAGCGTGGCCAACCGTGGGGCTTCGAGGTACAGGTGCCGGCTGGTTTCGACTTCTGGCAAGCCGATGGCGCGCTGCGCAAACCGGTGAGCGAGTGGCTGGCGATGGGTGTGAAACTGCCTGCAGGCACGCAACTGCCCGCCAACAGCAACCAACTGTCTGCCGCCCTGCTGCTGCCGGCGGGGGCGCGTGGGCCGGCGTTCCTGGTGCTGGACAACTTCCGCGCCATCCTCAAGTACAACAACTCGTCGTCCTACGCGCTGGCGGTGAGCTTGCTGGGGGATCGTTTCAGCGGCTGGGGCTTCATTGCCGGCAGCTGGCCGAAAGAAGACCTGCCGCTGAGCCGCAGCGAGCGCATGGAGTTGCAGAACCTGCTGAACAGCCGCGGGCATGAGGCCGGGAATGCCGATGGCATCATCGGCGCCAATACCCGCAAGGCCATTCGCAATGCCCAGCAAGGGCTGGGGTGGCCGGCGGATGGCTACCCGACCCACAGGCTGCTTGAGAGCCTGCGTCAGCAGTGAGATTGCTGGGGGCGCGTTGCGCCCCTTCGCGGGCACGCCCGCTCCCACAGATATCGCACCAAACCCTGTGGGAGCGGGCGTGCCCGCGAAGGGCTGCAAAGCAGCCCCGACAATCTCAAACCTCGAACAGATCCTGCTCCAGCACCAACTCCTGCCGATCACTGTCCAACCTCACCCGCGCCCCTAACGGCAAGCACACATTCGGGTCACAGTGCCCGCTGCGCCACCCCGCCAGCACCGGCACACCCAGCGGGGCAAAGGTTTCCTCCAGCAACGGTGCAAGCGCCGCCGTTGTAATCCCGGCAAAATCCCCAACCAGCACGCCCTTCAGCCCTTCCAGCTTGCCCGCCAGACGCAACTGCGTCAGCAGCCGGTCCACCCGGTACAACGGCTCGTTGACGTCCTCGATAAACAAAATGCAGCCCTGGGTATCAAGCTCGGCCAGCGTCCCCATCGTCGCCCCCAGCATCGACAGGTTACCGCCCAGCAGCGGACCACTGGCCACACCCGCCAATACACTGCTCAAGGCATAGTCCGTCGGGTGCACGATCTGGTCGCCTGCCCGCACATGCCCGCCCAACTGCGCCAACAACGACGACTCGGTCGGCGGCAACTTCGCCCCCAGCAAGTCGGCATTGAGCATTCCTCCATGGAAGGTGATCAGCCCGGCATGCCGATAGATGGCCGTGTGCAGCGCGGTTATGTCGCTGTAGCCGATCAACGGCTTGGGGTTGCGCCGAATCAGGTCAAAGTCGAGCCGATCAAGCAGGCGCATGCTGCCGTAACCACCGCGCATGCACAGGATGGCGTCGATGGTCGGATCGGCAAAGGCATCGTGCAAGTCTTGCAAGCGCTGCTGGTCAGAGCCTGCCAGGTAGCCCTGGGCCTGGTTGACAGCGGGGTACAGGCGGCAGCCGTAGCCACGGTCGGCAAACCACTGGCTGACCTTGTGCGTATCCAGCCTCGCCGCGCCTGCCGGGGCGACAATGGCAAAGCAGGCGTTAGTCGGCAACGCGGCTGGCAGGCTCGGTAGTAACGTTTCGGCACAGTTCATTGCGGCTCCTTGCAGCGCTTGGTACACAAACAAAAATGCCGATGCCGCCCTTCGGCGTGCATCGGCATGCGTGCCTCAGACCAGGCTCAGAGCTTGATCTTGGCTTCGTGGGCCTGCTGGTCAGCGTGGTACGAAGAACGCACCAGCGGGCCAGAGGCGACGTTCTTGAAGCCCATCTTGTAACCTTCCTCGGCGAACCAGGCGAAGGTGTCCGGGTGCACGAAACGCTGCACCGGCAGGTGGCTGCGCGACGGCTGCAGGTACTGGCCGAGGGTGAGCATGTCGATGTCATGCTCGCGCATGCGGTGCATCACTTCGATCACTTCCTCGTCGGTCTCGCCCAGGCCGAGCATCAAGCCCGACTTGGTAGGTACATGCGGGACCATCTGCTTGAACTTCTGCAGCAGGTCCAGCGACCAGTCGTAGTCCGAGCCCGGACGCGCAGCCTTGTACAGGCGCGGTACGGTTTCCAGGTTGTGGTTGAACACATCTGGCGGCTCTTGCGCGGTGATTTCCAGCGCGACGTCCATACGGCCACGGTAGTCCGGCACCAGGGTTTCCAGCTGCACGCCCGGCGACAGCGCGCGGATTTCGCGGATGCAGTCGGCGAAGTGCTGGGCACCACCGTCACGCAGGTCGTCGCGGTCCACCGAGGTGATCACAACGTACTTCAGGCGCAAGTCGGCAATGGCGACCGCCAGGTTTTTCGGCTCGTCCAGGTCCAGCGGCTTCGGCCGGCCGTGGCCCACGTCACAGAACGGGCAACGACGGGTGCAGATGTCACCCATGATCATGAAGGTGGCGGTACCACCGGAGAAGCACTCGCCCAGGTTCGGGCAGGAAGCCTCTTCACACACGCTGTGCAGCTTGTGCTTGCGCAGCAGTTGCTTGATGCGGTCTACCTCGGGCGATACCGGAATACGCACGCGAATCCAGTCAGGCTTTTTCGGCAGCTCTTCGGTGGGGATGATCTTCACCGGGATGCGCGCCACCTTTTCGGCGCCACGCAGTTTTACCCCAGCTTCCACCTTCTTCGGCGCTGGGCGCGGGGTGACATCCTGGTTGGGTATCAGGTTCGGCACGGCTTCTTGCACAGTTGTCATATTCAGTCGATTCCGCCCGTGAGGGTCGTCTGCTCAGCGTAGTCGAGGTGCTTGACCAGCTGTCCGCGCAGCCTTGTCCTGACCTCGTCGAGTTCGATCGGACCTGCCAGGTCGCGCAGCTGGGTCATCGCCAGCCCCGCATAGCCGCAGGGGTTGATTCGGCGGAATGGCGCAAGGTCCATGTCCACGTTCAGGGCAAGGCCGTGGAACGAACGGCCGTTGCGAATTCGCAGGCCGAGGGAGGCGATTTTCGCTCCATCGACGTAGACGCCCGGGGCGTCGGGCTTGGCAGAAGCCTGCACGTCGTAACTGGCCAGCAGGTCGACCAGCGTCTGCTCGATACGGCTGACCAGTTCGCGCACGCCAAAGCCCAGCCGGCGCACATCCAGCAGCAGGTAGGCCACCAACTGCCCGGGGCCATGGTAGGTCACCTGGCCGCCGCGGTCGGTCTGCACCACCGGGATATCACCCGGCACCAGCAGGTGCTCGGCCTTGCCAGCCTGGCCCTGGGTGAAGACCGCAGGATGCTCGACCAGCCAGATTTCATCCTGGCTGTCCGGGGTGCGCTGCTCGGTGAAGCGACGCATGGCCTCCAGCACCGGTTCGTAGGGCTGCAGGCCAAGCTCGCGAAAACCGAGGCAGGCGGACATCAAAGCACCATTTTCACGATGCCGGTAGCGCGCAGGGCGCTGTTGATATCGTGCAGCTGGTTCTCGCTTTCGGCAACGATGTGCAATTGCACGGTGGTGTACTTACCTTCCTTGCTCTGGCGCTCGGCCAGGGTGGAAAGGTCGACTTTCGCGTGCTTGCTGAGGATTTCGATCACGGTGTCCTTGAAGCCGACAACGGTATCGCCGATTACCTTGATCGGGTAATCGTCGCAAGGGAATTCGATTTTATGCGACTTGACGTCTGGTTCGCTCATGGCGGAAACGGCCTCGTAAGCCGTGGCAACAACAACGCCCCCGCGAGATACGCGGGGGCATGCAGGTCACGTATCAGTTGAACAACCCGTAGAAGAATAGACGGATGCTATCCCACATACGGCGGAAGAAACCACCTTCCTCGACGCCATCGAGGGCGATCAGGTCGGCACTGTGAACCACTTTCTCGTCCAGTTTGACTTCCACTTTGCCGATCACGTCACCTTTGGCGATGGGTGCGGTGAGCTGCGGGTTCATGGTCATCGAAGCCTGCAGGCGCTTCAATTGGCCTTTAGGCATAGTCATGGTCAGGTCGTCGGCCAGGCCAGCCTTGATCTGGCCGGTGGCGCCCTTCCAGACAGGAGCCTGGGTCAGCTCGGTGCCCTTCTGGTAGAAGGTCTGGGTTTCGAAGAAGCGGAAGCCATAGGTCAGCAGCTTCTGGGTTTCGGCAGCACGCGATTGCTCGCTGTTGGTACCGAACACCACGGCGATCAGGCGCTGGCCGTCGCGAACGGCCGAAGCCACCATGCAGTAGCCAGCTTCGTCGGTGTGGCCGGTTTTCAGGCCATCGACGGTCTTGTCACGCCACAGCAGCAGGTTGCGGTTCGGCTGCTTGATGTTGTTCCAGAAGAATTCCTTCTGCGAATAGATGGCGTAGTGGGCCGGGTCGACGGTGATGATCGCACGGGCCAGGGTGGCCATGTCGTGCGCAGACGAATAGTGGTCCGGGTGCGGCAGGCCGGTCGGGTTCATGAAGTGGCTGTTGGTCATGCCCAGGTCGGCAGCCGTCTTGTTCATCATGTCGGCGAAGGCATCTTCGCTGCCGGCGATGTGCTCGGCCAGGGCGACCGAAGCGTCGTTGCCGGACTGGATGATGATGCCGTGCAGCAGGTCGCTGACGGTCACCTGGCTGCCCACCTTGATGAACATGCGCGAACCGCCAGTACGCCAGGCGTTTTCGCTGACGGTGACCGGGTCGTTTTCACCGATCTGGCCACGGCGGATGTCCAGGGTGGCGATGTAGGCGGTCATCAGCTTGGTCAGGCTGGCCGGCGGCAGGCGCTCGTCACCGTTGTTCTCGACCAGCACGTTGCCGCTGGACGCGTCCATGAGTACGTAGGACTTGGCTGCCAATTGAGGTGGTGCCGGCGTCATCTGCTCAGCCGCGAAGGCGGCAGGCGTGATCATCAGCAGTACAGGCAGGCAAAGTCGTTTGGCAAGGTTGGTGATGTTCATCCGTCTCTCGAAAATCGCTAATGGTCTGAGATGTTCCCTGGGCAAGATCGTGTGCCCAGCGCCAGTCAGTCTAGTTTTTTGGCCGTCGGCCTGGCCCACGAACGTGCGGCTTTATGTCGCTGCGGGCAAAAGCCGTCATTGTACATGGGCGCGCCCGGCAATTCATGACAAAACCGACAGTTTGGTTGCGGCCACGCTGATGGCCGCCCCATATAAACGGTCAGTCTGCTGTGACCAGCTTGGCCTGCCCCAAGTTCGCCAGGCGGATGCTGTCTTGTGCCTGCTGGATCTCGCCCTGGCTGCCAATCGGCCCCAGGCGTACGCGGTGCAGGGTCTGCTGGTTACGCACGATCGAGCTGATGAACACCGGCGCATTGACCATGGTGCTGAGCTTGGAGCGCAGCAGCTCGGCTGCGTCCGGGTTGGCAAAGGCGCCTACCTGCAGGAAGCTGCCGCCGTTGCCCGCCGGCACGTTGTTGCCCCCCACCTGCACCGGCACCACCGGCGCTGCGTGCTGCTGAGGCGGCGGGGTCCATTGCTCGACACGCCCGGTGTTGGCCGGGATCGCCTGGGTCTGGGCTACCTGCGGTTCTTTGAGCACCATCGGCGGCGTCTGGCCACGCTGGGCCCACCACTGCTGCGGGTCGATACCCTCGACGCGCACATGCGCGGTGCCGATCTCGGCGTAACCCAGCTTTTTCGCAGCCGCATAGGACAGGTCGATAATACGGTCGGAATAGAACGGGCCACGGTCGTTCACACGCAGGATTACGCTGCGACCGTTGGCCAGGTTGGTCACCCGCACATAGGCCGGCAGCGGCAGCGTCTTGTGCGCTGCGCTCATGCCGTACAGGTCATACAGCTCGCCGTTGGCGGTGTTCTGCCCATGGAACTTGGTGCCATACCACGACGCGGTGCCCTCGGCGCGGTAGTTGCGCGAGTCCTGCATCGGGTAATAGGTCTTGCCCAGTACCGTGTACGGGTTGGCCTTGTAGTTGCCGGTGTGCACGGTCGGCGTGGCATCGGGGATCTTGTTCACATCCACGTCCCACCACGGTGCACCGTCCTTGTGTGCCCGGTTGATGTCCAGGCCTGGCTGGCTGCGCACGACGTTGCCACTGCTCTGCTGGGCCGGGCGGTTGGAGGAGCAACTGGCCAGCACCACGCCAACGGCGAGGCAGGTGAGCAGCTTGAAAGAGTTGCCAGAGATGATTGCGCGCATTACTTGACGCCCCGTACTTGAACCAGCTGTTCCGCAAGCTGATGCACCGCCATGGCATACATCACGCTGCGGTTGTAACGCGTGATCGCGTAGAAGTTCTTCAGGCCCACCCAATACTCGGGGCCATTGTCACCCTCAAGGCGGAAAGCGGTAACCGGCAGATCATCGCGCAGCGAATCATGAACCGACCAGCCGAGCGTGCGCAACTCCCCGACGGTTTTCACAGGCTCGATGCCTGTGGTCAGGCCTTCGTCGGCGCGCGCGCCATCCACCCAGGCGCGGCTGACCACGCCCCCACCGGCCACCCAGCCATGGCGCTTGAAGTAGCTGGCGACGCTGCCAATGGCATCGTCCGGGTTGTTCCAGATGTTGATGTGGCCATCGCCGTCGAAGTCCACCGCAAAGTTGCGGAAGCTGCTCGGCATGAACTGCGGCAGGCCCATGGCGCCGGCGTAGGAGCCTTTGAGCGTGAGCGGGTCGAGCTGTTCATCGCGGGCCAGCAACAGGAATTCGCGCAGTTCCTTGCGGAAGAATTCAGCCCGAGGCGGGTAGTCGAAGCCCAGGGTCGACAGGGCATCGATCACCCGGTAGTTGCCGGTGTTGCGGCCGAAGAACGTTTCCACACCGATGATGGCGACGATGTACTGTGCCGGCACGCCGTATTCCTGCTCGGCACGGGCCAATACCGCCTCGTGCTGGCGCCAGAAGTCCACACCACGGGCGATGCGCGCGTCGGTGAGGAACATCGGCCGGTAGTCCTTCCACGGCTTGACCCGTTCGGCCGGGCGCGAGATAGCGTCGAGGATCGACTGCTTTCGCTGCACGTCAGCGAACACGCCCATCAGCTGCTCAGGGGCAAAGCCATAGTCGCGGCTCATTTCGCCGACAAACTGGGCCACCTGCGGCGAGCCTTGGTAATCACCGGCGTGGGCCAGCTGTACAGCGCCGAACAGGCCCACCGCGCCGATCCACGGCGCACAACGGGCAGCCCAGTTACGCACTGCTTGCATGAAATTCTTCACCTTATTCAAACCTGTGCGATCCATTTGCGGTGCGTGTGGATCGACATCAGAACGCCAAACGCTGACAGCAGCGTCACCAACGATGTTCCGCCATAGCTGATAAACGGCAGCGGCACGCCCACCACGGGGAGAAGGCCGCTGACCATTCCGATATTGACGAACACGTATACAAAAAAGGTCATGGTCAGGCTGCCCGCGAGCAGCTTGCCGAACAGGGTCTGCGCCTGGGCTGTGATCATCAGGCCACGGCCGATCAGCAACAGATAGACAATCAGCAACAGGCAGATGCCGACCAGGCCGAATTCCTCGCCCAGTACGGCGATGATGAAGTCGGTGTGGCTTTCGGGCAAAAAGTCCAGGTGCGATTGGGTACCGAGCAGCCAGCCCTTGCCGAACACTCCGCCCGAACCGATTGCGGCCTTGGATTGGATGATGTTCCAGCCCGTGCCCAACGGGTCGCTCTCCGGGTCGAGGAAGGTCAGTACCCGCTGCTTCTGGTAGTCGTGCATCACGAAGAACCACATCGCCACCGCCACCGGCACTGCCGCTGCCAGCACGCTGAGGATCCAGCGCCAGCGCAGGCCACCCATGAACAGCACGAAGGCACCGGAGGCAAGGATGAGCAGCGCGGTGCCCAGGTCGGGCTGGCGTACGATCAATATGAACGGCACGCCAATCAGCACAAGGCTGATGGCCACGTGCTTCAAATGCGGAGGCAAGGTGCGCTTGGACAGGTACCAGGCGATGGTCGCCGGCATGATGATCTTCATGAACTCCGAGGGCTGGAAGCGGATCACCCCGGGGATGTTGATCCAGCGCGTGGCGCCCATGGCGTTGTGGCCCATCACGTCCACCACCACCAGCAGCAGCACTCCGGTCAGGTACGCCAAGGGTACCCAGCGGGCCATGAATCGCGGCTCCAGCTGGGCGATGACGAACATGGACACCAGGCCTATGCCAAACGAGGTAGCCTGTTTGAGCAGCAGGTCCCAGTTCTTGCCACTGGCCGAATAGAGCACGAACAGGCTGCCGGCCGCGAGGGTCAGCAGGATGATCAGCAAGGGGCCGTCGATGTGGATGCGCTGCAGGAAGCTGGCGCGCCGACGCATCACATCCTCGCTGGAGAGCATGCGATCGAAATTGTTCATCACAGGGCCGATTCCTGGGTCACGGTGGCAGGCGCGAACTCGGGCTTGAGCCGGCCGTTTTCGTCGAGCAGCCAGGCGTCCATGATCTGGCGTACCACGGGGGCAGCAACACCAGAGCCGGACTCACCGTTCTCGACCATCACCGAGACCACGATTTTCGGGTCATCGGCCGGGGCAAAGGCGACGAACAGGGCGTGGTCGCGGTGGCGCTCCTGGAGCTTGTTGCGGTCGTACTTCTCACCCTGCTTGATCGCCACCACCTGGGCGGTACCGCTCTTGCCGGCAATGCGGTACTGGGCGCCAGCAGCCGCCTTGCGTGCGGTACCACGGGCGTTGTGCATCACCTGCTCCATGCCGTGGGTGACCTTGGCCCAGTCGGACTTGTCACGCAGCACGATGTTGTCCATGGGGTTTTCATCCACCGGCGGCTGGCCTTCGATGGTCTTGGCCAGGTGTGGGCGGTTCCACACGCCCTTGTTGGCGATCAATGCCGTGGCCTGGGCCAGTTGCAATGGTGTGGCCTGCATGTAGCCCTGGCCAATGCCGAGAATCAGGGTTTCACCCGGGAACCAGGCCTGGCGGCGCGTGGCACGCTTCCATTCACGCGATGGCATCAACCCGGCGGACTCCTCGAACATGTCGAGGGAAACCCGCTGGCCGATGCCGAACTTGTTCATGTAGCTGGACAGCCGATCGATGCCCATCTTGTGCGCAAGGTCATAGAAGTAGGTGTCGTTGGAACGCATGATCGCGGTGTCCAGATCGACCCAGCCATCGCCGGAACGGTTCCAGTTACGGTATTTGTGGTCGTAGTTGGGCAGTTGGTAATAGCCCGGGTCGAACACCCGGCTGCTGGCGTTGACCACGCCACTGTCCAGGCCGGCAATCGCTACGGCCGGTTTGATGGTCGAACCCGGCGGGTACAGGCCACGCAGCACGCGGTTGAACAGCGGCCGGTCTATCGAGTCGCGCAGTTCGGCATAGGCCTTGAAGCTGATGCCCGTCACGAACAGGTTGGGGTCGAAACTTGGCTGGCTGACCATCGCCAGCACCTCGCCAGTACGCGGGTCGAGCGCCACCACTGCGCCACGCCGGCCGCCTAGCGCGGCTTCGGCGGCTTCCTGCAGCTTGATGTCCAGGCTCAGTACGATGTCCTTGCCAGGTTGCGGGTCGGTGCGTTTGAGCACGCGCAGCACACGGCCACGGGCGTTGGTCTCGACTTCCTCGTAGCCGACCTGGCCGTGCAAGGCGTCCTCGTAGAAGCGCTCGATGCCGGTCTTGCCGATATGGTGGGTGCCGCTGTAGTTCACCGGGTCGAGGGTTTTCAGCTCTTTCTCGTTGATGCGCCCCACATAACCCACCGAATGGGCGAAATGCGCACCCTGCGGATAATGCCGCACCAGCTGGGCAACCACTTCCACACCTGGCAGGCGGAACTGGTTTACCGCCACCCGGGCGATCTGCTCTTCATTCAGCTCGAACAGGATCGGCACGGGTTCGAAAGGCCTACGGCCCTGACGCATGCGCTTTTCGAACAACGCGCGGTCGTCGGCCGTCAGCTCCAGCACTTCGACGATGGTATCCAGCACTTCTTGCCAGTTACCCGCACGTTCGCGGGTCATCGACAGGCTGAAGCTGGGCCGGTTGTCGGCAACGATCACCCCGTTGCGGTCGAAAATCAGCCCGCGAGTCGGCGGAATCGGCTGCACATGCACCCGGTTGTTTTCCGACAGCGTCGAGTGGTAGTCGTACTGGATGATCTGCAGGTAATACAGCCGCGCGATCAGCACACAAATAAGCAGCATGATCGCCACCGCGCCGACCACGACGCGGTTGCGCACCAGGCGGGCGTCTTTCTCGTGGTCCTTGAGACGGATCGGCTGCGACATCGGACTGCTTACAGGCTCATTTGTGGTAAGGGTGCCCGGACAACACGGTCCAGGCGCGGTAGATCTGCTCGCCGATGAGTATCCTTACCAACGGGTGCGGCAGGGTCAGCGGCGACAGCGACCAGCGTTGCTCGGCGCGCGCACAGACCTCAGGCGCAAGGCCTTCCGGGCCCCCCACCATCAAATTCACCGTGCGCGCATCCAGGCGCCAGCGGTCCAGCTCGGTCGCCAGCTGCTCGGTACTCCAGGGCTTGCCATGGACCTCGAGGGTGACAATGCGTTCCCCAGGCTGCACCTTGCTCAGCATGGCTTCGCCCTCCTGACGGATCAGGCGGGCGACGTCGGCATTCTTGCCACGGGTGTTCAGCGGGATTTCCACCAGCTCCAGCGACAGCTCGGCAGGCAGGCGCTTGGCATATTCATGCCAGCCTTCCTCGACCCACCTCGGCATGCGCGAGCCGACCGCAATCAGGCGCAAACGCACAGCGCTGCCCTTATTCGCGGTCTTTGAGCTTGTCGGAGTACTCGTGAGCGTGGTCCGGGCTGTGGTGCTTGCCATCGGCAGCACGGCTTTGCTCGGCACCCTGCCACAGACGCTCCAGGTCGTAGAACTGGCGGGCAGCGGCAGTCATCATGTGCACGATGACGTCGTTCAGGTCCAGCAGCACCCAGTCGCTGTCGCCCTTGCCTTCTTCACCCAGTGGTTGGGCGCCCTTGGCCTTCACGGCTTCGCGGACCTTTTCCAGCATCGCGTTGATCTGGCGGTTGGAGGTACCGGTGGCAATGATCATGTAGTCGGTCAGGCTGTGCTTTTCGCGCACGTCGATGACCTGAATGTCCTGGGCCTTGACGTCTTCCAGCGCTGCCTTGGTCAGGGCGACCAGTTCTTCGCCGTAAATTTTCTGCTTGGTCATATAAAACTCGTTCAACTCGTTGGATGAGGCGCCAGAGGCACCGTCAGTTGGGCGCACGATACAGTTCGTGCGCCTCGATGTAGGCCAGTACGGCGTCCGGCACCAGGAACCTCACCGATTTGCCGCTGGCCAGCAGCTGTCGGATCTGTGTAGCCGACACCGCAAGCGGCGTCTGCCAGACGAACGAAATATTTCCCGCCGGGCCGGACATGGCGGCAGGATCGCTCTCCGAGCGCGCAGCCAGCAGGTTGCGCAGCTCGTCAGGGGGGTCGACGTCGGCATCCGGGCGTTGCAGCACCAGGATGTGACAGTGTTGCAGCAGTTCGTCCCAGCGGTGCCAGGTAGGGAGGCCACAGAAGGCATCCCAGCCCAGCACCAGGAACAGCTGGTCGTTGTCGGCCAGTTCGGCGCGGATCGACTCCAGCGTATCGATGGTGTACGACGGTTTGTCACGCGCAAGCTCGCGGGCATCGACGCTCAGGCAGGCAACGCCTTGCACCGCTTCACGCACCATGGCCAGGCGGTCCTCGGCGGCCACCTGCGGGGTATCGCGGTGCGGCGGCCGGGCGTTGGGCAACAGGCGCAACTCGTCCAGCCCCATGAACTCGGCCACTTCCAGCGCGCTGCGCAGGTGGCCGATGTGCACGGGGTCGAAGGTGCCGCCTAGAATGCCGATGCGCCGGACTGCCTGGGCCTTGCTCAACTCAGCACGACCCCTGGCCGCGCAGCTGGCCATCGCCGATGACCACGTACTTCTCGCAGGTCAGGCCTTCCAGGCCGACCGGGCCACGGGCATGCAGCTTGTCGGTGGAAATGCCGATTTCCGCACCCAGGCCGTACTCGAAGCCGTCGGCGAAGCACGTCGGGGTGTTGAGCATGACCGACGCCGAGTCGACTTCAGCCATGAACTGGCGGGCTTCGCCCTGGTGTTCGCTGATGATCGAGTCGGTGTGGTGCGAGCCATAGTGGTTGATGTGCTCGATGGCCTGGTCCAGGCCGTCCACGACGCGGATCGACAGGATCGCGTCCAGGTACTCGGTGTGCCAGTCGTCTTCGCTGGCCGGTTTGGCTTCAATCAGCGCGCGGGTACGCTCGCAGCCACGCAGCTCCACGCCCTTCTCCTGGAAGCGGCGGGCCATTTCCGGCAGGAAGCGCTCGGCCACCTGCTGGTCGACCAGCAGGGTTTCCATGGCGCCACAGATGCCATAGCGGTAGGTCTTGGCGTTGAAGGCCACGTTCCAGGCCTTGTCCAGGTCGGCATGCTGGCTGACGTAGACGTGGCAGATACCGTCCAGGTGCTTGATGACCGGCACCCGGGCATCGCGGCTGATGCGTTCGATCAGGCCACGGCCGCCGCGCGGCACGATGACGTCGACGAACTGCGGCATGCTGATCAGCGCACCCACGGCTTCGCGGTCAGTGGTCTCGACCACTTGAACCACGGCTGCCGGCAGGCCGGCTTCAGCAAGGCCACGCTGGATGCAGGTGGCGATGGCGCGGTTGGAATGGATCGCTTCGGAGCCGCCGCGCAGGATGGTCGCGTTGCCCGACTTCAGACACAGGCTGGCAGCATCGATGGTCACGTTCGGGCGCGATTCGTAGATGATCCCGATCACCCCCAGCGGTGTGCGCATCTTGCCGACCTGAATGCCCGACGGGCGGTAGCTCATGTCGCGAATCGCACCGACCGGGTCCGGCAGGCTGGCCACCTGGCGCAGGCCGGTGATCATGCCGTCGATGCGTGCTGGGGTCAGCGCCAGGCGGTCCAGCAGCGCCGGCTCCAGGCCATTGGCGCGGCCGGCGGCCAGGTCCTGTTCGTTGGCGGCTGTCAGCTCGGCACGGGCAGCATCCAGCGCATCGGCGGCTGCTTGCAGGGCGCGGTTCTTCTGCGCGGTGCTGGCACGGCCGATCACCCGGGAAGCCTCACGGGCAGCGCGACCCAAGCGGGTCATATAGTCAAGAACGGACTCAGTCATGGGTTCGGTGTCTTGGCGAAGGGGAAATCGGCTGATTATAACTGCCGCGCAGGTGTACGCCCAGCGGCGGGTGGCGGATGGTAGAAAATGGTAGTTCGTCTCACGATTATCTGCGCCTGTGAAATCGAGCGCCGCCCGCGCGGCGCATCGCGAGCTGCGCTCGCTCCTACGTTTGTTTCGGGCCAATCAATCCTGTGGGATTTGCGCGCGAACGCCTTGGCGCAAGGCTCGATATCGTGTCGTACGAACAGGGCGGTCGCGCGCGTTGGCGCAGGTGTTACTGGCCCGAAACAAACGTAGGAGCGAGCGCAGCTCGCGATGCGCCGCGCGGGCGGCGCTCGATTTCAACAACAACGAATACACCACGGCGAGCACACCGAAACCCCACCAATGAAACATACAGATACCATTCAATCGCGCCCCTGGTTCAGCCTCGATTAAGCCATTCATTGCTATCATCCCGCCTCCCCAGCCATGAACCGCCCGCATGCCAGCCCTGCCCGACAGCTTTTTCGACCGCGACGCCCAGACCCTGGCCAAAGCCCTGCTCGGCAAGGTTATCCGCCATCGCCACGGCGACCTGTGGCTTGCCGCGCGCATCATCGAGACCGAGGCTTACTACCTCGCCGACAAAGGCAGCCACGCCTCGCTCGGCTACACCGAAAAGCGCAAAGCGCTGTTCCTCGATGGCGGGCACATCTACATGTATTACGCCCGCGGCGGCGACTCGCTGAACTTCAGCGCTCACGGGCCGGGCAACGCGGTGCTGATCAAGTCCGCCTATCCTTGGCAGGATGCCCTTTCAGGCCCCAACAGCCTGGCGCAGATGCAACTGAACAACCCCGATGCCAGCGGCCAGCTGCGCCCGGATGAGCGCCTGTGCGCGGGCCAGACCCTGCTATGCCGGGCCCTGGGCCTGAAAGTGCCGCACTGGGACGCCCAACGCTTCGACGCCGAGCGGCTGTACGTGGACGATTGCGGCAACGCCGTACCACGGGTCATCCAGGCCGCGCGCCTGGGCATCCCGCACGGGCGTGACGAACACCTGCCCTACCGTTTCGTCGATGCCGAATACGCCCGCTTCTGCACGCGGAACCCGTTACGCCGCGGCCAAGTCGAAGGCCGGGACTTCTTCATTCACGAACAAGGAAGCTGAACATGGGCCAATGGCTCGACAGCCTGACCGGCTGGCTAAGCGCCAACCCACAGTGGCTTGGCCTCGCGATTTTCCTGGTGGCCTGCATCGAATGCCTGGCCATCGCCGGCATCATCGTGCCGGGTACCGTGCTGCTGTTCGCCGTCGCGGTACTGGCCGGCAGTGGCGCCTTCAGCCTGGGGGAAACCTTGCTGCTGGGCTTCCTTGGCGGCCTTTTGGGTGATGCGCTGTCGTATACGGTGGGCAAGTACTTCCACCAGAACATCCGCCGCCTGCCCTTACTGCGCCACCACCCGGAATGGATTGGCAGCGCAGAGACCTACTTCCAGCGTTATGGCATTGCCAGCCTGCTGGTAGGCCGGTTTATCGGCCCTCTGCGGCCAATGCTGCCGATGGTGGCCGGCATGTTCGACATGCCACTGCCGCGCTTCATCGCCGTCAGCCTGGTGGCCGGCGCCGGCTGGTCGGTCGCCTACCTGCTGCCCGGCTGGGCCACTGGTGCGGCCATGCGCCTGCCGCTGCCGGAAGGCTTCTGGCTGGATGCGGGCATCATCGCCGGCACCCTGGCCGTGCTGATCGGCCTTAGCCTCAACAGCAGCCTGCGTGACCAGCGCCACGGCACCCGGCTGGTAGCGGGCCTCAGTTTCATCGCCCTGGCCGGGATATTTATCGGCTGGCCTTACCTACATGAGTTCGATCAAGGCGTTATGACACTGGTTCAGGAACACCGCAGCCAGGCCATCGATGGCACCGTGGTCCTGGTGACGCGGCTGGGTGACTTCCGGACCCAGTTCTTCCTTGGCGGGCTGCTGACAGGCCTGTTGCTGCTTGCCCGGCAGTGGCGACACGCCCTGTTCGCTGTCGGCGCCCTGATGGGCACGGCGATTGCCAACGGCACACTCAAATGGCTGTTCGCCCGGGCACGGCCGGAAGTGCTGACCGACCCGTTGACCAGCTACAGCATGCCCAGCGGGCACAGCTCGGCGTCGTTTGCATTCTTTCTGGTGATGGCCGTGCTGGCGGGGCGTGGGCAGCCACCGCGGATGCGCCTGACCTGGGTGATGCTGGGTTGCATTCCGGCCCTGGCGATTGCCCTGTCGCGGGTTTACCTGGGGGCTCACTGGCCGACAGACATCCTGGCCGGGGCGCTGCTGGCGTGCTGTGTGTGTGCGCTTAGCCTGACCCTGGTGCAACGGCGCCAGACACTGCCAGCCTTGCCGCAGCGGGTGTGGTGGCTGGTGTTGCCGGCGTGTATTGCGCTGCTGGCGTTCTTTGCCATGCATGCGCTGCCACAGGCGTTGCTCAGATATCAGTATTGATGTTGCCTGTACCGGCCCTTTCGCGGGTAAACCCGCGAAAGGGCCGGTACAGGCACTACAGAACCATCATGCAAACAACTCACCCTGAATCCGCTCCAGCAGCTTCTGGATCTCCCCCAACCGCTGCTGCGGTGAGTCCAGGGTCAACAAATCCAACTTGTCCTCTTCCATGAACGGCAGCAGGTACGCCAGCTGATTGGACAGCGCCTGCCGCCCGTCCACTGGCCTCGGCATGTCCAGCGCTTCGACCATCGGGTGCTCACCCAGCGCCACCAGCAGCGCCAACAGGTCGTCGTCCGCCTCCAGCAACGGGCTGTCCGCCTGCTCCGGCAACCATTGCACCTGCCCTACCAGCAACTGGTCCTTCTGCACTTCGGTGCTGTCGAGGTTGAAGCGCCGCACACCTTCGACGCGAATACCCAGCAACCCGTTGTCTTGCTGGACGAAGTCGCGGATGACCGCCTCACAGCCAATCGAGGCGACCATAGGTGGCGCTTTGCCAACCTGCTCGCCCTCAAGGATGCACACCACACCAAAACCTTCGCCCTGCTTCATGCAGCGGCTTATCATGTCCAGGTAGCGCGCCTCGAAAATCTGCAAATCGAGAAAGCAGCCAGGAAACAGCACGGTATTGAGCGGAAACAGCGGTAGCGTCATCACAAGTCCTCAAGCCACCAGGCTGACCGCCAGCGGCAGGAACACCGCCGTGGCCACGCCCATCAGGCTCATCGCCAGCGCGGCAAAGGCGCCGCATTCGTCACTTTCCTGCAGGGCCACCGAAGTGCCCACCGCGTGCGCGGTCACGCCCAGCGACATGCCTCGCGCCTCAGGGCTGTGCACCCCGAAGCGGCTCAGCAGGGCCGGACCGAAGATGGCCCCGATCACCCCGGTAATCAACACGAACACCGCAGCCAAGGCCGCCACGCCCCCCATCTGTTCGGCCACCAGCATGGCGATCGGCGAAGTAACGGACTTCGGCGCCATGGTCATCAGGATCATGTGTTCGGCACCGAACCACCAGCCCAGCAACAGGCAGCACAGGGTGGCGAACAGGCCTCCGACTACCAGCGTAGTAAATGTGGGCCAGAACAGCTGGCGGATACGCCGCAGGTTGAGATAGAGCGGCACAGCCAGGGCGACGGTGGCAGGCCCCAGCAGGATGTTCATGATTTCGGTGCTTTTGCGGTACTCGCTGTAGTCAATACCGCACAGCAGCAATACGCCGATGACCAGCAACATCGACACCAGCACCGGCTGCAGGAAGATCCAGCGGGTCTTTTCGTAGGCCGCCAGCACAACCTGGTAGGCACCGAGCGTAATGCCGATACCGAACAACGGGTGATGGACGACTGCGTCAAGCGCGCCTTGCCAGTCGAGCATCATGGCTGCTCCTCACGTTTGCCCTGGCGCTGGATGAGCTTTTGCATCAGCACCCCGACAAACACCAGCGTCACCAGGCAGGAAATCAGCAAGGCTCCGGCAATGGCCCAGAAATCAGCGGCAATGTCCTTGGCATACACCATTACCCCTACCGCCGGCGGCACCAGCAACAGCGGCAGGTAGCGCAGCAGGCTACTGGCGGCCTCGTTCAACGGCTTGCCCACCTCACCGCGAGCCATGAGAAAGAACAACAGCAGCAACAGGCCAATAATCGGCCCCGGCAAAACCGGCACCAACAGGTGATTGATCGCCGTCCCCAGCAGCTGGAACAGCACCAGCCAGGTCAAACCACGCAACAGCATAAGCATCTCCCTCGGGCATGGTGGCCATTATAAGCACGCCCGGCTATAGACCGATATTCGCCGAAAAGCGGGCAACTTGACTGAAACGGTTAGCCGTGCTGATCTTGCACTTTCGTACCAACTGACAACCTGGAGAGTCCGCGATGCCCTATGTACCGGTTACAGAGCTTTCGCAGTACGTTGGTAAGGAACTGGGCCGCTCTGCCTGGCTCAAGATCGACCAGCAGCGCATCAACCTGTTCGCCGAGGCAACCGGCGATTTCCAGTTCATTCATGTCGACCCTGAGAAGGCGGCAAAAACACCGTTTGGCGGCACGATTGCCCACGGTTTCCTGACCTTGTCGCTGATTCCCAAGCTGATCGAGGACATCCTGATCCTGCCGCAAGGGCTGAAGATGGTGGTGAACTATGGGCTGGACAGCGTCAGGTTCATTCAGCCGGTCAAGGTCGACAGCCAGGTGCGTTTGAAGGTGGACCTGGCCGAGGTGACCGAGAAAAAGCCGGGGCAATGGCTGCTGAAGGCGATTGCCACGTTGGAAATAGAAGGTGAAGAGAAGCCTGCTTACATAGCTGAGTCGCTGTCGCTCTGCTTTGTCTGATGGTTTTTGGGGGCGCTGCGCGCCCCCTTCCCAAGCCGATCCACAAATCCCCCGCACTCGCGTAAACTGCCAGCCTTCGCGCAGCCTAGGGCTGCCCCTGTCGATTTACCAAAGGTGCCCGCCATGCCCTGGCTGCAAGTACGCCTGGCCATCAGCCCGGAACAAGCCGAAACCTACGAAGACGCCCTGCTTGAAGTCGGCGCCGTCTCGGTCACGTTCATGGACGCCGAAGATCAACCGATCTTCGAGCCAGACCTCAACACCACCCCGCTGTGGTCGCACACCCACTTGCTGGCATTGTTCGAGGCCGATGCCGACCCTGAGCAGGTGTTCGCCCACCTGCGCCTGCTGACCGGCGCAGATCTGCCCGAGCACCAGGCCGAAGTGATCGAGGACCAGGACTGGGAACGCAGCTGGATGGACAACTTCCAGCCGATGCGTTTCGGCCAACGCCTGTGGATCGTGCCGAGCTGGCACGATGCCCCGGAAAAGGACGCCGTCAACCTGCTGCTCGACCCGGGCCTGGCCTTCGGCACCGGCACCCATCCCACCACTGCCCTGTGCCTGGAATGGCTCGACGGCCAGCAACTCGAAGGCACCCAGGTGCTGGACTTCGGCTGCGGCTCGGGCATCCTGGCCATTGCCGCGCTGCTGCTGGGCGCCCGTGAAGCCGTCGGCACCGACATCGACGTGCAGGCCATCGAGGCTTCGCGCGACAACGCCCAGCGCAACGGCATTGCCGATGAAAAGCTGGCGCTGTACCTGCCCGAGCATATGCCGGCCATGCAGGCCGACGTGCTGGTCGCCAACATCCTGGCCGGCCCGCTGGTATCGCTGGCGCCGCAATTGTCCCGCCTGGTCCGCCCAGGTGGCCTGCTGGCCCTGTCGGGCATCCTCGCCGAGCAGGGCGAAGAAGTGGCTGCCGCCTACGCTGCCGACTTCGAACTGGACCCGATCGTCGTACGCGACGGCTGGGTGCGCATCAGTGGTCGCCGCCGTTAAGCGGGCCTAGAATAGTCTTCTGCACAGCTCCCGGATTGCCGCATGACCGACAGTTTCGTCACCCAGTGCCCGCATTGCCAGACCAGCTTTCGCGTCACCCACCACCAGCTGAGCGTGGCTCGCGGTGTGGTGCGCTGCGGTCACTGCTTGCAGGTGTTCAATGCCGCCAAGCAGTTGCTGGAGCAGAACCGCGCCAATGCCCCAGCGGTGGCTGCGCCAGTACCCGCTGTGCCGGCCGAACCGCTGATCGAGCAGGCGCCCCCCCCTGAGCCCGCCGTCGAAGTACGCAACGATAGGCCTGACGATGCCTGGGCGCTTACCGCCCAGGCCCTGGATGAGCTTGACCTCGACAAGGAACTGGAGCGCCTGGAACGTCGTGGCCAACCGGCCCCCACACGCCCGACCAACCTGGATGGCGGGCTGCAGGCACGGCGCGACGAACTGCACCCGGACGAGCACGCAGACGACCTGTTCGGCACAGCCACCGACGAGCCCTTTGAACCCCAACAGCCGGCAGAAGCCGCCCCGGTGCTGTTGGAGCCAGAGCCCCTGGCACTGGACCTGAAACCGGCACCCGGCGAGCGCACCGAACCGACCCTGGGCAGCAACCTTGACCTGGAGATCGATGACGAGCCACCCGTCCACCGCGCCCCCGAAATCGATGAGCAGCCCGCCTTCAGCGAGCCACTGGGCGCCAGCGATGACGAAATACCGGAAAAAGGCCTGAGCGCCCGCGACGATGAGCCGCTGGCGCTGCACCTGTCGGCCCGCGACGACGAACCTGACGAGCCCCTACCCGGCGGCCGCCTTGAACCAGGCCTTGCCAGTAAACCCGAGCGCCCGGTACGCAAGGAACCGCTGGTCGACGTGGTCGACGACCCGCTGCAGCTGGGCTGGGAAAAACCCGCCCCCAACTGGGGCAAGCGTTTGTTGTGGGGCTTTCTGACCTTGCTGGCTGCTGGCCTGCTGGCCTTCCAGTACGTGTGGTTCCACTTCGACGAAATGGCCCGCCAGGACCAGTACCGGCCAATCTTCCAGCAGATCTGCCCGATGGTCGGTTGCCAGGTGCCCACCCGGGTCGATATTGCACGCATCAAGAGCAGCAACCTGGTAGTGCGCAGCCACCCCGACTTCAAGGGTGCACTGATTGTCGATGCGATCATCTACAACCGCGCCCCCTTCTCCCAGCCGTTCCCGCTGCTGGAGCTGCGCTTTGCCGACCTCAATGGCCAGCTGATCGCCAGCCGTCGCTTCAAGCCCAGCGAGTACCTGTCGGGCGAGTTGGCCGGGCGTGGCGACATGCCCAGCCAGACGCCGATCCATATCGCCCTGGACATCCTCGACCCGGGGCCGAAGGCCGTGAACTATAGCCTGAGCTTCCGTTCGCCGGAATAAGCGACAAGCGGCAAGCTTCAAGCCACAAGACAAGCGAGCCGATAGCCGGCCTGCTCCCTCTTGCAGCTTGAAGCTTGCTGCTTGTCGCTCGCCCTGATTGTTCAGATTTTATCCAAATCCATCTTTATCCGGTCACCGAGAGCGGGTATCATGCCAACCCTTTTTCGAACTCCAAGATTCGGCCCCACAACAGGGATCACCTATGTCGGCGGTACGCATCGGCCAATACACACTACGTAACAACCTGATCCTCGCGCCCATGGCCGGGGTCACGGACCAGCCTTTCCGTACACTTTGCCAGCGCCTGGGCGCGGGCATGGTGGTGTCGGAAATGGTCAGCAGCGATATGAGCCTGTGGAACAGCCGCAAATCGAGCCTGCGCCGCATCCATGAAGGTGATCCCGAGCCACGCTCGGTGCAGATCGCCGGCGGTGATGCGCAAATGATGGCAGCGGCGGCAAAGGCCAACGTCGAAGCGGGCGCCCAGATCATCGATATCAACATGGGCTGCCCGGCAAAAAAAGTCTGCAACAAAGCTGCAGGCTCTGCTTTATTGAGAGATGAAGCCTTGGTCCACGAAATCCTCCACGCCGTTGTCGGCGCCGTGGATGTTCCGGTGACCCTGAAGATCCGCACCGGTTGGGACCGGGCGAACAAGAACGGCCTGAACGTGGCGAAGATCGCCGAACAGGCCGGCATCCAGGCGCTGGCGGTGCATGGCCGCACACGCGCAGACCTGTACACCGGCGAAGCCGAATACGACACCATCGCTGCCATCAAACAGGCGGTGTCTATCCCGGTTTTTGCCAACGGCGATATCACTTCGCCAGAAAAGGCCCGGGCGGTGCTGGATGCCACCGGGGTCGACGGCCTGTTGATCGGCCGCGCCGCCCAGGGGCGGCCGTGGATCTTTCGCGAGATCGAGCATTACCTGCGCACTGGCGAACACCTGCCAGCGCCGCAGCTGGACGAAGTGGAAGGCATCCTGCTGGAGCACCTGGCCGCGCTGCATGCCTTCTATGGCGATGTGATGGGCGTACGTATCGCCCGCAAGCACGTTGGCTGGTACCTGGCAACACGACCCGGCGGCAAGGAGTTTCGCTCCCGGTTCAACGCTTTGGAAGACACACAAGCGCAGTGCGCCAACGTTCACGCGTTTTTCAGTGAACGTCGACAGAGCCTTGAGACAGAGGACGGACAAGGGGTGGCCGCATGACGATGATGACCGAGACATTTGTGAGTGGAACAACGCCCGTGAGCGACAACGCCAACCTGAAACAGCACCTCAACACGCCGAGCGAAGAGGGCCAGACCCTTCGCGACAGCGTCGAGAAGGCGCTGCACAACTACTTCGCCCACCTGGAAGGCGCGACCGTCACGGACGTGTACAACCTGGTGCTCTCCGAAGTCGAGGCGCCCCTGCTCGAATGCGTGATGAACTACGTGAAGGGCAACCAGACCAAAGCCAGTGAGATGCTCGGGCTGAACCGAGGCACACTGCGCAAGAAGCTCAAGCAGTACGACTTGCTGTAAGCCAGAATCCCAACCAGAAAAGGCGGCTCCCTGAACAGAGGCGCCTTTTTTGCTGACTCCACCGCGTTATTGGAACCCGAAATGACCGACCAGACTACCCGCCTGCCAGTCCGCCGCGCCCTGATCAGCGTCTCCGACAAGACCGGTATCCTCGAATTCGCCCGTGAGCTGCAACAGCTCGGTGTCGAGATCCTGTCTACCGGCGGCACCTACAAGCTGCTCAAGGACAACGGCGTGAACGCGGTGGAAGTGGCCGACTACACCGGCTTCGCCGAAATGATGGATGGCCGGGTCAAGACCCTGCACCCGAAGATCCACGGCGGCATCCTCGGCCGTCGCGGCACCGACGACGCCATCATGAACGAGCACGGCATCAAGCCGATCGACCTGGTCGCGGTCAACCTGTACCCGTTCGAAGCCACCATTTCCAAGCCTGGCTGTGACCTGCCGACCGCTATCGAGAACATCGACATCGGCGGCCCGACCATGGTCCGTTCGGCTGCCAAAAACCACAAAGACGTGGCCATCGTGGTCAACGCCAGCGATTACGCCGGTATCGTAGAAGGCCTCAAGGCCGGTGGCCTGACTTACGCCCAGCGCTTCGACCTGATGCTCAAGGCGTTCGAGCACACCGCTGCCTACGACGGCATGATCGCCAACTACATGGGCACCATCAACCAGGCCAAGGACACCCTTTCGACTTCCGACCGCAGCGAATTCCCGCGCACCTTCAACAGCCAGTTCGTCAAGGCCCAGGAAATGCGCTACGGCGAGAACCCGCACCAGAGCGCGGCGTTCTACGTAGAAGCCAAGAAAGGCGAAGCCAGCATTTCCACCGCCATCCAGCTGCAAGGCAAGGAGCTGTCGTTCAACAACGTGGCCGACACCGACGCCGCGCTGGAGTGCGTGAAGAGCTTCGTCAAGCCGGCTTGCGTCATCGTCAAGCACGCCAACCCGTGCGGCGTGGCCGTTGTGCCTGAAGACGAAGGCGGCATCCGCAAGGCCTACGACCTGGCCTATGCCACCGACACCGAGTCGGCATTCGGCGGCATCATTGCCTTCAACCGCGAGCTGGACGGCGAAACCGCCAAGGCCATCGTCGACCGCCAGTTCGTCGAAGTGATCATCGCGCCGAAAATTTCCCAGGCTGCCCGTGAAGTGGTTGCCGCCAAGCAGAACGTACGCCTGCTTGAGTGCGGCGAATGGCCTGCCGAGCGCGCTGCCGGTTGGGACTTCAAGCGCGTCAACGGTGGCCTACTGGTACAGAGCCGCGATATCGGCATGATCACCGCCGATGACCTGAAAATCGTCACCAAGCGTGCCCCGACCGAGCAAGAAATCCACGATCTGGTATTCGCCTGGAAAGTGGCCAAGTTCGTCAAGTCCAACGCCATCGTCTACGCCAAGCAGCGCCAGACCATCGGCGTAGGCGCTGGCCAGATGAGCCGGGTCAACTCCGCCCGCATTGCTGCAATCAAAGCTGAGCATGCTGGCCTGCAGGTGCAGGGCGCGGTCATGGCCTCGGACGCGTTCTTCCCGTTCCGTGATGGCATCGACAATGCGGCTAAAGTGGGTATCAGCGCCGTGATCCAGCCGGGTGGTTCGATGCGTGATGCTGAAGTCATTGCTGCAGCCGACGAAGCCGGCATTGCAATGGTCTTCACCGGCATGCGCCACTTCCGCCACTGATTTACGGCAATCGGCCGCACTGAAGCAGGCATCTGCTGCGTTGGGGCCAGTTCCGCTGATGCTCATTGCCAGAAGGCAACTCCGCTCATCGGAACCGGCCCCGCCTTGCATCTACCTGCTTCATTGCGACCTCGTACAGTGTGAGGCCTTGCCTCCCGTCCGAAAGAATTCGAGGTTTTGACATGAAAGTTTTGATCATCGGCAGTGGCGGCCGTGAACACGCCCTGGCCTGGAAAGTTGCCCAGGACCCACGCGTCGAGAAAGTCTTCGTTGCCCCGGGCAACGCCGGCACCGCCATTGAAGCCAAGTGCGAAAACGTCGCTATCGACGTCTGCGCCCTGGAGCAACTGGCCGACTTCGCCGAAAAGAACGTCGACCTGACCATCGTCGGCCCTGAAGCACCGCTGGTCATCGGCGTGGTGGACCTGTTCCGCAGCCGTGGCCTGGACTGCTTCGGCCCAACCAAGGGCGCGGCCCAGCTGGAAGGTTCCAAGGCCTTCACCAAGGACTTCCTGGCACGCCACAAGATCCCGACCGCCGACTACCAGAACTTCACCGAAATCGAGCCTGCACTTGCCTACCTGCAAGAGAAAGGCGCACCGATCGTGATCAAGGCCGACGGCCTGGCTGCGGGCAAAGGCGTGATCGTCGCCATGACCCTCGAAGAAGCCGAAGCCGCCGTGCGTGACATGCTGGCCGGTAACGCCTTTGGTGAAGCCGGTTCGCGTGTGGTGATCGAAGAGTTCCTCGACGGCGAGGAAGCCAGCTTCATCGTCATGGTCGACGGCCACAACGTGCTGCCCATGGCCACCAGCCAGGACCACAAGCGCGTCGGCGACCAGGACACCGGCCCGAACACCGGCGGTATGGGTGCCTACTCCCCTGCCCCGGTGGTCACCGCCGACGTGCACCAGCGTGTGATGGACCAGGTCATCTGGCCGACCGTGCGCGGCATGGCCGAGGAAGGCAACGTCTACACCGGCTTCCTCTACGCAGGCCTGATGATCGACAAGGCGGGCAACCCCAAAGTCATCGAGTTCAACTGCCGCTTCGGCGACCCTGAAACCCAGCCGGTCATGCTGCGCCTGGAGTCGAGCCTGGTGCTGCTGATCGAAGCCGCCTTCGCCAAGGCGCTGGACAAGGTCGAAGCCCAATGGGACCCGCGCCCAAGCCTGGGCGTGGTGCTGGCAGCTGGCGGTTACCCGGGCGACTACGCCAAGGGCGACGCCATCAGCGGCCTGGACGCTGCGGCCAAGATCGAAGGCAAGGTGTTCCATGCCGGTACTTCGCTCAAGGATGGCCAAGTGGTCACCAACGGCGGTCGCGTTTTGTGTGCCACTGCCATGGGCAGCACCGTCGCTGACGCGCAGCAGCAGGCTTACCGTCTGGCCAAGGAAGTAAGCTGGAACGGCAGCTTCTACCGTACCGACATCGGTTATCGGGCCATCGCCCGCGAGCGCGGTGAGCACCAGCAGTAAGTACAACCGGAACGCCGTAGCGCTTTCAGCGCACGGCATCCGGCTCGTCGACAAGGCCCGGCACGGGCCTTGCCTTCGACTTGGCGCGCCGCGCATAGTTAGTACCCGGCACATCGGCTAAGAAGGGATTTCGTAGTGCGTCGGCTTCGGATTGCCTCAGCTCTGATCGTCAGCTTGCTGACCTTGCTCTGCATGTTCCCGGCAGCTGCCGAACATGACGGAGGCTGGACCGTTCTGCTCGACGAACAGGCCAACCTGCAACTGAGCGATGTGCGCTCCGAGCGCTACCGCAACCAGTTCAGCCCCCTGATTCTCGCCGAGCTGGATGCAGCGCCTGCGGAACAAGCCTTATGGCTGCACTACCGCCTGCAACCCGGCGACCAGGAACAACTGTTGCGGGTATTTGCCCCAGACCTTTCCGGCCTGGACCTCTACGCCCTCGAGGGCGACCAACTTCTGCGTCAGCTGCACCACGGACGCCTGGCCGGCAACGCCAGCCCCACCCTGCGTGGCAGCGACCATGTATTACCCCTGCCCAACAGCAAACAACCGCTGGACATCTACCTGCGCCTCGTTTCCGAACACCAGCTGCGCCCGGCCATCAGCCTGGAGCCGGCAGCCGTAGCGGCCTCAGACCAAAGCCAGCCCCTGCTGTTCGGCATGCTGTTCGGCGGCCTGGTGATGCTGATCATGCACAACCTGATCCGCTTCCTCTACAGCCGCTCCACCACCACCCTGATCCTGGCGCTGTACCACGGCCTGATGCTGCTCAGCGGCCTGATCCTGCTGAACCTCAGCGGCCCTTGGTGGCATGTGTGGCACAACGCGCAAACACCGGCCGCCTACCTGACGCTGGTGCTGGCAGGCCTGGCCGGGCTGTATTTCACCCAACACTTCTTCACACCGTGCAATTCGCCACGGCTTAACCGCCTGCTGCAAGGTGAAATGCTGGTGGTCGGGATCAGCGGCCTGGTGCTGCTGTTTGTCGACACCCTGCCCCTCAACCTGATGACCTACGCCCTGCTGGCCTTGGGCAGCGTGAGCATGCTGCTGGTCAGCAGCTACCACTGGTACCGTGGCTATGCACCCGGACGCCTGTTTAGCCTGGCCATGGTGGTGTTCAACCTGGGTGGTCTGGTACTGCTGCCGGCCTTGCTGGGCTTGACCCGCACCTCGACGCCCTGGTTGCTGTGCATCCTGTTGGGCCTGACCGTGGTCAGCGGCCTGCTGCTGAACCTGGCCGTCAGCGAACGCCTGCGGCGCATGAGCGAGGAGCGCTTCAGCGCCAGCCGTGCATTGGCCGCCAGCGATGCCGAAATCAACGCCAAGGCTGAGTTCCTGGCCAAGATCAGCCACGAAATCCGCACCCCCATGAATGGTGTACTGGGCATGACCGAGCTGTTGCTCGGCACACCGCTGTCGGTCAAGCAACGCGACTACGTGCAGACCATCCACAGTGCCGGCAACGAGCTGCTCACGCTGATCAACGAAATTCTCGACATTTCCAAGCTGGAGTCCCGGCAGATCGAGCTGGATGATGTGCAATTCGACCTTAACGCGCTGATCGAGGACTGCCTGAACATCTTCCGCGCCAAGGCCGAGCAACAGAACATCGAGCTGATCAGCTTCACCCAGCCACAGGTGCCGCGCGTGATCAGTGGCGACCCGACACGCCTGCGCCAGGCCTTGTCGAGCCTGCTGGAGAATGCGCTGAAAAACACCGACCAGGGCGAGATCCTGCTGGTGGTGGCGCTGGACCAGCGTGGCGATGTGCCCCGTTTGCGCATTGCCGTGCAGGACAGCGGCGAGCCGTTGCCCGCCGCCGACCGCGAAGCCTTGCTGCAGGCCGAGTTGCACAGCCACCATTTCCTGTCCAGCAACAAGCTGGGCGGGCACCTTGGCCTGGTCATTGCCAAGCAGCTGATCGGCCTGATGCAGGGCGAGTTCGGCATCAAGAGCAGCACGGGCATGGGCAACACCCTGTGGCTGACCCTGCCGCTGGACCCTTCACGCCTGGAGCAACCACCGGCCGACCTCGACGGCCCCCTACGCGATGCCCGTGTGCTGGTGGTGGACGACAACGACACCTGCCGCAAGGTGCTGGTACAGCAGTGCAGCGCCTGGGGCATGAACGTCAGCGCGGTGCCATCGGGCAAGGAAGCCCTGGCGCTGCTGCGTACCAAAGCGCACCTGCGTGACTACTTCGACGCCGTGCTGCTGGACCAGAACATGCCCGGCATGACCGGTATGCAGTTGGCCGCCAAAATCAAGGAAGACCCGAGCCTGAACCACGACATCCTGGTGGTGATGCTCACCGGCATCAGCAATGCGCCGAGCAAGGTCATTGCGCGCAATGCCGGGGTCAAGCGGATACTGGCCAAGCCGGTGGCCGGCTACACGCTGAAAACCACCCTGGCCGAAGAGCTGGCCCAGCGCGGCCGCGAGCAGGCGGTGCCTGCCAGCCTGCCAGGCATCCCTCAAGCGCTGGACCTGCCCGGCAACTTCCGCGTGCTGGTCGCCGAGGACAACAGCATTTCGACCAAGGTGATCCGCGGCATGCTCGGCAAGCTCAACCTCGAGCCCGACACGGCCTGCAATGGCGAAGAAGCCCTGCAGGCGATGAAAGCGCAGCACTATGACCTGGTGTTGATGGACTGCGAGATGCCGATACTGGACGGCTTCTCCGCTACCCAGCAACTGCGCGCCTGGGAAGCGGCCAACCAGCGCCAGCGCACGCCGGTGGTGGCGCTGACGGCGCACATTCTGGCCGAACACAAGGAACGCGCACGGCTGGCGGGCATGGACGGGCACATGGCCAAGCCGGTGGAATTGTCACAGTTGCGGGAGCTGATCCAGTACTGGGCCAACCAGCGGGAAACCAAGGCAGATCCGGCGCATACTTCCTAGCTGACACAAGCATCTGCATTGCTGAGGACTACGCCCCATGCTCCATGAGTTGTTCAGCGTCTACCTGAAAATGCTCGTGCTCTACAGCCCGTTCTTCGTGCTGTCGTGCTTCATCAGCCTGACCCGTGGCCACTCCAGCAAGGAGCGCAAGCAACTGGCCTGGAAGGTGGCCTTCGCGGCGCTGGTCGCCAGCGTGCTGCTGTACCTGTTCGGGCGGGTGATTTTCGGTATTTTTGGCATCACCGCCGATGCCTTCCGCATCGGTGCCGGCAGCGTGCTGTTCATCTCGGCCCTGGGCATGGCCCAGGGCAAACCGGCCGTGCAGGCCGACAACGTGCAGCAAGATGTGACCATCGTACCGCTGACCATCCCACTGACCGTCGGCCCCGGTACCATTGGTGCCCTACTGGTGATGGGCGTCGGCCAGCCGCACTGGGATGACAAGTTGCTGGCCATCATCAGCATTGCCCTGGCTAGCTTCACCGTAGGCCTGGTGCTGTACCTGTCACACGGTATCGAACGCATTCTTGGCGAGCAGGGCCTGCAGATCGTCAGCCGCTTGATGGGCCTGTTTGTCTGCGCATTGGCAGCGCAGATCATCTTTACCGGTATTAAAGGTTACCTGATGCCCTAAACCTCCATTTCATGGATTTCCTTCAAGGCAATCTTTACCAGTGCCCGCTCGACACTGCGGCGACGTTCCTGATTGAACAGGCGTGTATTGAAACGCACCAGCTCTGCGGCCACCCACATGTTGCGGCGCTCGCGAAACAGAAAGCCATTGGTGAATACCGCCGTGTTGCCAGCCTCGTGGTACACCACAATGTCCACGTAGTTGCCGCTGACTGGCGCACAGGACAACAGTTGAAACTGCGCTCGGTCCCTGCTGCGAGACTCGAAATGCAGCAAGGGTTTGCCGTTTCTCTTCAGCGCCTCGAACGCCAGCGCCATGCTGCTGGAATGCTGAGCCCCTGCCACGGCGTCGATCTTGCTCAACGCTTGATCGACAATTCTGGGCCGCTGCGGGTCCGGCCAATGGACTTCTTCAGCAGACGTCGCGTCCCACCCCAGGTACATCAACTTCTTGCGGTAGTAATCGTATTGTTCCTGCTGCGGTTCTTTAGCCATGTCTTGCAACGTCACGGTCTCGGCCCATAACGAAGCAAGCTTCACGGCCTGGCGCTGCTCAAGGCTGACGCCGGGAGTGAAAGACACCAAGCTTGTGCCTACGACTACGGCTTCATGCTGTTGCATCGCCACCCTCCGGCTTCAACACGCCCAGATCAATGATTTTTCCGACATGCTGTGTTCGCTCAAGCAGATCGTGCAGGCCTTGGCGATCAGCGACAGTCAGGTATTCGCTCAATGTTCCGGCACTGGCCCGCAGGTCTATCCCCTCGGCAGGTGTAGGCTGCAAACGGGTATCGGGACGAATCTGTGATGCAGGCAAGGCACTCTTGAACGCCAACCCACACATATCCAGAGACGCATCAGGCAACATCACGCCCAGCTCGTAGGCGCACTGTGTGGTCTTGTCCTGCTCCGCCAGCGTGAAGGGCTGTAGGTGCTTCTGAATCACCACCTGCGAGAGCAGGGTAACGGCAGCCCGCAGATGGCCCGACAGGCTGGGATGACGGGCCTGCAAATCGTCGCTGAGCCGCTGAACCGGCACCAGTGATTGCCCAACCTGCGCCTGCTGGTGATCACTGCGACTGCGCACGATCACCCAGCCTCGCTCCTCCAGGGCCGTACGGTATCCGCTGTACCAGCGCCCGTAGTGGGTAAACCGTGAGCCGTTCAATTTGTCCGAACGCAGTTGGGCAAACAGAATCGAGTCCAGCGCATACTGCCTCAAAGGCTGCGCCGCGTCCGCGACCAGCAGCGCGGTGCCGCCAACGAGCCACAAGGAGTAGTCTTCCTTACTCATTGCAATACCTCGAATCTCAAACGTGCAGAATGAAGAACGGGGCCCGCAGGCCCCGTTTGCTGTCAAATCTCGTATTCGTCGGCGGCCTTGACGGCCTTGTCCGCGAGTTTCTGTTCGATCGTTGCACGAACCTGATCGGTGTACACCACTTCGTTCAAGGCAAGTACAGCCGAACCGCAGTAACGGTCCTTGCTCGAACTCTTCCATTCGAACACCGTGGTATTCAGGTCGTTTTCGCTTGGCGAAGCGCTGAATGCGTTGACCAGCATGAACAATTCGCCCTCGGGCGTTTCGATGCACGTCCCCAATCCCGTGGTCGAGACGGGGTTGCCTTTGACGTTCTGTTTGTAGATTTTCTGTGCGTCTTCGATGTTGCCGAGTGCAGTGATGGCATCGCCGGCCAGCTTGGCCATGGCCTCGCCTACCGGCCCGCCGAGCAGGGCTTTACCTGCGGCACTGGCGACCTTGAACGCGATCGGGCCCATGGTCAGCGATGCGCTCTTGTCATAGTCACGTTCGTAAGAACGTCGGCCCGCCACCCAGCCCAGGGTACGCATCACTTCCAGAAACTTGTTGAACCAGGCTTCGGACTCTCCGTCACGGTCATGCAGCCTGGACGCCACGCGAGAAGCAAACTGGAAGGTGGTCTTGGCATCGCGCCGGCTTTGCGCCGACATACCTGCGCTCAGCGCCAGAAGAGATTGTTCGACAACAGCGATGCTATCGCCACTGGAAGCGTTGATATCGTTCATGTAAAGGGTCCTTGAATGCCCCGATGGGAATCATCGAGGGGCATTCACCCTATGCCGTAAACGACGAGGGAACAGGCATGAACCGGTTCCCTCGGTACCTCACTCGGCTGCCGGGTACCAGCGAGGGGTATACACCCACTGCTTGCCGTCAGCACTGGGGAATTGGCAGGTCGTGGACGACCCGACCAGAACCATGGTGCGCATGTCGACCATTTCTGGCAGCAATTCGGCCAATTTGACTACCTTCAGCGTCTGCCCCGGCCTACCGATGTCACGGCCAAGGACTACAGGGGTGTTGCCATCGCGATGACGGCGCACGACTTCCAGCGCCACCCCAAGCTGGTGCGGTCGGGACTTGGAAATCGGGTTGTAGAAGGCCAATACCAGGTCAGCCTGGGCCGCCAGGTCCAGGCGCTTCTCGATGATGGACCAGGGTTTCAGGTTGTCCGAGAGCGACATCACGCAGAAGTCATGCCCCAGCGGTGCACCTGCCTGGGCGGCCGTCGCGAGCGAGGCAGATACGCCAGGCAGTATCTCGAGGTCGACACGGTGCCACGCCGGGTCAGTGGACTCATGCAACGCTTCAAGCACCGCAGCAGCCATGGCGAACACACCCGGGTCACCCGACGACACCACCACCACCGAACGGCCCTGAGCCGCCAGCTCGAAGGCATGCCGGGCGCGCTGCATCTCTTCACGGTTGTCGGTGCAGTGCAGCACCTGGTCGTCACGGAACGGCCCGGCCATGCGCACGTAGGTTTCATAGCCGAGTACGTCTTCGGCACGCGCCAGCTCGGCCTTCACCGCCGGCACCATCAGTTCGGCAGCGCCCGGCCCCAGGCCGATCACGGCCAGACGACCACGACGGCGGCCAACCTGCGCCACCTCGACCGGGGCTGGCGCCACGGCAATGGCCACACCCTCAAGCTCGGTCAGCCGGGCATCGGGCAACGCCGCCGCAAGCATGCTGGCCACACCGTCTGGGTTGACAGCGAAACGCAAGGCCACACCCAACGCCTGCGCGGCCTCACGCAAGCCGCTGTCGGCCATGGCCTGCTCGTCCGCCAGCAGGCAAGCCACTGATGGCTCGGCGATGCCGGCCTGCTGCAGTGCGGCACGAATACCGTGCAAGTTACCACCTGCAACAGCCACAACCACCGAACGCGGGTGAATCAGCAGTTCGTCGCGGTTGGCCGGGCGCGCCTGATGCCCCACATGAATGGTGCGCCGAGCCGCCTCGCTGGCCGGTAACTGCGCCTGCTGCAGCCAGGGGGCATCACCTTCGATACGCACCGATTCGCCGGCCAGCAAGTCGGAGACAAAGCGCTTGCCCTGCTCGATATCCGCCAAGGCATAACCCTGCGGCGGGTTCAGCAAGCAGGTACCAAAACGCAGCTCGCCACTGGTGGTAATGGCAGCGGCAACCCCAAGCGCTTCAGCCAGTTCACGCGCCATCACGTTCACGCCGCTCAGGCCACCGAGAAGCGGCACTACCGCGCTGCCATCTTCGGCCACGGCCAGTACAGGCGGCTCGACGCCCTTCTCGCTGAGCAGGCTGGCCAGGCTGCGGATGACGATACCTGCAGCACACAGGGCGATGATCGGCGTGTCCTGCTGGTACAGCCGGCGCAGGGTGTCGCCGAACGCGGCGTAGTGAAGGTCGACACCTTCGACCCGGCCTTCCAGGCCATGGATCGACGCCTGCGGGTAACGCTTCTGGATACGCTGCGCGGTGGCCAGGCTGCCTGGGCCAAGGATGACGATGGCGGGTGCCTTGTGCATGTTCAACCCTGCCATTTTTCACCCGGCACGATGATCAGCGAGAAGTACGGCGACGACTGCGGGTCGACCTGGTCCAGCGGCACGATCTTCTGATTGGCCATGGTGGCCCGCTCCACATACAGCGCACGCCCGTCCAGGCCCAGTTCGGCGAGCACCTCGCGCACCTTGGGGAAGTTGCGGCCAAGCTTCATGATCACCGCAGCATCGGCGTCGGCCAGGCGGCGCTTGAGCTCTTCGGCCGGCAATACACCCGACAACACTGACAGGCTCTGGTTGCGGTACACCAGTGGCGCGCCCAGCACCGAAGCCCCACCCAGCATCGAGCAGACGCCCGGGATCACTTCGGCCTCATACCGCTGCGCCAGGCGATCGTGCAGGTACATGTAGGAGCCGTAGAAGAACGGGTCGCCTTCGCAGATCACCGCCACGTCGCGGCCGGCATCCAGGTGCTCGGCCACCTGCACGCTGGCTTCGTCGTAGAAGTCGCTGATCACCTGCTCATAGGACAGCGGCGCCGGCAGGGCCTCGGTGGTGACCGGGTAGACCAGCGGCAACAGCGTCTGCTCGGCTTGCAGGTGCGCCTCGATGATGCCGAAGGCGTTGCCACGCTTGCCCTTGGCCACGAAGTAGCCCACCACTGGCGCCTCGCGCAGCATGCGCAGGGCCTTGAGGGTGATCAGTTCAGGGTCGCCAGGGCCCACGCCCAGGCCCAGCAGTCGTCCGCGCGGCGCCATCATTCAACCTCCGTGGCCAGGGCGTTGACCGCGGCGGCGGCCATCGCGCTGCCGCCCAGGCGGCCCTGCATGATCACGAACGGCACGCCACGGCTGTCGGCGGCAAGCATGGCCTTGGACTCGGCAGCGCCGACGAAACCGACCGGGAAGCCGAGGATCAATGCCGGCTTGGGCGCGCCAGCGTCAATCATCTCCAGCAGGTAGAACAGCGCGGTTGGCGCGTTGCCAATCACCACCACGCTGCCTTCCAGATAGGGGCGCCACAGCTCAAGGGCTACGGCGGAGCGGGTATTGCCAGCATCCTTCGCTAGGCCCGGCACGCTCGGGTCACGCAGGGTGCAGATAACTTTGTTGTCTGCCGGCAGGCGTGCCCGGGTAATGCCTTCAGCCACCATGTGCGCATCGCACAAAATCGGCGCGCCGTTCAGCAGCGCTTCGCGCCCGGCCCGGCCGGCACCTTCGGAGAACTGCAGGCCGTCGATGGCATCGACCATGCCGCAGGCGTGGATCACGCGCACGGCGAGCTTTTCGAGGTCTGCGGGGATCCGCTCGAGCCGGGCTTCCTCACGGATGATCCGGAAGGAATTGCGATAGATCTCCTGACCATCGCGGATGTAGTCAATCATCAAGGTGCTCCGTCGGCAGGTCGAGCATGGCGCCTGCTTCATTCAAGGTAAGGTCGGTGGCGCGCAGGGCTCCGAAGCCGGGATGGCGCGCATCACGCAGGTACAGGTCATAACGGCCCGGTGAACGGGCCAGCAAAGTGGCCGGGGCTACATGGGCCACGGCGCAGGAACGAGGGCAACCGGACAGGTGCACGCTGGCGGGTACACCAGGGCCCAGCAGCGCGGCCAAGGCAACGGCGTCGGCCTTGGTTTCGCCAAGAGCCTTGGCGCAGCCGCTGGCGCCGGTGCAGGCGCTGATGCGCGCCAGGGGTTCATGGTCGTGGCACAGCAAGCCCAGCGCAGACAGTTCGGCCTGGGCCTGGTCGATGCGTCGTTCTTGCAGATGGGTCAGCACCAGGCTTTGCCAGGGGCTAAGGCGCAGGCTGCCATCGCCCCATTCACGGGCAATACATGCAGCACCGCGCAACATGGCTGGGGTCAGGCGGCCTTGGGGCGGGGCAACGCCGAGGGCAAGGCCTTGAGCCTGGGGCAGCACCCCCAGCCAGGACGCACGGTGTGGTTCGCGTCGCCATGTGAGCACAGCGTCGTCGCGGCGGATATCCAGCCCGAGCCCATCGACGAAATCGCTTGCCGGGTACACCTCAAGCAACTGGCGCATGCGCGACCGCGCAGGGGTTGCCAGGTCGAGAAAACGTTCCAGCACAGCACGCACCAGTGCCAAGCCTTGCTCCAGCGGCACCGCACCGAGCACCTGGCCATCTGCCGGGCAACCCGCCAGGCCGAACGCCAGCCAGGTCTGCTGCTCCAGGCGCAGGGCCGACAGCCACAGGTCGTGAGGGTGTTCGAGCATGGCCAGGCGTTCGCCGGCATCCAGCTGCACGGCGAACTTGGCCGACAGTTGATGGAAGCGCGGCGTGCTTTCCAGCATAAAGAGGATCTGCTCGGCCAACGGCCGCGCATCCAGCAGCATGGCTGGGTCATGCCCGGCCAGCGGGCTGAGCATCAGGTTGCGCACATCGTCACCGGCCGCTTCACGCGGGCCAAGGCCGGCATCGAGCAACGTGTCGATCAGGGCGCGGTGATCGTCGCCGATACCACGGATCTGCAAGTTGCCACGGTTGGTGGCCTCAATTACACCCCCAGCAAACCGCTCGGCTGCCGCCGCCACCGCTTCGGCCTGGTCGGCCAGCAGCAGCCCGCCCGGCAGCTTGATGCGGCAGATGCCGCCATCACGGGCACTGACGATGCGCCAAAACCCCGGGCAGGCCGAGGGGCGGGGCGAAACGTTGGGAGCATGGGCCTGCGTCAAAGGGGCGTCCGGCAATCTGTGAAAATGCGCTTGAGTGTAGAAGGCGCGGTATTATGCCTGCTTTGTCCGGCGGCATGAAAAGCCGGTGGTCGAGCATCCTTAGCGATTAGCAGAAATTAAGCACCGCGTCGCCTTCTTGGCGGGCTCGCCCGCCAAGGGGCGCGAAGCGGCCCCAAAAATGGCGGATTGAAATACATGACCCCTTGGCTGACAGTAGTAGGCATCGGCGAAGACGGCTTCAGTGGCCTGGGCAAACAAGCCCGGCGCGCGCTGCTGGGTGCTGCGCGGATCTTCGGCAGCCCGCGCCAGCTGGCCTTGCTGCCACGCTGCGTGCCCGGCGAACGGCTGGGCTGGCCAAGCCCGTTCTCGCTGGCCCCGGTGCTGGCGTTGCGCGGCGAGCCGGTGTGCGTGCTGGCCAGCGGCGACCCGATGTTCTACGGAGTCGGCGCCAGCCTGGCGCGCCAGGTGCCTGCCGATGAAATGCGCGTGCTGTCGATGCCCTCCTCCTGCGCCCTGGCCGCTGCGCGCCTGGGCTGGCCGCTGCAGGACGTGCAAGTGGTGTCGCTGGTCGCCCGCCCCTTGGCGGCGCTCAATGCCCACCTGCACAGCGGTGTGCGCTTGCTGGTGCTGAGCAACGATGGCGACAGCCCGGCGGCCGTTGCAGCATTGCTTCGCGAACGGGGCTTCGGGCCAAGCCGCCTGCAGGTTTTCGAGCACCTGGGTGGCCAGGAAGAACGCGCATTGGCCGGCACCGCCCAAAACTGGCCGCACGCCGAAGCCGCAGCGCTCAACCTGGTGGCCATCGAATGCCTGGCCTCACCCGAAGCGCCACGCCTGCATCGCCTGGCCGGGCTACCAGACAGTGCCTTCCGGCACGACGGCCAGCTGACCAAGCGCGATGTCCGTGCTATCACGCTGGCGCGCCTGGCGCCCCAGCCCGGCGAACTGCTGTGGGACGTGGGCGCGGGCTGCGGCTCGATCGGCATCGAATGGATGCGTGCCCATCCGGCCTGTCGCGCACTGGCCATCGAGGCCGACGAAGGCCGCCAGGGCTTCATCGAACATAACCGCGATGCGCTGGGTGTACCCGGCCTGCAACTGGTTCGTGGCAAGGCGCCAATGGCACTGCAAGGCCTGGAACAGCCCGATGCCATCTTCATCGGCGGCGGCGTCACCCGTGAAGGCGTGCTGGGCCTGTGCTGGGCGAACCTGCGCCCCGGCGGCCGGTTGGTGGCCAACGCAGTGACCTTGCAAAGCGAACTGGCCCTGGCGCACTTTCGCGATCAGCACGGGGGTGAACTGACCCGCCTGCATGTCGCCCATGCCCAACCCTTGGGCACGTTCGACACCTGGCGCCAGGCGCTGCCGATCACCCTGCTGGAAGTGATGAAGCCCGCCGATGCGTGAAGAAACCCGCGAACAGCCGGCGCCCCTGCGCAGCGGCCTGACCACCGGCAGCTGCGCCACCGCCACCAGCCTGGCAGCGGCCAAGCTGCTGCTCACCGGCCAGCAAGACGATGCAGTGGATATCACCCTGCCCAAGGGCAAGGTGGTACAGATGCGCCTGGAGTTCTGCCGCCTGGTCGGCGAACGCGCCGAAGCCGGCACCCTCAAGGATGCGGGCGACGACCCGGACGTGACACACGGCGCCTTGCTCTACAGCCAGGTGCGTCTGTTGGCCGAGACGGGCATCCGCTTTGTCGCGGGGACCGGCGTCGGCACCGTGACCCGCCCGGGGCTGGTGCTTGCGGTGGGCGAGCCGGCCATCAACCCGGTACCTCGGCGCATGATCACTGAACACCTTCAGCGCCTGGCCGATGAGTGCGGCTATCCCGGCGGTTTCGAGGTCACGGTCAACGTGCAGGGCGGTGAGCAACTGGCCCTGAAAACCATGAACCCGCGCCTGGGCATACTGGGCGGGCTGTCGATCCTCGGCACCAGCGGCATCGTCCGGCCGTTCTCCTGTGCAGCCTATATCGCCTCGATTCATCAAGGCATCGACGTGGCCCACACCAACGGCTACACGCATATCGCCGCCTGCACCGGCAACGCCAGCGAAGACACCATGCGCCGCGTCTACGGCCTGCCAGAAATCGCCCTGATCGAAATGGGCGATTTCGTTGGCGCAGTGCTCAAGCACCTGCGCAAGGTGCCGGTACCACGCCTGAGCCTGTGCGGTGGCTTTGGCAAGATCAGCAAACTGGCGGCCGGGCACATGGACCTGCACAGCCGCCACTCCAGCATCGACCTGCCGCAACTGGCGGGCTGGGCTGCAGACATTGGCGCTGACGAAGCGTTGCAGGCCGCCATCACCGGCGCCAACACCAGCCAGCAAGCACTCGCTCTGGCTCACGCGGCCGGCGTTGCCCTCGGTGACGCAGTGTGTGCCCACGCGCTGGCCTTCGCCCGCAGCGTGGTGCCGGCACAGGTGCAAGTGGAAGTGTTCGCCATCGACCGCCAAGGCGGCATCGTTGGCCGGGCGGGTGTGCAATGACCGCGCGCATTCTGCTGTTGGGCGGCGTCACCGAGGCCTTGGCCATCGCCCGTCGCCTCGGCCCGCAGCACGTCTACAGCCTGGCGGGTATCGGCCGCGTGCCGCAGGACCTGCAATGCCAGGTGCGGGTCGGCGGCTTTGGCGGCGCCGAAGGCCTGGCCAGCTACCTGCGCGAGGCCGGTATCACGCTGCTGATCGATGCCACCCACCCTTATGCCGCGCAGATCAGCCGCAACGCCGCCAGTGCTGCGCGTATTGCCGGCATCCCGTGCTGGGCCTTGCGACGCCCGGTCTGGCAGGCGCAAGCGGGGGACGACTGGCGCGAGGTCGAGGACTGGGCGGGGTTGATCGAGGCGCTCAAGCCGTTCCGCAGGCCGCTGTTCACGCTGGGGCGAGAGCCGCTGCAACATCTGGACGAAATACCGCCGGAGCAGTTCTGGACCTTGCGGGCGTTGGAGACATACGCTGGCAACTCTCGGTGCGAAGTCATTGGTGCGCGGGGACCCTTCAAGATCGAAGACGAACGCAGTCTTTTTGATGAGCGGGGTATTGATGTGCTGATCAGCAAGAACAGTGGCAGCGTGGCGACGGAACCGAAACTGGATGTGGCTCGAGAACGAGGAATTCCGGTTCTGATTCTGAAGCGACCACTTTTACCTGGCGTGGATCGCGATTTCGACTCTCAGGAATTGCTGGTGGCTGCATTGGAAGGCTTCGATGATGATGCCGGCGCGGATTTCATGGTCACCCGGGATCAACCGGAAGATCAAAAACGGGAAGATTTATAGGTCGCTGCACTTTCTGCTCGGTACGACGAAAGTTATTTATCGCCCTCAAGATCGAGCGCCGCCCGCGCGGCGCATCGCGAGCTGCGCTCGCTCCTACGTTTGTTTCGTGCCAGTAACGCCTGTGGCAGGCGCGCGCGACCGCCTTGTTTGTACGACGCAATATCCAGCCATGCGCCAAAGAATTCGCGCGCAATGCCCACTGGAATAATTGGCCCGAAACAAACGTAGGAGCGAGCGCAGCTCGCGATGCGCCGCGCGGGCGGCGCTCGATCTCATAAGCGCTGCATACCTGTCGGCAAGCACCTGTCAGCCTCACATCTTCTCTGTCAGCACACAGCCAATTTCAGAACACTCCTACAGTCCGCTCGGTCTCACCTGAATAGCCTTCGCCCACCCCGCTGAATTAAGCTTTAGCCCCCCCCCCGGAAGGTTTCACCCATATGGAAATGCAATGGTGGATCTGGCTGGTCTTCGGTATCGCGCTGATCCTGCTCGAACTGGTCCTGCCGACGTTCTTCATCCTCTGGTTCGGCATCGGTGCCGTGCTGGTCTCGCTCATCTCGCTGGCCGCCCCCAGCCTGCAACTGGACATGCAGGTACTGCTGTGGGTATTGCTGTCGTCGGTCACCACCGCGTGTTGGTTCAAGCTGTTCCGGCGCAAGCAGCCGGATGTGCGCTGGACCGCCGACAGCGTGATCGGTGAAGTGGGCTTGCTGACCGCTGGCGTTTCGGAATTCCAGAAAGGCCGCGTACGCTTCCAGAAGCCGATTCTGGGTAACGAAGAATGGACCTGCATCGCCGACAGCGAGATCCCTGCTGGCGAGCGGGTGCGCCTTACCGCCATTGAGGGGAACACCGCCCGTGTCATCCGGGCCTGAACCTGCACTAAAAGGGATTTATCATCATGACCAGCCTAATCGTCGTCGCGGCCATCGCCCTGTTCGTCCTGATCACCGTGTTCAAGGGGGTGCGTATCGTGCCTCAGGGCGAGGAATGGATCGTCGAGCGCCTGGGCCGCTACCACAGCACGCTCAAACCCGGCCTGAACATCCTCATCCCCTACATGGATGTGGTCGCCTACCGCCTGCCGACCAAAGACATCATCCTCGATGTGCAGCAACAGGAAATCATCACCAAGGACAACGCAGTCATCGTCGCCAACGCGCTGTGCTTCGCCAAGGTGGTCGACCCGCAGAAGGCCTCCTACGGCGTGCAGAACTTCTCGTTCGCCGTCACCAGCCTGACCATGACCTCGCTGCGTGCCATCGTCGGTGCCATGGACCTGGACGAAGCCTTGTCCAGCCGCGAGCAGATCAAGGCACGTTTGCGCGATGCGATGTCCGAGCAGACCGAAGACTGGGGCGTGACCGTACGCTCGGTGGAGATCCAGGACATCAAGCCTTCGGAAAACATGCAACTGGCCATGGAGCGCCAGGCGGCAGCCGAGCGTGAGCGCAAGGCCGATGTAACCCGTGCCGAAGGGGCCAAGCAGGCGGCGATCCTTGAAGCGGAAGCTCGCTTGCAGGCCGCCAGGCTGGATGCAGAGGCGCAGATCAGCCTGGCCGAGGCCTCGGCGCGGGCGATTTCGCTGGTGAAGGAAGCGGTGGGCAACGAGACCGTGCCGGCCATGTACCTGCTGGGCGAGCGCTATGTCGGGGCCATGGAGAACCTGGCGGGCAGCAGCAATGCCAAGGTGGTGGTGCTGCCGGCAGACCTGCAGGAGACCGTGCGGGGGTTGATGGGCCGTAACAAGGCTTGAGAGTGTCGGGGCGCATTGCGCCCCCATTAACCGGCAACCTGCGGCACTTCACCGCACCCCGCCATTTTTACCTATACTCCGCCTTACAATACCCACCACGATTCCTGACCGGATCTCTCCATGCCCCCACGTCGGCACATTGCCTGGATAGCCTGCCTTGCAGTGCTGTTCAACCTGCTGGCCATGCCGCTGTCTTCTGCTGCGCCCAAGGGCCCGGCCGAGCAGCTGCTGTGGGGGGCTTTCTGTTCCAGCATGGCCAACAAGGCCAAAGTCGACGTCCAGGCCCTGGCCAAGATCGACCTCGGCACGCAAAACGACGACAGCGCCAGCATGATGAACTGCTGGTGCTGCTCGGGCGCCGCACCGCTGCTGGCCCTGCCCGGCTACCCGACACAGTTGCACAACCCGCCGACACTGCTCGCCGGGCTGTTGTCGCCACCCGCTGACTACCAACTCACGCCGCGCCAGCTTTGGCCTGCGCTCAACCCCCGTGCCTCTCCGCTGGCCTGAGTTCATCACGCTGTCTGCCTGAACCTGAACAGAACGGAGATTCACCATGCTCAAGTACGCCCTCGTCATGGCCGCCCTGCTGCTGCCCGGCGCCTTTGCCAATGCCCACGAATACAGCGTGGGCGACCTGCACATCGCCCACCCCTGGTCGCTGCAGTTACCACCCAACGCGCCAAACGTCGCCGCGTATTTCGTGGTGCACAACAACGGCAAGGCCGACGACCGTCTGCTCAGCGTCGACAGCCCCATCACGAATGATGCACAACTGCACGAGCATGCCATGAGCGCCAGCGGCGCCATGAAGATGCAGCAGGTGCCCAACGTGGTGGTACCTGCCGGCAAGGACCTGACCTTCGCCCCCAGCGCCTACCACGTGATGCTGATGCAGCCCAAGGACCGCAGCCTGCTCACCGACGGCAAGCGCTTCCCGTTGACCCTGCACTTCGAAAAAGCCGGCGACATCACGGTTGAAGTGGCCGTGCAGAAGCAGGCGCCAGCGGACCAGCCGCAAGCACACGAACACGCACACTGACACCTGCTGACAGGCACTCGCCATGAGCCTGCCGCGCAACAGCATCAGCCGTACCACCCGCCCTGACCGTAGGCGCGCCGGTGGCGGATGGCTGAGCCTGTTCGCCATGTGGATGATCTTCATCGGCCCGCTGATTTCCCAGTCGATGCCGATGGACCACCATGCCGGCATGAGCATGCCGATGACGGCTGCCCATCAGCATGGCGGCGACACCCATCACGGCCATGGCAACGATGGCCAGCTCCATGTGATGTGGGAAAAGTGTGGTTACTGCAGCCTGTTGTTCAACTGCCCGGCCCTGCCCCAGGCCCTCAGCCCGCTCAGTGCCGGCAGTGTCGTCCCCACCACCCACCTGCTTGCGCCAACGCACCAGGGCCATGCCCGGCAGGCTGTATTCCCCGGTGCGCGCAGCCGCGCCCCACCTTCCTCGATCAGCGTCTGAACCCATATTTTGCGCACGGAGCCAGGAGGCTTCGCGCTAACTCATGACTGATCGACTGGAATCATTATGTCCGGCTGCACCCCTGTTTTTGCCTTGTCCCTGCGTGGGACCATCGCCGCCCTCTGCGGCTCGCTGCTTGCGCCCGTGGCCCTGGCCGCCGACCCTGGCCATGAAGGCCATGTGCACGAAGCGCCCGAGCTGAGCCCGACGGTAATCACCGCCGTGGCCCCGCGTTCGCCGCTGACCGTGGTCACCAACCCGAAAGACCCGCGCCAGCCCGTACCGGCCAGCGACGGCGCCGACTACCTGAAGACCATCCCCGGCTTCTCGGCAATCCGCGCCGGTGGCACCAACGGCGACCCGGTACTGCGCGGCATGTTCGGCTCGCGCCTGAACATCCTCACCAACGGTGGCTTGATGCTGGGCGCCTGCCCCAACCGCATGGACGCACCCACGTCCTACATCTCGCCGGAAACCTACGACCGCCTCACCGTGATCAAAGGCCCGCAAAGCGTGATCTGGGGCCCGGGCGGTTCGGCAGGCACCATCCTTTTCGAACGCGAACCAGAGAAATTCGGCACCCTCGGCAGCCGGGTAAATGCCAGCCTGCTGGCCGGCTCCAACGGCCGCTTCGACAAGGTGCTGGATGCCGCCGCCGGCAACAGCCAGGCCTATGCCCGCTTCGTCGGTAACCAGTCTCGCTCGGACGACTACCACGACGGCAACAACGACACCGTTCCGTCGCGCTGGGAAAAATGGAACGGCGATGTCGCCCTCGGCTGGACGCCCGATCAGGACACCCTGCTGGAGCTGACTGCCGGCAAGGGCGATGGCGAGGCCCGCTATGCCGGGCGTGGCATGGACGGCTCGCAGTTCAAGCGCGAAAGCCTGGGCCTGCGCTTTGAAAAGTCCAACCTCGGCGAAGTGCTCGACAAGGTCGAGGCGCAGGTCTACTACAACTACGCCGACCATGTGATGGACAACTACAGCCTGCGCACCCCTTCGGGCAGCGGCATGATGGGCATGCCGATGGTCAGCAATGTCGACCGTCGCACCATGGGTGCACGTATCAAGGCCACCTGGCGCTGGGCCGACGTGCAACTGATCAGCGGCATCGACGCGCAGACCAACGAACACCGCCAGCGCGGCGGCATGGGCGTGGATGCGCACAAGGGCCAGGCCTGGACCAAGGACGCCGACTTCCATAACTACGGTGCTTTCAGCGAACTGACCTGGTACGTCAGCGGTGAAGACCGGCTGATTACCGGTGCCCGCCTGGACCGCGCCTCGGCCCGTGACTTCCGTAAAGGCAGTGCCACCGAAGGCGACACCCGCGCCGACACGCTGCCCAGCGGCTTCGTCCGCTACGAGCACGACCTGGCAGCCATTCCGGCCACCACCTACATCGGCCTCGGCCACGCCCAGCGCTTCCCCGACTACTGGGAGCTGTTCTCGCCCAAGCTGGCACCACCCGGGGCGGCCAACGCCTTTGACGGTATCAAGCCGGAGAAAACCACCCAGCTCGACTTCGGCATCCAGTACCGCACCGAGCGCCTGGATGCCTGGGCTTCGGGCTATGTCGGGCAGATTCGCGACTACATCCTGTTCGACTACCGCACCGGCATGATGGGCATGAGCACCTCTCAGGCACAGAATATCGACGCCCGCATCATGGGCGGCGAACTGGGCGCGGCCTACCAGCTGACCGAAAACTGGAAGGCTGACGGCACGCTGGCCTACGCTTGGGGCAAGAACAGCAGTGATGGCAAAGCGCTACCTCAAATGCCGCCCCTGGAGAGCCGCCTGGGCCTGACCTACAGCCGTGACGTGTGGAGCGTCGGCGCACTGTGGCGGTTGGTGGCGGCGCAAAACCGCATCGCCGAGAACCAGGGCAACGTGGTCGGCAAGGACTACGACAAGAGCGCCGGCTTCGGCGTGTTCTCGCTCAACGGCGCCTACAAGGTGAACAACAACCTCAAGCTCAGCGCGGGGGTCGACAACCTGTTCGACAAAACCTACGCCGAGCACTTGAACCTGGCCGGGAACGCCGGGTTCGGCTACCCGGCTACAGATCCACAGCCGGTCAATGAGCCAGGCAGGACCTTCTGGACCAAGGTCGATTTCAGCTTCTGATAACAACAACGGGCGCAACTTTGGTTGCGCCCATCAGCTGGTCACACAGGAGGTTCCCATGAGAGGAACACGCATCAATTTCTATAACTTGGCCTGGCGTTGGCACTTCTATGCGGGGCTGTTCGTGGCCCCGTTCATGATCATGCTGGCAATCACCGGGATCATCTACCTGTTCAAGCCGCAGCTCGACCCGCTGCTGTACCGCGACCTGATGGTGGTCGAAGCCGGCCACCATCGACAGAGCGCCGACCTGATGCTGGCCGAAGTGCGCCAGGCCTACCCTAAGGCCCACGTCGGCCAGTACCTGCCGCCGCTGAACGCCGAGCGCAGTGCGCAGTTCGTGGTGCATGACGGCGGGCGTGAACTGAATGTATTTGTCGACCCGTACAGCGGCAAGGTCCTCGGCGAGCAGGACGGCAAGCAAAACCTGCAGGCCATCGCCCGCGCCCTGCATGGCGAACTGATGGTCGGCACGGTCGGTGACCGCCTGGTGGAGCTGGCGGCCGGCTGGGGCATCGTGCTGGTGGTGTCGGGCCTGTATTTGTGGTGGCCGCGCGGGCGCAACGGTGCCGGCGTGCTATGGCCACGGCTGTCGTCACGCGGCAGGCTGTTGTGGCGCGACCTGCATGCGGTAACCGGCTTCTGGGGCTCGGCCTTGCTGTTGCTGATGCTGGTCAGCGGCATGACCTGGACCGGCTTGTGGGGCAAGCAGTACGCCGATGTGTGGAACCGCTTCCCGGCGGCCATGTGGAACGACGTGCCCAAGTCGGACCAGCAGGCGGGTGAATTGAACAGTGCGCACCGCCAGACCGTACCCTGGGCGATGGAGAACACGCCGATGCCGCAGTCCGGCGCGCACGCCGAACACGCCGGGCACCACATGATGTCGGACATGCCCGCAGCACCCCAGGTGAGCTTGCAGCAGGTCGAGGACATCGCCACTGTCCGCCAGGTCGAGCCGGGCTACAGCATCACCCTGCCGACCACGGCAGAGGGCGTGTTCACCATTGCCGTGTTCGCCGACGACCCGCGCAACGACGCCACCCTGCATGTCGACCAGTACACCGGCAAGGTCCTGGCCGATGTGCGCTGGCAGGACTACAGCCCGGTCGCCCGCGCCACCGAGTTGGGGGTCATGCTGCACGAAGGCAAGATGTTCGGCGCCCTCAACCAGATCATCATCCTGCTGGTGTGCCTGATAATCCTGCTGGGCTCGGTGAGCGGCCTGGTGATGTGGTGGAAGCGCCGGCCAACGGGTGGGCTGGGCGTACCGCCGCTGCGCCATGACCTGCCGCGCTGGAAGGCGGCGGTGGGGGTGATGCTGGTGCTGGGGGTGATGTTCCCGCTGGTGGGGGTGTCGATGGTGGTGATGTGGGTTGTCGATAGCCTGGTTGTGAGGCGCCGTCGGGTGCTGGCCAACGCCTGAGCCCTGCATTGCCTGTGTTGGCCTCTTCGCGGGCAAGCCCGCTCCCACAGGTTCTGCGCCAAGCCTGAGGGCAGCGCGGCACCTGTGGGAGCGAGCTTGCCCGCGAAGAGGCCGGCACAGGCAGAAGACTGCTACCCAAAAGTCGAGTCGATCTGTCGCGCCCTGAACTGGAACGCGCGTGTTAGCCTAGCCGGCTACCTCAGACAAGAAGACCGACCTTACAAGGGAATGCAGCCTATGACGCAAACCTCATCCACACCGCCCGAAGAGCAACACCTGCAACGCAACCTGACCAACCGCCACATCCAGCTGATCGCCATCGGTGGCGCCATCGGTACCGGTCTGTTCATGGGCTCGGGCAAAACCATCAGCCTGGCCGGGCCATCGATCATCTTCGTCTACATGATCATCGGCTTCATGCTGTTCTTCGTCATGCGCGCCATGGGCGAACTGCTGCTGTCGAACCTCAACTACAAGTCGTTCATCGACTTCTCGGCCGACCTGCTCGGCCCCTGGGCCGGCTACTTCACCGGCTGGACCTACTGGTTCTGCTGGGTGGTCACCGGTATTGCCGACGTGGTGGCCATCGCGGCGTACACACAGTTCTGGTTCCCGGACCTTCCACAGTGGATACCCGCGCTGACCTGCGTAGGGCTGCTGCTGTCACTGAACCTGGTCACCGTGAAGATGTTCGGCGAGATGGAATTCTGGTTCGCCCTGATCAAGATCGTTGCCATCCTCGGCCTGGTCGCCACCGGGTTGTACATGGTCATCACCGGCTTCACTTCACCCAGCGGGCGCACGGCGCAACTGGCCAACCTGTGGAATGACGGCGGCATGTTCCCTAATGGCCTGATGGGCTTCTTCGCCGGTTTTCAGATTGCCGTGTTCGCGTTCGTCGGTATCGAACTGGTGGGCACCACCGCAGCCGAAGCGAAGAACCCGGAGCGCACCCTGCCACGGGCTATCAATTCGATCCCGGTTCGGATCATCGTTTTCTATGTGTTGGCGCTGATTGCGATCATGGCCGTGACGCCGTGGCGCGACGTGGTGCCGGGCAAGAGCCCGTTCGTGGAACTGTTCGTACTGGCCGGCCTGCCGGCGGCAGCCAGCATCATCAACTTCGTGGTACTGACCTCGGCGGCCTCTTCGGCCAACAGTGGCGTTTTCTCCACCAGCCGCATGCTCTATGGCCTGAGCCAGGAAGGTGACGCCCCCAAGGCGTTCGAAAAACTGTCGAGCCGCTCGGTGCCGGCCAACGGCCTGTACTTCTCCTGCACCTGCCTGTTGCTGGGTGCGGTGCTGATCTACCTGGTACCGAACGTGGTCGAGGCGTTCACCCTCGTGACCACCGTTTCGGCGGTGCTGTTCATGTTCGTGTGGACACTGATCCTGCTGTCGTACCTGAAGTACCGCAAAAACCGTGCGGCACTGCACCAGGCGTCGAAGTACAAGATGCCGGGCGGGCGCTTCATGTGCTACGTGTGCCTGGTGTTCTTTGCTTTCATCCTGGTGTTGCTGAGCCTGGAGGCAGATACGCGTTCAGCGTTGGTGGTGACGCCGATCTGGTTCGTACTGCTGGCGGTGACCTATCAGGGTGTGCGCAGCAGGCGCCACCCACGCTCGGCTGTGCGCAACGGCTGATTTCGCCGGGGCTGCTTTGCAGCCCCAATCCTGTGCACATAAATATCCCAGGCACCAATCTGGATCCAACCAACGCCCCAACACCTCGCACACCCCCTCTATTACGCACCTTTTGCCACTAGGCACACCCCTTGCAACACCCCTCCCCGCTTGCCCAACACATAAAAACTCAGCGGAGAGAGCACATGAAGCGTCGCAGTCTGATCAAGGCCTTTACCCTTAGCGCATCGATTGCCGCAATGGGCCTGAGCTGGAGTATCCAGGCCGCCGAGACCATCAAGGTCGGCATTCTGCATTCGCTGTCCGGGACCATGGCCATTTCCGAGACCTCGCTCAAGGACATGGCGCTGATGACCATCGACGAGATCAACGCCAAGGGTGGTGTGAACGGCAAGATGCTAGAGCCGGTCGTGGTCGACCCGGCCTCCAACTGGCCGCTGTTCGCCGAAAAAAGCCGCCAACTGCTGACACAGGACAAAGTCGCCGTGGTGTTCGGCTGCTGGACCTCGGTGTCGCGCAAGTCGGTACTGCCCGTGTTCGAAGAGCTGAACGGCCTGCTGTTCTACCCAGTGCAGTACGAGGGTGAAGAGATGTCGCCGAACGTGTTCTACACCGGCGCTGCCCCCAACCAGCAAGCCATCCCGACTGTGGAATACCTGATGAGCGAAGACGGCGGCAGCGCCAAGCGCTTCTTCCTGCTGGGCACCGACTACGTCTACCCGCGCACCACCAACAAGATCCTGCGCGCCTTCCTGCACAGCAAGGGTGTGGCCGACAAGGACATCGAAGAGGTGTACACGCCGTTCGGTCACGCCGATTACCAGACCATCGTCGCCAACATCAAGAAGTTCTCCGCTGGCGGCAAGACGGCGGTCATCTCCACGGTCAACGGCGACTCCAACGTGCCGTTCTACAAGGAACTGGCCAACCAGGGCCTGAAGGCCACCGACGTGCCGGTGGTGGCGTTCTCGGTAGGCGAAGAAGAGCTGCGCGGCATCGACACCAAGCCGCTGGTGGGCCACCTGGCCGCCTGGAACTACTTCGAGTCTGTGGATAACCCGGTCAACCAGAAGTTCGTTGCCGACTGGAAGGCCTACGCCAAGGCCAAGGGCCTGCCGGGCGCCGACAAGGCCGTGACCAACGACCCGATGGAGGCCACCTACGTAGGTATCCACATGTGGGCGCAAGCCGTGGAAAAAGCCAAGTCCACCGATGTGGACAAGGTGCGTGAAGCGCTGGCCGGGCAAACCTTCAAGGCGCCATCGGGCTTCACCCTGACCATGGACAAGACCAACCACCACCTGCACAAGCCGGTGATGATCGGCGAGATTCAGGATGACGGGCAGTTCAGCGTGGTGTGGGAAACCGAGCAGCCGCTGCGGGCGCAGCCGTGGAGCCCGTTCATTCCGGGCAATGACAAGCGCCCCGATTACGCAGTGAAAGGTAACTGAGTGTACGGGGCCGCTGTGCGGCCCATTCGCGGGCAAGCCCGCTCCCACAGGGACCGCGCAGTTTTCAAACCGTCCACCGTACCTGTGGGAGCGGGCTTGCCCGCGAAGAATCCAACGCCGATTACCAGGATTACCCGCATGCTCAGACTCCTGCTCACCCTGCTCCTGCTATTGCCCCTGGCAACCCAGGCCAGCGAGGGCGAATTCTTCCTCACCGCCAAGTCCGCCGAGCAGGCCACCCTGCTCGAAGGCTGGGCGGCGCAACCCGATGCCACTCGCCTGCCGCTGCTCGAAAACCTGCGCCAAGGCCGCATCGCCGCTGACGACACCCGCAAAGTACGCCTGAACAACCGCCTGCGCGGCCTGATCGACAACGCCCTGGCCAGCCACCAGTTGCTCAGCGACAACAGCGACACCCGCCTGGCCGCCGCCCAGCAACTGCAAAAAAGCGCACAACCCGCGCAAATGGCCTTCCTCGACCGGCGCTTCGCCAGCGAACCCGACGCCGCGGTGCACGCCGCCCTCGGCCTGGCCCTGGCCAACCTGCAACTGGGCGCCAGCGAGCCGGCAGTACGCCTGGCCGCCGTGCGCCTGCTGGGCGAAACCGGTGACCCGCTGGCCCGCACCCGCCTCGAAGCCCTGCTGCAGCCCGATGCAGAAAGCGACCCAGGGGTGCGCACCGCTGCCGAAACCAGCCTGGCCCAGGTCAAGCGCAAGCTGCTGGTCGGCGAGCTGCTCGGCCAGGCCTTCAGCGGCCTGTCGCTGGGCTCGATCCTGCTGTTGGCCGCGCTTGGCCTGGCCATCACCTTCGGCCTGCTCGGGGTGATCAACATGGCACACGGCGAAATGCTGATGCTGGGCGCCTACAGCACCTACATGGTCCAGGTGCTAGTGCAACGCTACGCCCCGGGCGCCATCGAGTTCTACCCGCTGATTGCCCTGCCGGTGGCCTTCGCGATCAGTGCCGGGGTGGGCATGGCGCTGGAGCGCACGGTCATTCGCCACCTCTACGGCCGCCCGCTGGAAACCCTGCTGGCTACGTGGGGCATCAGCTTGATCCTGATCCAGGCCATCCGCCTGCTGTTCGGCGCGCAGAACGTCGAGGTGAGCAACCCGGCCTGGCTGTCGGGGGGCATCCAGCTGCTGCCCAACCTGGTGCTGCCGTACAACCGCCTGGTCATCATCGGCTTTGCCCTGGCCGTGGTGCTGCTCACCTGGCTGCTGCTCAACCGCACACGGTTGGGCCTGAACGTGCGCGCTGTCACCCAGAACCGCAACATGGCCGCCTGCTGCGGCGTGTCCACCGGGCGCGTCGACATGCTCGCCTTCGGCCTGGGCTCTGGCATTGCCGGGCTCGGCGGCGTGGCCTTGAGCCAGGTCGGCAACGTGGGCCCGGACCTGGGCCAGAGCTACATCATCGACTCGTTCCTGGTGGTGGTGCTGGGCGGCGTCGGCCAACTGGCCGGCAGCCTCTGGGCCGCCTTCGGCCTTGGCATCGCCAACAAGCTGCTGGAGCCGCAGATCGGTGCCGTGCTTGGCAAGATCCTCATCCTTGCGTTGATCATTCTGTTCATCCAGAAGCGCCCGCAAGGCCTGTTCGCCCTCAAGGGACGGGTAATCGACTGATGAACCAGCCACTGCTTGTCACCGCTACGCAAAAGGCCGGCCCGCGCCTGACGCTGGCCATCGGCGCCCTCGTCGTCCTACTGCTGGTCGCCCTGCCGCTGTTGTCACTGCTGCCGGCAGACCATGCCCTGCAAGTGTCGGCCTACACCCTGACCCTGGTCGGCAAGATCCTCTGCTACGCCATCGTCGCCCTGGCCCTGGACCTGGTCTGGGGCTACGCCGGCTTGCTGTCGCTGGGCCACGGCCTGTTCTTCGCCCTGGGCGGCTACGCCATGGGCATGTACCTGATGCGCCAGGCGGCCGGTGACGGCCTGCCGGGGTTCATGACCTTTCTGTCGTGGACCGAGCTGCCGTGGTACTGGGCCGGTACCCAGCATTTCGCCTGGGCCCTGTGCCTGGTGGTGCTGGCGCCGGGGCTGCTGGCGCTGGTGTTCGGCTGGTTTGCCTTCCGCTCGCGGATCAAGGGCGTGTACTTCTCAATCATGACCCAGGCCCTGACGTTCGCCGGCATGCTGCTGTTCTTCCGCAACGAAACCGGCTTTGGCGGCAACAACGGCTTCACCAACTTCCGCACCATTCTCGGTTTCGACATTACCGCGCAAGGCACCCGCGCGGTGCTGTTCCTGCTCACCGTCGGGTTGCTGCTGGCCAGCCTGTACCTGTGCTGGCGCCTGACCCGCAGCAAATTCGGCCGCCTGCTCACCGCCGTGCGCGATGCCGAAAACCGCCTCATGTTCTGCGGCTACGACCCGCGTGGCTTCAAGCTGCTGGTGTGGGTGCTGAGCGCTGTACTGTGCGGCCTGGCGGGTGCGCTGTACGTGCCACAGGTGGGCATCATCAACCCCAGCGAGATGTCGCCGACCAACTCCATCGAAGCCGCCGTGTGGGTGGCCCTGGGCGGGCGCGGCACGCTGATCGGCCCGTTGTTCGGTGCCGGCCTAGTCAATGGCATGAAAAGCTGGTTCACCGTGGCCTTCCCGGAGTTCTGGCTGTTCTTCCTTGGCGCACTGTTCATCCTTGTCACCCTGTACCTGCCCAAGGGCGTGGTCGGCCTGCTGAAGAAAAGGAGCCAGCCATGAGAGGCGTACCCCCGGTCCACCCGGAATTCATGCTGGAACCCGTGTTCGACACCCTCGGCGCCGGGCGTGAGGCCATCGGCCTGGGCCAGAGCCGCAAGGCCGGCCTGGATACCCGCCACGGCACGGTGCTGAGCCTGGAGGACATCAGCGTCAGCTTCGATGGCTTCAAGGCACTCAACGCGCTGAACCTGTACATCGGCGTGGGCGAACTGCGTTGCATCATCGGCCCCAACGGCGCCGGCAAGACCACGATGATGGACGTGATCACCGGCAAGACCCGCCCCGACACCGGCAGCGCCTATTTTGGCGACACCCTCGACCTGACCCGCATGAGCGAATACCAGATCGCCCAGGCCGGCATTGGCCGCAAGTTCCAGAAGCCCACGGTGTTCGAGGCGCTTACGGTATTCGAAAACCTGGAACTGGCGCTGAAGACCGACAAGTCGGTGTGGGCCAGCCTGGCCGCGCGCCTGGGCGGTGAGCAGCGCCAGCGTATCGAAGAGGTGCTGACCACCTTGCGTCTGCTGCCCCTGGCTCAGCGCCAGGCCGGCTTGCTGTCCCATGGGCAGAAGCAGTTCCTGGAGATTGGCATGTTGCTGGTGCAAGAGCCGCAATTGCTACTGCTGGACGAACCGGTGGCCGGCATGACCGATGCCGAAACCGAGTTCACCGCCGAGCTGTTCAAAAGCCTGGCCGGCAAGCACTCGCTGATGGTGGTGGAGCATGACATGGGGTTTGTGGGGAGCATTGCCGACCATGTGACCGTGCTGCACCAGGGCAGTGTGCTGGCAGAAGGGTCGCTGGAGCAGGTGCAGGCGGATGAGCGGGTGGTTGAGGTGTACCTCGGCCGATGATCTATTCCAAGGACATGACATGCTGAAAATCGATACGCTGCACCAGTACTACGGCGGCAGCCACATTCTCCGGGGCCTGTCCTTCGAAGCCAAGGTCGGCGAAGTCACCTGCCTGCTGGGCCGCAATGGTGTGGGTAAGACTACCCTGCTGCGCTGCCTGATGGGCCTGGTACCCGCCCGCGATGGCAGCATCGAATGGGAAGGCAAACCCATCACCCGCCTCAAGCCCCAGCAACGAGTACATGCCGGTATCGCCTATGTACCCCAGGGCCGCGAGATCTTCCCGCGCCTCACCGTCGAGGAAAACCTGCTGATGGGCCTGTCCCGCTTCCCGGCCCGTGAAGCCCGCGAAGTCCCCGCGTTCATCTACGAGCTGTTCCCGGTACTGGAGCAGATGAAGCAACGCCGTGGCGGTGACCTGTCGGGCGGCCAGCAACAACAACTGGCCATCGGCCGCGCCCTGGCCAGCCGCCCGCGCCTGCTGATCCTCGACGAGCCGACCGAAGGCATCCAGCCCTCGGTCATCAAGGAAATCGGCGCAGTCATCCGCCGCCTGGCCGAGCGCGGTGACATGGCGATTCTGCTGGTGGAGCAGTTCTACGACTTTGCCGAAGCACTGGCCGACCAGTACCTGGTCATGGCCCGCGGTGAGATCGTCCAGCGCGGCCGTGGCGAAAACATGCAGGCCGAAGGTGTGCGTGGGCTGGTAACCATTTAATCTGCAAGCAACGACCCTGCGAGACGCTGTCATGAGTTACGAATTACGCGATGCCCTGCCTGCCGACGTGCCAGGCATCCTCAGCATCTACAACGACGCCGTGCGCAACACCACGGCGATCTGGAACGAAACCCCGGTAGACTTGGCCAACCGCCAGGCCTGGTTCGATGCACGCGCGCAGCAGGGGTATCCGATCTTGGTGGCGGTGGATGAGACGGGGGTACTGGGGTATGCCTCGTTTGGCGACTGGCGGCCGTTCGAAGGGTTTCGCCTGACGGTGGAGCACTCGGTGTATGTGCGGGGTGACCAGCGTGGCAAGGGGTTGGGGCCGGCGTTGATGGCGGCGTTGGTCGAGCGGGCACGCGGTTGCGGCAAGCATGTGATGGTCGCAGCCATCGAAAGTGGCAATGCGGCCTCGGTGCGCCTGCATGAGCGGCTGGGGTTTGTAGTGACCGGGCTGATGCCACAGGTGGGGGTGAAGTTTGGCCGGTGGCTGGATTTGACCTTCATGCAGCTGGTGCTGAACCCAGGTGCAGAGCCAACCTGAGATTGATGTTGTCTAAACTGGCCTCTTCGCGGGCACGCCCGCTCCCGCAGGGATCGCACATTCCCCGAGACCTGTGCAGTACCTGTGGGAGCGGGCTTGCCCGCGAAGAGGCCGGTGCAGGCAAACACACTCACATCTGGGTAAACCTGCCCAGCCGCTGGCGCAGCATGCTGTTCTCGCTGCGCAGCGCCTGCACCTCCTGCAACAGCTCCAGCGCCAGCGCCACCCCTTCCCACTCCAGTTCCAGCTCCTGGTGCAGCTTGGCTGCACGCCGGGTCAGCAGCGGCGCCTGATCGTCGAACAACCAGTCCTCAGGCGTTCGCCCGGAGGGTTCGACAATGCCGTGCTCGACGATTTCGATCACGCAGTCCGCCGTGACATCGGCTTCCTGACACAGGGTACGCATGTCCAGTTGAACGATCAGGGTGCTGCTCATGATCACTTACTCCATTGTGCCCTCGGGTTGAACGCGGCCTTTTCGGAAAGCTTGGCCCACAGTTCACGGGTAGATTCGTCAGAAGTCGTCGGCATGACCACCTTGAGCTGCGCGTAAAGGTTGCCGCGCTCGCCCTGCTTGTTCGCCAGGCCTTTGCCCGGTACGCGCAGGCGCTGACCGCTCTGGCTGTCGGGGCGGATGGTCAGGTTGATCTTGCCGTCCAGGGTCGGCACCGCCACCTTGGTGCCCAGTGCCGCCTCCCACGGTGCCAGTGGCACAGTGATGATCAGGTCATGGCCTTCGACATCAAACAGCGGGTGCGGTGCCATGCGGATGGTCAGGAACAGGTCGCCATTGGCCCCGCCACCGCTGCCCGGTGCGCCCTGGCCTTTAAGGCGGATACGCTCGCCGTCGGTCACCCCGGCCGGGATCTTCACGTTCAGCGTCTTGGTGGTGAAGCCGGTGCGCTGGCCCATGGCATTGGTTTGCGGCACCTGGAAGCTGATCTGCTTGGACTCCTTGCTCAGGGTCTCTTCAAGAAACACCGCCAGTTCAAGCTCCACGTCCTGCCCTCGCCTGCCGGCACTGCGTTGTTGCTGACGGGCGCCGCCGAAAGGGTTGCCACCCCCTCGCCCACCGAAGATCGAGCTGAAGAAGTCGGAGAAGTCGCCGCCCTCGAAGCCGCCGCCACCGCCACGGCTTTCCCAGCCCGGTGGTGCCTGGAACGGCCGGCCATGCTGGCCGCCGTACTTGCGGATTTCGTCGAACTCGGCACGTTTCTGCGCGTCGCCCAGCACTTCGTAGGCCTCGTTGGCCTCTTTGAATTTGTCCTCGGCGTCGCGCTCCTTGCTGACATCGGGGTGATACTTACGGGCCAGCTTGCGGTACGCGGCCTTGATCGCCTTGTCGTCCGCCGTGGGCTCTACGCCAAGTATCTTGTAATAGTCTTTGAAGTCCATTTATGGATCACCAATATAAATGTGCGTGTTGCCACTGAAGATAGGGGTCAAGCATAGCCTTTCAAGGCCGCTTTGGGTTTGCCCCATGGCAGACGACTGGTCTTGATTCTGTAGCCAACTGGCATACACTGCGCGGCCGTTTTGCCTCCGGAAGCTCATTCCCCATGTCTGACGTATCCCCGGCCCGCGCCCTGGGCATCGACTTTGGCACCTCCAACTCCACGGTCGGCTGGCATCGCCCTGGCGTGGAATCGCTGATCGCCCTGGAAGACGGCAAGATCACCTTGCCCTCGGTGGTGTTCTTCAACATCGAGGAACGTCGCCCGGTGTATGGCCGCCTGGCACTGCACGAGTACCTGGAAGGCTACGAAGGCCGCCTGATGCGCTCGCTGAAGAGCCTGCTGGGCTCCAAGTTGATCAAGCACGACACCAGTGTGCTGGGCAGCGCCCTGCCGTTCAAGGACCTGCTGGGCATGTTCATCGGCGAGCTGAAAAAGCGCGCCGAAGCTGCCGCTGGCCGCGAATTCGACCAGGTGGTGCTGGGCCGCCCGGTGTTCTTCGTCGACGAAGACCCGGCTGCCGACCAGGAAGCCGAAGACACCCTGGCCGACGTAGCGCGCAAGATCGGTTTCAAGGATGTGTCGTTCCAGTACGAGCCGATTGCCGCAGCCTTCGACTATGAGTCGAGCATCAGCCGCGAAGAACTGGTGCTGATCGTCGACATCGGCGGTGGTACGTCCGACTTCACCCTGATCCGTCTGTCGCCCGAGCGCCACCTGGTCGCCGAGCGCCAGAGCGACATCCTCGCCACCGGCGGTGTGCACATTGGCGGTACCGACTTCGACAAGCAGCTGAGCCTGCAGGGCGTGATGCCGCTGTTCGGCTACGGCAGCCGCATGAAGAGCGGCGCGCTGATGCCCACCAGCTACCACCTCAACCTGGCCACCTGGCACACCATCAACGCCCTGTACTCGCAGAAGTCGCAGCTGGCGCTGGGCAGCATGCGCTATGACATCGAAGACAGTTTCGGCATCGACCGCCTGTTCAAGCTGATCGAACAGCGCGCAGGGCACTGGTTGGCGATGGAAGTCGAGGCCAGCAAGATCGAGCTGACCAACAGTGAAAGCCGCCACATCGACCTTCGCCGTGTCGAGCCTGAGCTGACGGCAGAGTTGACCCGTGTGCTGTTCGAAGAAGCGATCGAAGGGCTGCTGGAGCGAGTGCGGGGTAGCGTGACCGAGCTGCTGGCCAAGGCTGGCGTGAGCGAAGGCCAGGTGGACACGGTGTTCTTCACTGGCGGTTCCAGCGGTATTCCAGCGCTGCGCAACAGCGTTGCGGCGATGCTGCCGAATGCTCGGCATGTGGAAGGCAATATCTTTGGCAGCATTGGTAGTGGGCTGGCCATCGAGGCGCGCAAGCGGTACGGCGCAGCCTGATACATCTCTATGGCATGTACCGGCCTCTTCGCGGGCAAGCCCGCTCCCACAGGGACCGCACAGTACCTGAGACCTGTGCTGTACCTGTGGAGCGGGCTTGCCCGCGAAAGGGCCGGCACAGGTCAGTGAAGAATCAGACCAGCTCGGCCCGCTTCAGCTCACTCTTCAGGTAGGCGTAGTAGATCGGTCCCGCCACCACCCCAGGCAACCCGAATGCCGCCTCGAACACCAGCATCGCCAGCAACAACTCCCACGCCTTGGCACTGATCTGCCCCCCCACGATCCGCGCGTTGAGGAAGTACTCGACCTTGTGGATGACAATCAGGTAGCCCAGCGCCGCCGCCGCCACCCAGATCGACAGCGACAAGCCCACAATGGTGATCAGGGTGTTAGACATCAAGTTGCCGATCACCGGCAGCAAGCCCAGCAGGAAGGTCAGCACGATCAGCGTCTTGGTCAGCGGCAGGTGCACGCCGAACAGCGGCATCACCACCGCCAGGAAGATGCCGGTGAAAACCGTGTTGAGCAGCGAGATCTTGATCTGCGCGAAGACGATGTTGCGAAACGCCTTCACCAGGAGATTGAGGCGCTCGAACAGCGCCGCCGCCAGGGGCTTGCGCCGCGAAACATCAGGGATGCGCTGCAACGCGATGATGGCACCGAGGATCATGCCGATCAGCAGTGTCACGAACATGTGCGCCATGCCCTTGCCCACCAGTTGCAGATCGCTCAGGTGGCTCTTGATCCAGTCACCGATGGCCACCTTGAACTCGGCGGCGCTGGCGGGCAGGTAGCCCTCGATGAAGGGCGGCAGTTGCCCACGGGCGCGCTCGACCAGGGCCATGAACTTGTCCAGCGAGGCGCCGGGGTTTTCTGCCTCGTGCAGCAAGAAGCTGAAGGCACCGGCAATCAGCAGCGTCAGGGTACTGACCACCAGCGTACCGAGTAGCGCCACGGCCAGCCAGCGGGCGCGTTGGCCGGCCAGCAGCGGTTGCAGGCGCGGGGTGAGCATGTTGACCAGCTCGAACACCAGCAGGCCGGCAAGCAGGCTGGGCAGCAACTTCAGGGGCAAGGCCAGCAGCAGCCCGGCCATGACGATGATCAGGCTGGCCAGGGTGATCTGACGGGGGGTAAAGGTCATACAGCCTCGACGGCAGACAGCGGGAATGCCCGCAGTCTGCCAGCCTTGCGCCTGCAGGCATAGGCGCAGGTCATTTCTTCTTCAGGCAGTCGCTCATGAAGGCTTTGCGTTCGTCACCCTTCAGGGCCTTGGTGGTGGCGTCGGCGTTGCAGGTTTTCATCTTCTCTTGCTGGGTTTGCGGCACGTCCTTTTTCAGGCAGGTGCTCATGAAAGCTTTGCGATCATCGCCCTTGAGGGCCTTGGCGGTGGCGTCGGCGTTGCAGGTTTTCATCTTTTCCTGCTGCGCGGTGTTGGCCGCGAAGCCTTGGGCGCTGAACAGCACGGCCAGCACCAGTAATGGAATGTGCAGTACTTTCATGGAGTGGTCTCCTTCGCTCCGCGCCCGATGCACGGGGGTCGAGCTGAGTGTAGCCAAGAGATGCCTGACTTGAGTTTTTAGGTGGTGCAAAGTGGTGCAAAGATCGAGCGCCGCCCGCACGGCGCATCGCGAGCTGCGCTCGCTCCTACGTTTGTTTCGGGCCAGTAACGCCTGTGCCAGGCGCGCGACCGCCTGCTTCGTACAACGCGATATTCAGCCATGCGCCAAAGCGTACGCGCGCAAATCCCGCAGGCATAATTGGCCCGAAACAAACGTAGGAGCGAGCGCAGCTCGCGATGCGCCGCGCGGGCGGCGCTCTATCTCAAAGGCGCCGCCGCTATCGAAGGCGAACGCCTCCAAAATTTGCTTTTCCGAATACCTGTTCCATGAACTACCTGTTCCCCCTCACCGCCATCCTCATCTGGGCCGGCAACACCGTGGTCACCAAGATGTCCGCCGTGTGGCGCAACCGCGCGGCGATCCGCCCGCACCTGGGCAAGGTGTTCGTGCTGGGGGTGCTGGGCATGGCGATGTACCAGAGCCTGGCCTATTTCGCCGCCGGCATTACCAGCGCCACCAACATGGGCATCATCCTCTCGCTGATGCCGCTGATGTCACTGGCACTTTCCATCGCCTGGCTGGGCCAGCGCCTGAGCTACGGTGCCCTGCTGGGCGCAGCGGTGTCGTTCTTTGGCGTACTGGAAGTGGTCAGCGCCGGCCATCCTGCCAGCCTGCTGGCGCACGGCCTGAACAGCGGTGACCTGCTGATGCTGGTGGCCACCCTGGCTTACGCGCTGTACAGCTTCCTGCTGAAGAAATGGCAGCTACGCCTGCCGCCCCTGCAGTTGCTGTACCTGCAGGTGCTGGTGGCCATCGTCGTGCTGCTGCCGTTGTTCCTGCTGTCGGACAAGACCGGCCTGAACAGACACAACATCGGCCTGGTGCTGTACGCCTGCGTGCTGGCCTCGATGATCGCGCCGCTGGTTTGGATGCAAGCGGTGCATCGTCTGGGGCCAAGTCGCACCACGCTGTTCTTCAACCTGCTGCCGGTTGTCACCGCAGTAATCGCCGCCGTGGTGCTTGACGAACAACTGGCCCGCTATCACCTGGTCGGCGGCTTGCCGACCTTGGCCGGGGTGGTGCTGGCCGAGCGATGGACCACGCCCATTCGCCGCTAAAGGCCTGCAGCCTTGAGCCGGGCGGCATGTTCAGTGAACAGCCGCACCGGCTCTGCACCTTTGCCCACGGCGCCGAGCGACTGGTTGACGATATCCAGATGGTCCAACGGGTAGTCGTCGCCAATCACCTGGCCCAGGTGCGAACTGAAACGCCCGACCATGCCGTCACATTGGCCCTTTTCCTTGACGAAACTGCGCGCGAACAGGCGGCAGAATCGGTTGCTGCCGTCTAAGCGGTTGCGCCCCTGGTCGGTCAGGCCGGGCTGCAAGGTGCCGGACCAAGAGTAATAGCGCACACCATCGACTTCATACGCCCCTTCCCCACCCCAGGTCTGCGGCAGGCCCTGTGGATAAACCTGGTTGAACAGCGCCACCCCGGCGCTGGTCAGCGACTGGTGCGAGGCATGCACATCCACCGGCAGCGGGTCGCGGCGCCAGCCGGTTTCCAGCCACACCAGCAACACGGCAAAACCATGCAATACGGCCTTGAGAATACGACCCTGAGGGGAATCGCCCGGTGCCGTGCGTTCCAGGTGGTCAGCCAGCTCGGAACCATGGTTGGGGCCAGCCACCGAGGTGACCGAAGCCACCCGATCCGGCCGCTTGGCCGCAGCGTAGCGCGCACTCAGCGCACCCTGGCTATGGCCGATGAGGTTGACCTTGGCGGCGCCGGTGCGCTGGCAAATGTCTTCGATGATCGCCAGCAACTGATCGCCACGCACTTCACTTGAGTGCAGCGGCGAAACCTGCACCGGAAACACCCGTGCCCCACCCTTGCGCAGGGCCGGCACGATGCCGAACCAGTACGGGTAGAGCACCAACCGGACAAACCCGAGCATGCCCGGCACCAGCACCAACGGGTATCGCGTGGCCAATTCCTGCTGCATTGCCCCAGCCCCTTTCCGTGGACGACCGGCCAACACTACAGCGGCCATCATGACCATCGCAATCGAACTCCGGGCGCGCGCTGTGGTTCCAAACCACACAGACCCTTTGCACGGAGCGGGACCATGTACAAGCAGACCCTGGCAATTCTTCTGGCAAGCGCCACCCTGGCCGCCTGCGGCAGCCGCCCGGAAAACCCGGTGGACTACGTCACCTACCGCGACGAGCCGCTGGTCAAGCAAGTGGAACACGGCATGACCATGCAGAAGGTCATCGCCATCGGCGGCAGCCCGTCGAACGTGATCGACCTGCCGCACGGGGGCACCTGCAACGACTACATCCTCAACCGCGACGGCAAGCAGCAGCCCTACTACGTGCGCTTCGACGCCACCGGCCATGTCGACGCCAAGGGTTTCAAAACCTGCAAACAACGCCAAGAGGACAGCGACGCCTTGCATGGCGCCTGAGTCCCCCCCTCATCTACCGTCCTGACCCGCCTGGAGATAACCATGAGCAACGTTGAACTGACCGATGTGCAAACCCTGCGCGAGCGTGCCCGCCAGCATGTCGAGCAAGGCGCGGTGACCGAAGGCTACAACGCCGACCGCACGGAGATCCTGCGCCTGCTGAACGAGTCACTGGCCACCGAACTGGTCTGCGTGCTGCGCTACAAGCGCCACTACTTCATGGCCAGCGGCATCAAGGCCAGTGTGGCGGCCAGCGAGTTTCTGGAGCATGCCAACCAGGAAGCCGAGCATGCCGACAAACTGGCGGAGCGCATCGTGCAGCTGGGCGGGGAGCCGGATTTCAACCCGGATAACCTGAGCAAGAATTCCCATGCCCAATATGTGGCGGGTAATTCGTTGAAGGAGATGGTGCTGGAGGATCTGGTGGCCGAGCGGATTGCCATTGATAGCTACCGCGAGATCATTCAGTACATCGGCGACAAAGACCCGACTACGCGGCGCATCTTCGAGGACATCCTGGCGCAGGAAGAAGAGCACGCGGACGACATGTCCGATCTGTTACAGGGGCTGTAATCGCAAGGGGCTGCTTTGCAGCCCATCGCGACACAAGGCCGCTCCTACAAGGGATCGCATTCCCCTGTAGGATCGGCCTTGTGTCGCGATAGGCCGCACAGCGGCCCCCTGCTATTTCCGCCCTTTCACCGCCGCCGGCGCCTTGCCCGCCTTCATTTGCTGCAACAACGGCGTGCACTGGTTAGGATCATCCCCGCTGCTAGGCGCAATCAGCGCCAGCAACCCCGCCGCCGGGCCGGCCACGACACCGAGCGCCACCATTCCCGCACCGCGTAGCGCCAACGGCAGCGCCTGTACACCTGCGCTGGGCTTGGCAAACGGCCCGCGCACATACAGCGGCGAGCGCAGCGAGAACAGCCGCAGCCCTTTCGATTCTGGCGTGATTTTCAAGTCCAGCTGCTCGCTGGCGAAATTGGCCGTACCGTTGATGTAGATAATGGCGTTCTCGGTATCGAAGATGAACAGGCGCGTTGTGGCCAGGCCATCTTTAATCCCCACATCCGCCGCCGCACAATTGATTTTCACATCCTCGTCACCAAACAGTTTGCCGACCACGTAGTTGCCCACATTCAAACCGGCAATCTCCATCAGGCTGCGACTGATGGCGCCATCGTTGATCAGCATGCGCAGGTCACCATTGGCCGTGCCCAGCAAAGCCGCTACCGAGTTGCCACGGCCGCGGATGTCAGCATCACCGTTCAGCTCGCCAAAGCTGGTCTGCATCGGTGCAAAGGAAGGGAACAGTTGCTTGAGCTTGAAACCACGTGCAGTCAGCTGGGCATGTCCCTGCAATGGCACGTTGCGCCCGTCCAGGCGGATCTTTGAGGCCAGGTTGCCGCCCGCCACGCCAAACCGCAGGGGCTCCAGGCGCAGCAGGCCGTCCTCCAGAATCACGTGGGCCGACAAGTCATTGAACGGCAGTTGCGCGCTGTGCACGATGCGCTTGCCCGCAAAGGTGACATCCGCGTCCATGGCGCGCCAGCGCTCGGTGCGGAACTCTTCCACCGGCAGCACCTTGCCGGTCGGCTGTTTGCTGGCACCGCCACGGGCCTTCTGTTCGGCGTTGGAGTCGGCACCGATCAGCGGTGCCAGGTCCTTGAACAGCAACTGGTTCGAAACCAGGTTGCCCGACAGCTTGGGCCGTGGCTGGCTGGCGACGAAGGCCAGGTCACCGTGGATATCACTGTCACCGATCTTGCCGTTGAAGCCCCGGTAGTTGAATGTCGCCCCTTGCGCCGCGTGGAGGTTGGCGTTGAGGCGGCCGTCAGTGGAGTAGGCCGGGGTGTCTGGCAGGGTCACGCCGGTCAATGGATAGAGGTTACCCAGGCTGGCGCCGGACAAGCGCAGGCGCAGGTCGAGGGCACCGAGGTTGCGTGGATCGGTCAGGGTACCGGCGAGCACCACATGGGTATCGGCAATCCGCACGTCGGCCTGCAGCGGGAACGGCTGGCTGGCGTCCTGCAAGGCCAACAGGCCGCCGATTTTGCCAGTGCCGGACACCGGCTGGCCCTTGTAGCGGCCCTGGGCCTTTAGCCCGAAGGCGTAGTCCTGGGCACCACCGGCTTTCTCGGCGCTGGCCTTGCCGACGATTTCGCTGAACGGGATCGGCTTGCCCAGCGGGTCGATCTGCACCTTCATGCTGGTATGCAGGGTCTGGTCGTCGAAGCTGACATTGCCCTGGTCGAAACCGATGGCGCCGATGTCCAGCTGCCATTTTGAAGGTTCTGCGTTTTCGTCCTTTGGCCCGAGGTCAAAGGCCCAGTTGGCCCGGCCATCGGCCAGGCGGGTGAGGCTGGCCGTAGGTTTGGTGAGGTTGATGCGCGGGATGCTGATCTGCTGGAACAGCAACGGCAACGGCGCCAGGCGGAACTCGACACGCTCCAGGCCGACCATCTTCGGCTCCTTGAGCCAGTCGGGGTTGCCCAACGTCAGGTCTTCGGCGATGAAGTGCGGCCATGGCACCCAGGCACGCCAGCCACCTTCCTCGGGGTCGGTATGCCACTGCACGTCAAGGTTGCCATTGATCGCAAAAGGCCGGTGCAGGGCCTCGGAAACCTTCTCGTTCAGCAGCGGCTTGACGCGGTTCCAGTCAAAGGTGGCAATCACAACCACCAGGATCGCCAGCAGTGTCAGCAGGCTGGTGAGAGTCCAGACGAGAATTCTGGCGGGACGCGTCATTGCGGGGTTCTCCTTGCGGCATGGCACAAAACGGGCGCAGCGGTGGCACTTAGTATCTGGGACTGATGAAAACCCGCAGGGTTTTATCGATGGCGCCATGATAGCGAAGTTTTTCCTGGCCTTTTGCTCAGCAATTTGTCGCGCCAGGCCCTACCTGTTACCCGCCCGCAGCAGGGGAAATTCGCCCTACCTATCCCTGAAATGTACGGGATAGAGCCTTTTCAAACCTCTATCAATGCGGTCGATTGTTACCATTACCCGTATGAACTTCTCTCTGGCGTTACGCGGCGTAGCATTGGCTTCGTACCCACTTTCCAGCCCCCGAGAGGAGCACCGACATCATGAAACGCCATCTGCTGACCCTGACCCTGTCCATCCTGGCTGCCAACGCTTTTGCCCTGCCCGCCGCCGAACAACACCTGACCGCTGAGTCGCGCTCCAGCGCTGCCGAAATCGCCCAACCGCTGAAAACCGTAGCCGAAGGGGGTTCTGACCGCCTGATCGAACGCAGTGGCCGTGTCGCCGAAGGTGGCTCTGATCGCCTGATCGAACGCAGTGGCCGCGTAGCTGAAGGTGGTTCGGATCGTCTGGTTGAACTCAGCCGTGTGAGCTGATCGCCATGGTCGAAAAGAACAACTCATGTCACAACGCTTGCTCCCCTCCAGGCCCGGTCATTGACCGGGCTTTGTTTTTTTAACTAGAGTGCCCAGCCTTACCGTCACAGAAGCCCGCACCATGCTGCCGCGCGCCGAACAGAAGCTACAGACCCGCCAGGCCCTGCTCGATGCCGCCTGCCTGCTGATGGAGAGCGGCCGGGGGTTCGGCAGTATCAGCCTGCGTGAAGTGGCAAAGACGGCAGGCATCGTGCCCACCGGGTTCTACCGGCATTTTTCCGACATGGACGCCTTGGGCCTGGCCCTGGTGGCCGAAATCGACACAACCTTCCGTCAGACCATCCGCCTGGTACGGCAAAACGAATTCGAACTGGGCGGCATCACCGACGCCTCGGTGCGCATCTTCCTCGATGTGGTGGCCGCCCACCGCGCGCAGTTCCTGTTCCTGGCCCGCGAGCAGTACGGTGGTTCACAAGCCGTGCGCCAGGCCATTGCCCGCCTGCGCCAGGACATCAGCGACGACCTGGCCACCGACCTTGCGCGCATGAAGCGCTGGCAGCACCTGGACAGCGCCGCGCTGGCGGTGATGGCCGACCTGGTGGTGAAAACCGTGTTCGCCACCCTACCAGAGCTTATCGACAGCCCGGAACCGGGTTATCCACAGGCACTGACGCCGCAGGAAAAGATCACCCAGCAACTGCGCTTCATCTTTGTCGGGGCGCGGCATTGGCAAGGGCTGGGCAACCCACAACCCTAGTTCTGCTACCATGGCGCCCTGCCCGACAGCGACGAGCGCCGAAATGTCCAACCCCCGCCTCACCCTGCCCGAACTGGCCCGCTTCAACCAGCACTTCGCCGAACGCATCGTGCCGCTGTGGCAAGGCCCGGGCTGGAATGCCGACATGGCCCTGCCCTACGAAGCCCTGGATGCCCAGCACCAGCCCTTGCCGGTGCAGCGCTACCGGGCGATGGCCTGCGCACGCCAGCTGTACCTGTTCAGCAGCCGCATCGGGCAACCCGGCGCAGCCGAACGCGCGGCCGCCTTGTTCCGCTCGCTGCAAAAGCATTTCCACGACGCCGAGCACGGTGGCTGGTTCTACAGCATCGACGCCCAGGGCAAGCCGCTGGATCGGCGAAAGGACCTGTATACCCACGCCTTCATCGTCTTTGCCTGCGCGCACTATTGGGGCAAGGTGCGCGAAAGCCTGGTCGAGTCCACCTTGAACGCTGCGCTGGATATTATCGACCAGCAGTTCGCCCGTGACGACGGCCTGTACGAAGCCAGCCTGGGCGAAGACTGGGCCGACCTGGGCAGCGGCCCGCTGCAGAACCCGCAGATGCACCTGGCCGAAGCGTTCCTGCAAGTGCTGGCGGTGCGTGATGATGAACATACCCAACAGTCGCTGCTGCAATTGTGCGAAGCACTGCAAACACACTTCATCGAACCGGCCCACGGCTTGATGCTGGAAAAGCCACGCGGGGCTGTGGATAACTGGTTTGAGCCGGGGCACCAGTTCGAGTGGTTCTACCTGCTGCATACCTCACCGCTGCTGTGTGACACGCCACTGCATGCGTCCCTCGACCGGGCATTCGGCTTTGCCGAGCAGTACGGGGTGAAAGATGCGGCAGTGCTGGCAATGCTGGATGTGGATGGCAAGGTGATCGACGCCACCCAGCGGATCTGGGCGCAGGCGGAGTACCTGCGGGCGCTGGTGCTACGTGAGGCGGGTGAGGCGAAATTGGCCAGCCAGATGCAGGCGCTGGAAGCGCGGTTCCTGCGGGAAGCGGGCTGGTATGAATGCCGGGATGGGGAAGGTAATGTCAGCCGGCATGATATGCCTTCGACTACGCCCTACCACTTGGCGACCTGCCTGGAAGGGTTGCAGCGCCTGGGCTGACGCCATCGCCGGCAAGCCAGCTCCCACAGGTACAGCGCAGCTCCTGAGGATTGCACAATCCTGTGGGAGCTGGCTTGCAGGCGATGGCCCGCAACGCGGCCCCAGTCGTTTAACCGACTGACATTAACCTTTGACCGACCGGTCGATGGAGAACCCTGCCCAATCCTGGCTCACCGGCATCAGCTCCAGGCTATTGATGTTGATGTGAGCTGGCTGGTTGAGGATCCAGAAGATGGTCTCGGCAATGTCCTGCGGCTGGATCGGCTCGGCACCCGCGTAGGTCGCGTCGTACTTGGCCTGGTCCCCCCCGAAGCGCACCAGCGAGAACTCGCTCTCGCACAGGCCCGGCTCGATGTTGCTCACCCGCACGCCAGTCCCGCGCAGGTCGCAGCGCAGGCTCAGCGAGAACTGGCCAACGAAAGCCTTGGTGCCGCCGTACACATTGCTGCCCGGGTACGGGTAGTTGCCCGCCACCGACCCCACGTTGAGGATCGACGCCCCACGGCCGTGGGCGATCAGGCGTGGCAGCAGCAGCCGGGTGGTGTACATCAGGCCCTTGATGTTGGTGTCGACCATGGTTTCCCAGTCGTCCAGGCTGCAGTTCTGCGCCGCATCCACGCCCAGCGCCAGGCCGGCGTTGTTCACCAGGCCGCGCAGCTTGTCGAAGCCGGCCGGCAGGGTGGCGATGGCCTGTTCCATGGCCTTGCGGTCACGTACGTCCAGCACCAGGCCATGCACTTCGGTCTTGGCCGACAGTTCCGCGCACAGGGCGTCCAGGCGCTCCTTGCGACGGCCAGTGAGCACCAGTTTCCAGCCGGCCTCGGCAAAGCGGCGGGCGGTGGCCTCGCCGAAACCGGACGTGGCGCCAGTGATGAATACGGTGGACGTCATGCTCTGTTCCTCACGGTAGGTTGTCATGGCAGCTTTGCAGCATGCCCGCGCCGGGCGCTGGCAGCAAGCCGGTCAGGCGGCTGTTCATTTTTTGTTCATCTGCGGCAAACCCTTGCAGCAGAGGGCCCGGCGCCAGCTATGCGCATGTTATCCACAAGGCTTTCCCCACGGATTGGGGGCAACTTGTCCACGGTGCGGAACCCTTTCAGCGCTGCGTGGTCAGTGGATATCTTTTCGATGATGACGCAAGGCTTTCAAGCATGCCGCCTGCAGCGCTCTATCCAAGGTTTTTTCACAGACTTATCCACAAGGCATGCACTGTCATCGAAGTGCTTGCAGGGCTTTGAAAAAACGCGAAAAATCATCCACAAGCACGACATGATCAAAAAATGATCAGACCTCTACAGAGCCTGATATTAAAGGGCTTGAGCGAGATGCCACCATGTTTTCCACAGGCGGTTCCACATTATCCGTGGAAAAGATCCGGCCTGTGGAAAGATGGGCTCGGGAAGGAAAACCGGGGTATGAGGAAACAGGCCCACGGCAAGTTGTCCACATTGAGAATGGGGCCGCTCAGCGGCCCCGAATGAAACTCAGTGCCCGCCAAGGTAGGCGTTGCGCACCTCTTCGTTGACCAGCAACTCCTGCCCGGTCCCGGTCATGCGGATCTGCCCGTTGACCATCACATACGCCCGGTCCGACAGCTTCAGCGCATGGTTGGCGTTCTGCTCCACCAGAAAGATGGTCATCCCGCTCTTGGCCAGCTCGCGCAAGGTCGAGAAGATCTGCTTGACCACAATCGGCGCCAGCCCCAGCGACGGCTCGTCCAGCAGCAGCAACTTCGGCCGGCTCATCAGCGCCCGGGCAATCGCCAACATCTGCTGCTCACCCCCGGACATGGTCATGGCCCGCTGGTTACGCCGCTCCTTCAAGCGCGGGAACAGCTCGTACATACGCTGCATGTCTTCGTCGGCATGCTTGTCGCCGATGGGAATGGTGCCCATCATCAGGTTCTCCTCGACGGTCATGTCGGGAAACACCCGGCGCCCTTCCGGCGACTGAGCGATGCCGTTGGAGGCGATGTAGTGCGACGACTTGCGGGTGATGTCGGTGCCGCGATAAACGATGTGCCCCGACGCTGCCCGAGGCTGGCCGAAAATAGACATCAATAGGGTCGACTTGCCCGCACCGTTGGCACCAATCAGGCTGACCGTCTCGCCTTCATTGATGTGCATCGACACCTTTTTCAGCGCCTGGATCGGCCCATAAAACACGTCCAGGTCCTTCAGTTCGAGAATGGGCGCACTCATACCAGTTCCTCTTCGTCTGCACCCAGGTAGGCGGCGATCACCGTCGGGTTGTGGCGGATGTCTTGCGGGGCGCCTTCGGCAATCACGTTGCCGTGGTCCAGCACCACGATATGGTCGGAAATGCTCATGACCATGCCCATGTCGTGCTCGATCAGCACCACGGTGATGTCGTGCTCGTCCCGCAACACACGGATCATGCGGCTGAGGGCTTCGGTTTCCTGCGGGTTCAGGCCTGCTGCCGGTTCGTCCAGGCAGATGATCTTTGGCCGCGTGCACATGGCCCGGGCAATTTCCAGGCGGCGCTGCTGGCCGTAAGACAACTCGCCGGCCAGGCGGTTGGCGCAGTCCACCAGGTCGACCACTTCCAGCCAGTAGAAGGCGTGGTCCAGCGCATCGCTCTCGGCCTTGCGGTAGGCCTTGGTGTTGAGCACACCGGCCAGCAGGTTGCGGTTGACCCACATGTGCTGGGCCACCAGCAGGTTTTCCACCACCGACATTTCCTTGAACAGGCGAATGTTCTGGAAGGTACGGGCCAGGCCTGCGCGGTTGACCAGGTGGGTGCCGCCGAACATTTTGTAGTACAGGCGGTTGGCAAAGCGCGCCGGCGACACGAAGTCCGCCGCCTGGAAGCGCTCGCCAAGCAGCTGGATGACGTTGGTGTGGCTGCCACGCACGTTCAGCTCGATGCGCCCACCGCTGGCCTTGTAGAAGCCGGTCAGGCAGTTGAACACCGTGGTCTTGCCCGCGCCATTGGGGCCGATCAGGGCGAAGATCTGGTTGCGCTTGACCTTGAGGCTGACGTCGCTGAGCGCCTTGATGCCACCGAACTGCATCATCAGGTTGTCGACCGAGAGAATGATATCGTCGCTCATGGCGCCACTCCTTTACGCGGGGTCACACCGGTACGGCTGATGCGGATCAGCCCACGCGGTCGCCAGATCATCATCAGCACCATCAGCACGCCGAACAGCAGTACCCGGTATTCGGAGAAGCTGCGCAGCAACTCGGGCGCCACGGTCAGCACGAACGCTGCGATCACCACGCCTACCGTCGAGCCCATGCCACCCAGTACGACGATGGCGAGGATCAGCGCCGACTCGAAGAAGGTGAACGACGACGGGTTGACGAAGCCTTGGTAAGTGGCAAAGAACACCCCGGCCAGGCCGGCAGTGGAAGCACCCAGGGTAAAGGCCGAGAGCTTGACCAGTACGTGGTTCAGGCCCATCGAACGGCAGGCGATCTCGTCTTCGCGCAGCGCTTCCCACGCCCGGCCGACCGGCATGCGGGTCAGGCGGTGCTTGATGTACAGCACAGCCAGCACAACGATGAACAGCACCGCGTAGATGAACACGAACTTGAGGTTGGCGTTGTAATCGAAGCCGAAGAACTCGTGAATCGGTACGCCGCCGTCCTTGGCCCGACGGCCAAACTCCAGGCCGAAGAAGGTTGGCGGCGGGGCCGGCATGCCGTTGGGGCCACCGGTGAACGACAGCCAGTTGTTCAGCACCAGGCGGATGATTTCGCCAAAGCCCAGGGTCACGATCGCCAGGTAGTCACCGTGCATCCTTAGCACCGGGAAACCGAGAATACATCCCGCCAGCGCTGCGGCGATGGCCGCCAGCGGCAGTACGCTCCAGAAGCCCAGGCCCAAATACTGGTAACCCAGCGCCAACCCGTAGGCACCAATGGCATAGAACGCCACATAACCCAGGTCGAGCAGGCCGGCCAGGCCGACCACGATGTTAAGGCCAAGGCCCAGCAACACGTAGATCAGGCCGAGGATGACCACGGTCAGCAGGTACTTGTTGGCAAACACCGGGAACACAATGGCAATCACGATCAGCGCGGGGATGATGTAACGCAAGCGCGACTTGTAGTCCGGTGCGTTCACATGCACGCCCGAGCCACCGCTTTCAAAGCCCTGGAGCATGCGCGTGCCTGCAGCGGTCTGCAGGTACAGGCTGAGCAGGAAGCGCCCCAGCATCACCCCGCCCACCAGCCAGGCCACGCGCCGCGGCTCGGCATTGAAGCTGTAGCCGTCGAGCACCACGCCGACGACCGGGCCAAACACTATGAGTGCCAGCAGGCCGGCGACGATGGTCTCCAGCAGGCTGCGTTTAAGGTCGAAACCCTTGGTTTCGGTAACAGCGGCAGTTTTGGCAACGGACATGTTCACACCTTAGCCACGAGCGGGCGACCCAGCAGGCCTTGTGGGCGGAAGATAAGGATCATCACCAGCAGCGAGAAGCTGAACACGTCCTTGTAGTCGGAGTTGATCAGGCCAGAGAACAGCGACTCGGAAATACCCAGGATGATCCCGCCGAGCATGGCGCCAGGCAGCGAGCCGATACCACCGAGCACAGCGGCGGTGAACGCCTTGATGCCGATGATGAAGCCGGCGTAGAAGTCGAAGGTGCCGTAGTTCATGGTGATCAGCACGCCGGCCAGCGCGGCCATGACTGCACCGATAACGAACACATAGGAAATCACCCGGTCGGTGTTGATGCCCAGGATCGAGGCCATCTTGCGGTCTTGCTGGGTGGCGCGGCACATGCGGCCGAGCTTGGTGTACTTGATCACGTAGGTGAGCAGGCCCATGCCGACGAAGGCTGCCACCAGAATGAAGATCTTGGTGTAGGTCAGTTGCACGAAGCCGGTGCCGACTTCGACACGCATGGCACCTTCAAGCAAGGTCGGAACACCTTGCTGGCGGGCACCCTGGCTGATCTGTGCATAGTTTTGCAGGATCAGCGAAATACCGATGGCGCTGATCAGCGGTGCCAGGCGGGTAGAGTTACGCAGGGGTTTGTAAGCGATGCGCTCGATGGTGAAGCCGTATACGCCCGTAACGACGATGGTGAACAACAGCGTGCCCAGCATCAGCAGGGGGAACGACTCGACACCGAAGTAAGCCAGCAATGCCAGGCTGATCGCCGCGAGGTACGCGGAGATCATGTACACCTCGCCGTGCGCGAAGTTGATCATGCCGATAATGCCATAGACCATTGTGTAGCCGATGGCGATCAGGCCATAGACCGACCCGAGGGTCAGGCCGTTGACCAGTTGCTGCAGGAAAATACCATCCATAACGCAATCTCACCTGATTGAGATTGCACGAGCGCCGACCACGGCGCGGGCCACCGGTGCGGGGCCCTCGCAGCGCAGAACTGTGCAGATCTACGAATAAAGACAGGTACCGCGGGGCTTGGGCCCGAGCATCAGCCCGGGCCGTGGGCCGTTGTTATTTTTGTTTTTCCAGCTGGTGGTATTTACCGTCTTTGTCCCACTGGTAGACCACGTAGTCGGACACGGTCAGGTCACCCTTGCTGTCCCACTTCTTCTCGCCCATCACCGTCTTGACCGGGTTGGCCTTGAGCCACTTGGCGGCGTCTTCGCCCTTGTTCGACTTGGCGCCATTGAAACCGGCGGCCAGGGCTTCCAGGGAGGCGTAGGCATACAGGGTGTAGCCTTCAGGTTCGGTGCCGTTCTTGCGGAACTCTTCAACCACCGCCTTGCTGTCTGGCAGCAGGCGCGGGTCGGCGCCGAAGGTCATGTACACGCCATCGACGTATTGCGCACCGCCAGCGGTGGCCACCAGTTCGTCGGTGACGATGCCGTCATCGGACATGAACTTGACGTCCTTCAGGCCCTGCTCACGCAGCTGGCGTACCAGCGGGCCAGCCTCCGGGTGCAGGCCGCCGAAGTAGACCACGTCGGCACCGGTGGAGCGGATCTTGGTCACCACGGCGCTGAAGTCTTTCTCGCCACGGGTCAGGCCTTCGTACAGCACAGGCTTCACGCCACGTTTTTCCAGCTGCGCCTTGGTGGCATCGGCCAGGCCTTGGCCGTAGGTGTCCTTGTCGTGCAGCACCGCGACTTTCTTGCCCTTGAGTACATCGACGATGTAGTCGCCGGCCACGATGCCCTGCTGGTCGTCGCGGCCGCACATGCGGAACATGGCGCTCAGGCCGCGTTCGGTCACCTGCGGGTTGGTGGAGCCCGGGGTGATGGCGATAACGCCGGCTTCGTCATACACCTCGGAGGCCGGGATGGTGTTGGAGGAACAGAAGTGGCCGACCACGCCGATCACCTTGTCCTGGTCGACCAGGCGGTTGGCCACGGCTACGGCCTGCTTGGGCTCGCAGGCGTCATCGCCTTTTACCAGGACGATTTTTTCGCCATTCACGCCGCCGGCGGCGTTGATCTTGTCGGCCGCTGCCTGCGCACCTTTCATGTACTGCTCGCCAAACGCTGCGTTCGCCCCGGTCATCGGGCCCGCTACACCGATCTTGACGTCGGCCTGAACATACGAAGAAACACCCAGTGCTGTAGCCACGGCCAGAGCCAGGAAACCTTTCTTGTAAAACGTCTGCGACATGAGGTGGTGCTCCTAGAGTTTTTTTGGTTGGCACTACAACTTCTCAACCCTGTGCTCAGAGCAAGGGCCGTGCCATAGGGTTTGTCTTCCGGGAAAACAGACTGTGCTGGGCGCCAGCAGGCGACCGGCGGCCTTTTCTTTATTGAGCGTGCAACCGTCTGCCACGCGGCAGGCGCCACCACACGTACAGACAAGGAGCAACCGCCATGTGCCATCATTGCAACCCTGGCAAGTGTTTACGTGCAACCGCCCTGTAACAGCGGACGTCACCGAAGTGCACACCGCTGGTGCGCGACTGCTACAGGCGGCACCGTTTGAAGGCTAGCCGGTGCACGGAAAAACACCTCTGTTTTGGCTGTTCCGGCCTCTTCGCGGGCAAGCACGGACACAACAAGCCCCAAAAGGCTGGCACAATGTCCGCCATTCGCCGCTTCCGGAGCCCCCCTTGATGAGCGAGAGCGCATTCGCCGAGCGCATCGTGCACAACCTGCTCGACACCGACTTCTACAAACTCACCATGATGCAGGGCGTGCTGCACAACTACCCGGACGCCGACGTCGAATGGGAATTCCGCTGCCGCAACGGCGAGGACCTGCGCCCGTATCTTGGCGAGATCCGCCACCAACTCGAACTGCTCAGCGACCTCACCCTGGATGATGGCCAGCCGGCCTTCCTCGAGCGCATCAGCTTCCTCAAGCCCGACTTCCTGCGTTTTCTGCGGCTGTTTCGCTTCAACCTGCGCTACGTGCGCATCGGCATCGAAAACGACCAGCTGTTCCTGCGCCTGAAAGGCCCGTGGCTGCATGTGATCCTGTTCGAAGTACCACTGCTGGCCATCATCAGCGAAGTGCGCAACCGCCACCTGCACCCACGCATGCGCCTGGCGGAGGCCCGCGACCAGCTGTACCGCAAGTTCGACTGGCTGCGCGCGCATGCCAGTGACGATGAACTGGCCGAACTGCAGGTAGCCGACTTCGGCACCCGGCGGCGCTTTTCCAGCCGTGTGCAGGAAGACGTGGTGCGGGTACTGCGCGACGACTTCCCGGGCCGCTTCGTCGGCACCAGCAACGTCGACCTGGCATGGAAACTGGATATCAAGCCACTGGGCACCATGGCCCATGAATGGATCATGGCCCACCAGCAACTCGGCCCGCGCCTGATCGACAGCCAGATCGCCGCGCTGGACTGCTGGGTGCGCGAATACCGCGGGCTGCTCGGCATCGCCCTGACCGACTGCATCACCATGGATGCCTTCCTTGGCGATTTCGACCTGTACTTTGCCAAGCTGTTCGACGGCCTGCGCCACGACTCCGGTGAACCGGTGGCCTGGGCCGAGAAGGCCATTGCCCACTACCAGAAACTGGGTATCGACCCGATGACCAAGACCCTGGTGTTTTCCGATGGCCTCAACCTCACCCGTTCGCTGGAAATATTCCGTGCCCTGCGCGGTCGCATCAACGTCAGTTTTGGCATCGGCACCAACCTGACCTGCGACATCCCGGGTGTGGCCCCGATGAGCATCGTGCTTAAAATGACCGACTGCAACGGCGCGCCAGTGGCCAAGATCTCGGACGAAGCCGCCAAGACCCAATGCCGCGACGAGAACTTCGTCGCCTACCTGCGCCACGTATTCAAAGTCCCCAGCAAGGAGTAACCCATGCAAGCGGTTCAGCAAGAGATTGCCCAGGCGCTGAAGGTACAGCCGCCGTTCGCCGACACTGCCGCACTTGAGGCCGAAGTCGCCCGGCGCGTGGCGTTCATCAAGGACTGCCTGGCCAACGCCCGGCTCAAGACCCTGGTGCTGGGCATCAGCGGTGGCGTCGACTCGCTGACCGCCGCCCTGCTCGCCCAGCGCGCCATCAACGAGCTGCGCGCCGAGACCGGCGACAAGGCCTACACCTTCATTGCCGTGCGCTTGCCGTACCAGGTGCAACATGACGAGCATGACGCCCAGGCCTGCCTGGACGTGATCAAGGCCGATGAAGTGCACACCGTCGACATTGCCCCGGCAGTGAGGGCGCTGGCCGCTGAGGTTGTAGAACTGAAGAATGGCTCGCCAACCCTGGTGGACTTCGTGGTGGGCAACGTCAAGGCGCGTACGCGCATGGTCGCCCAGTACACCATTGCCGGCGCACGTGCGGGCCTGGTGATCGGTACCGACCACGCCGCCGAGGCGGTGATGGGCTTCTTTACCAAGTTTGGTGATGGTGCCTGCGACCTGGCGCCGCTGAGCGGGCTGGTGAAGAGCCAGGTACGGGCCATTGCGCGCAGCTTTGGTGCGCCGGAGTCACTGGTGGAGAAGGTGCCGACTGCAGACCTTGAGGACCTGGCACCGGGCAAGCCGGACGAAGCGTCCCATGGCGTGACCTACCAGCAGATCGATGCCTTCCTGCATGGTCAGCCGGTTGATCAGGCGGCGTTCGACATCATCGTTGCCACCTACCGCAAGACCCAGCACAAGCGCGAACTGCCGTTCGCCCCTTGAAAAGCTTCGCGGGCACGCCCGCTCTCACAGGTACTACACAGCCTTCAGAGTGTGTGGTGATCCTGTGGGAGCGGGCGTGCCCGCGAATAGGCCCGATAGGCCTACTCAGCTGTCATTACTTGACGACAACCTTGCCCTTCATCATCGAGATGTGGCCCGGGAAGGTGCAGAAGAAGCTGTAGTCACCACCGGCTTCCAGCTTGGTAGCGTCGAACTTCACTTCGGTTTCTTTCTCAGGCGCACCGATCATCTTGGTGTGAGCGATGATCGCGGCGTTGTCAGCCTTGATGTAGTCCTTGTCCAGGCCCTGGCTCATGCCTTCGGTAGCAATGCCCTGCATGTCGGCAGTCTTGCTGATCACCAGGTTGTGGCCCATCACGTTTTTCGGCAGGTTGCCCGAGTGGGTCAGTTTGACGGTGAATTCCTTGCAGCTCTTGTCGACGGTGATTTCCTTGGTGTTGAAGGACATCTGGTCGGTCGAGTCGACAGTTACCGAGCACTCGGCGGCGAAGACAGAGGCGCTGGCGAGGGTCAGCAGGGATACCGCTACAGCTTTCGCAAACATCATGAATCTCCTTGGCAGGGTTTTATCAATTGCGAGACTGCCTGAAACCGTTCAGCCCCTTGCTGATATGGGTCAAGGGGGTGTCAAGAGGCCAGCCAGTAGAATTGTTCAATGGATTGTATACAACCAATCTAAGGGCACATCATGCCCTTTTATTAGACGATGGGACAACCTCTCATTTAGGAGCAATACCAAATGCCCATCTCTGCCTTCATCAATAGCCTGCTCGCCGCCTATGCCCACGGGGCTACCGGCGCCATCTGCGAATTCTCCCGCCCGGAATGAACGCGGCCTTGGAAGCAACGGGCATGCGCCGTACCCTGTGCACCTGAGTGACAGGAGATGAGCAATGCCCGTACGTTCCGTTTGTGTGTTCTGTGGTGCCAGCATTGGCGCCAACCCTGCTTACCGTGAAGCTGCCGTCGCGCTCGGCCAGGCCATTGCCCGCCGTGGCCTGACCCTGGTGTATGGCGGCGGCGCCGTGGGCCTAATGGGCGTGGTGGCCGACGCGGCCATGGCAGCAGGTGGCGAAGTGGTCGGCATCATCCCGCAAAGCCTGCTGGACGCTGAAGTCGGCCACAAAGGCCTGACGCGCCTGGAAGTGGTCGATGGCATGCACGCGCGCAAGGCACGCATGGCCGAGCTGAGCGATGCCTTCATCGCCCTGCCGGGTGGGCTGGGTACGCTGGAAGAGTTGTTCGAGGTTTGGACCTGGGGGCAACTGGGCTATCACGCCAAGCCGCTGGGGCTGCTCGATGTGAACGGCTTCTACGACAAGCTGGGCGGGTTCCTCGACCATATCGTCGAAGAAGGCTTTGTGCGGCCGCAACATCGGGCAATGTTGTTGCTGGCGCAGCAGCCGGATGCGCTGCTGGACGGGATGGACAGCTTTGTTGCGCCAGTGGCGCCAAAGTGGGTCGACAAGCAGCCTGATTGAAGCTGAGATTTTTGGGACCGCTTTGCAGCCCCAAAAATCGATCAGTTAACGCGGAATGACTGGCTGGCGCGGCTTCTTGTTGCCCTTGCCACCCTTGGCCGCTTCCTTGCGCTCTTTGGCCGCCTTCTCGTTACGTGCAAACGCCTCGGCCTTGGCCTTCTCGCGCTTGTCCCACGGCTTGCTGCCATCGCTGGAACGCGGTGGCAGGCCGGTGTGCTGGGTCAGGATCTTCTGATCCTTGCCCACCTTGTGGCTGCCCGCCGGCGTCGAGTTCTTGCGGCGTGCGCTCTGGTAGGTATCGGTCTGCGGCTGGTGCAGCGGGATCAACTGGTGCTTGCCCGGGCCAATCAGGTCGGCACGGCCCATACGCTGCAGTGCTTCACGCAGCATCGGCCAGCCTTTCGGGTCGTGGTAGCGCAAGAACGCCTTGTGCAGGCGGCGCTGCTCGTCGCTCTTGACGATCTCCACCCCTTCGCTCTTGTAGGTCACCTTGCGCAGCGGGTTCTTGCCCGAGTGGTACATGGCCGTGGCCGAAGCCATCGGCGACGGGTAGAACGCCTGTACCTGGTCGGCGCGGAAGCCGTTGCCCTTCAGCCACAGGGCCAGGTTCATCATGTCTTCGTCAGTGGTGCCCGGGTGCGCGGCGATGAAGTACGGAATCAGGTACTGTTCCTTGCCCGCCTCTTTCGAGAACTTCTCGAACATGCGCTTGAAGCGGTCGTAGGTGCCGATGCCCGGCTTCATCATCTTGTCCAGCGGGCCACGCTCGGTGTGCTCCGGGGCAATCTTCAGGTAACCGCCCACATGGTGGGTGACCAGCTCTTTCACGTACTCCGGCGACTCAACGGCCAGGTCGTAACGCAGGCCCGAGGCGATCAGGATCTTCTTCACGCCCGGCAAGGCACGGGCCTTGCGGTACAGCTCGATCAACGAGCTGTGGTCGGTGTTGAGGTTTTCGCAGATGCCGGGGAACACGCACGACGGCTTGCGACAGTGCTTCTCGATGTCGTGGCTCTTGCAGGCGATGCGGTACATGTTGGCGGTCGGGCCGCCAAGGTCGGAGACCACGCCGGTGAAGCCCGGCACCTTGTCGCGCATCTCTTCGATCTCGTTCAGGATCGACTCGTGCGAGCGGTTCTGGATGATGCGGCCTTCGTGCTCGGTGATCGAGCAGAAGGTGCAGCCACCGAAGCAGCCACGCATGATGTTTACCGAGAAACGGATCATCTCGTAGGCCGGGATGCGCTCCTTGCCATAGGCCGGGTGCGGCACACGGGCGTACGGCATGCCAAACACGTAGTCCATTTCTTCGGTGCTCATGGGGATGGGCGGCGGGTTGAACCACACATCCACTTCGCCATGCTTCTGCACGAGGGCGCGGGCGTTGCCCGGGTTGGTCTCCAGGTGCAGCACGCGGTTGGCGTGGGCGTAGAGAACCGGGTCGTTACGCACCTTTTCGAACGACGGCAGGCGGATCACCGATTTTTCACGGGTCACGCTCGGGCTGTCGAGGATCTGCACCACTTTGGCTTCGTTCGGGTCTTCCTGGTCGCCCTTGGCCTGCTCGATCGCGCAGGCCTGGGTGTCCTGGGTGTTCACGTACGGGTTGATGATCTTGTCCACGCGACCAGGGCGGTCGATGCGGGTCGAGTCGATCTCGTACCAGCCTTGCGGGGTATCACGGCGCACGAAGGCCGTGCCGCGCACGTCAGTGATGCTCTCGATCTTCTCGCCGTTGGACAGGCGCTGGGCCACTTCGACCACCGCACGCTCGGCGTTGCCGAACAGCAGGATGTCGGCACTGGCGTCGATCAGGATCGAGTGGCGGACCTTGTCCTGCCAGTAGTCGTAGTGGGCGATGCGGCGCAGCGACGCCTCGATGCCGCCGAGTACGATCGGCACATGCTTGTAGGCTTCCTTGCAGCGCTGGCTGTACACCAGGCTGGCGCGGTCCGGACGGCTGCCGGCCAGGCCACCAGGGGTGTAGGCATCGTCCGAACGCATCTTCTTGTCTGCGGTGTAGCGGTTGATCATCGAGTCCATGTTGCCGGCGGCCACACCGAAGAACAGGTTCGGCTCGCCGAGCTTCATGAAGTCGTCTTTCGACTGCCAGTTCGGCTGGGCAATGATGCCCACGCGGAAGCCCTGGGCCTCCAGCAGGCGGCCGATGATGGCCATGCCGAACGACGGATGGTCGACGTAGGCATCACCGGTCACGATGATGATGTCGCAGGAATCCCAGCCGAGCAGATCCATCTCCTCCCTGCTCATCGGCAGGAAAGGTGCTGGCCCGAAGCATTCGGCCCAGTACTTGGGATAGTCGTAGAGTGGTTTGGCTGCTTGCATGTCAGTGACCGGTTCTGGTGTGCAGGGAAATCGCGGGCGCGGAATATAGCACAAATTTTGACCAAATCCGACTGTCTTCGTGGGGATTGGTGGGGTGGGCGATGATTGGATGTGGGCTGCCAGGTGCCTGGCTTGAGGTTTGCGGTGGGGCATATATCGATCTCATAGGCGCTGAATTCGTTGCGGGCACGCCCGCTCCCTCTACCGGATACATTTCCAAACTCTTGTCAGGCAGACAACCAGCCGAACCTGTTGAAAGATACGACCCTCCAGCACCACTCCGTTCCAGGCCCTCTCCAGCCAATCAGGCCCGGCATCCACTTTCTGTATAACGGGCGCGAGGCATATGCATATCTATCCAGGCATCTTCGCAGCCCTGAGCGCGACATTGGTACTGAAAATCGCAACCGTCGTACCAGCCCTGATCCTGGCTGACATCATCGACAACCTGTCCACTTCAGCCTCGTCTTCCCTGTTTCTGCTCGGTGCCTTCGCAAGTCTGATCGCACTGCAAGCCTCGCTGACCCCTTTGCAAGCCTGGTGCCTTGCGCGCCTCTGCCAGGAACGCGTGAAACAACTCTCTATCCGCTGGTGTCGAGCATTGCTGGACAAACGCTTCGAAGCCTATGGACAACTCCATGGCGGAACGCTGGTAAAGGTACTGGATAGAGGGATAACGGCACAGGAGCGATGGCTGGGCTTTCTGATTGGTTCGGCATGGCCGGTACTGGCAGAAGCTGCAGTGTTGATTACGCTCTTCGCCTACTTGGATGCTACTTCGGTACTGATCGGCCTCGTACCCTTGAGCCTGGCATATCTGTGGGCCAATGATCGTCTGGTGCGCTGGCGTCGGCGACATATCGAAGCAGTCAACTCACGAGAAGACGAACTGGCGGAACAATGGGTGGATACCTTCGCCAGCGCATCAACGGTCAAGCTGGAGAGGGCCGAAGATGCAGCAATGATTCCCGTCAACCAGACACTCTCGGGCTATGCCGACTCAGCGGTACGGGTTGCCCACAGTGGCGGATGGCTCCAGGGCCTGCGTACGTTGTTCATTGGCCTGGGCAGTGGCGGATTGCTCATGTGGGGCATCCATGATCAATCTCAGGCAACACCGCACCTGAGCCTAGGCGAGCTTGTTGCGCTCTTCACGCTGGTGAGTGGACTGCTCACAGGCGTTGCACAACTGGCGGAAGCCTGGCGATTGCTCGATCAGTTCCGGCTCGACAAACGCAAGCTCGAACACTGGCTGCAACTTCCGGTGTTCGGCCCGACAGAATCCATAAAGGCAGAGCCCTCAGATGAAAACGCAGGGCTTTGCATTACCCCCTGCCAACTCAGCGCCCGAAACGCGCTGCAACTGCTGATCGATGAGCCTTTGGTAATTCGTGCAGGAGAACGGGTTGCGCTGGTTGGGCCCAGCGGGTGCGGCAAGTCCACACTTCTGCATGCGCTGGCAGGAACGGTATTCCAGTTGCGCAGGCATGTTCACTTGCACGGTAGGTGCCTAGCTGCACTCGACGGGCGTGAGCAGTTCAATAGTTTACGACTCTGCCCTCAGGATGCGCACTTCATACCCGGTTCGATGCCCCGGGCGGTATTGTTCGAGCATGCTCATGATCGCGCTCAAATCGAACGATGGCTTGAGTGCCTGGGGCTAAGCAAAGACTGGTACGAGCTTGAACTGGACGCACGCGCAGAATCCATTTCGGGTGGAGAAGCACGCAGGCTGACGTTGCTACGCTTGCTTAACCGGCCCGGCGAATTCAACTTCTTTGACGAGCCCACAGCTGGGCTTGATGCCGGATCGTCAGAGCGCACCTGGGACCTGTTATTCGAAACATTCCAAGGGAAGGGATTGATCTGCGTGACGCATGATCAGAGCGCGTTGTCGCGGTTTGACCGGGTTATCACCCTGAGCGAGGGGCGCATCGTCAGTCAAGCAAGAACGAAGATCGCTCAGAACGCTGAGCCAGCAGGCGCACCGCACACCCCGTGGGAGCGGCTTTAGCCGCGAACACTGGCATAGCCGGTGCCATCCTCCGCGATGGATTCTTCGCGGCTGAAGCCGCTCCCACAGAGTTCCTGTTAAGCCGGTAGATATTCGCAGCCTAATTAAACCGCGCTTTATTCATCATCATCGAAGTTGTACATACCCGGCGCGAGGTTCTCGAAGCGGGTGTACTTGCCGATGAACGCCAGGCGCACAAAGCCGATGGGGCCGTTACGCTGCTTACCGATGATGATTTCCGCCACGCCCTTGTGCTCGGTCTCGGGGTGGTACACCTCGTCGCGGTACACGAACATGATCACGTCGGCGTCCTGCTCGATAGCACCGGATTCACGCAAGTCGGAGTTCACCGGGCGTTTGTTCGGGCGCTGTTCCAGGGAGCGGTTCAGCTGCGACAAGGCGATGACCGGGCAGTTGAATTCCTTGGCCAGGGCCTTGAGCGAGCGGGAGATTTCGGAAATTTCGTTTGTCCGGTTGTCGCCAGCCGACCCCGGAATCTGCATCAACTGCAGGTAGTCGACCATGATCATGGCGATTTCGCCGTGCTCACGGGCCAGCCGACGGGTACGGGCGCGCATTTCCGAGGGGCTGATGCCAGCGGTATCGTCGATGAACAGCTTGCGGTCGTTGAGCAGGTTCACCGCCGAGGTCAGGCGCGGCCAGTCATCGTCGTCCAGCTGACCGGAACGCACCTTGGTCTGGTCGATACGGCCCAGCGACGAAAGCATACGCATGATCAGCGATTCGCCTGGCATCTCGAGGGAGAACACCAGCACTGCCTTGTCGGTACGCAGCACGGCGTTTTCCACCAGGTTCATGGCGAAGGTGGTCTTACCCATCGACGGACGGCCCGCGACGATGATCAGGTCGGCAGCCTGCAAGCCACTGGTTTTTTCATCCAGGTCGGTAAAGCCGGTGGACACGCCAGTGATATCGCTGTCGGAGTTGAACAGCGTATCGATGCGGTCGATGGCCATGGTCAACAGCTCGTTGACGCCTACCGGGCCACCGGTTTTCGGCCGCGCCTCGGCGATCTGGAAGATCTGCCGTTCGGCATCGTCGAGGATTTCTTCGGCGTTACGCCCCTGCGGGTTGAAGGCGTTGTCAGCGATGTCGGTACTGATGCTGATCAGTTGGCGCAATGTGGCCCGCTCGCGAATGATCGCGGCATAGGCCTTGATGTTGGCCACCGACGGGGTGTTCTTGGCCAGCTCGGCCAGGTACGCCAGGCCGCCGATTTGCGAAGAGAGGCCTTCTTTATCCAGCTGCTCGTGCAGGGTTACCACGTCGAATGGCTGGTTGGCGTCGGCCAACTTGTGCACGGCACGGAAGATCAGGCGGTGGTCATGCCGGTAGAAGTCGCCATCCGACACCTGATCCAGCACTCGCTCCCAGGCGTTATTGTCCAGCATCAGGCCACCGAGCACGGCCTGTTCGGCCTCGATGGAATGCGGCGGCACCTTCAGGGCTGCGGTTTGCAGGTCTAGCTGTTCGGAGTTGGTGATCTCGTTCATGGCCACGAAAGAATTCTGGAGGATGAAAAAGACAAAGGGCACGGCCTGTCGAAAACAGGACCGTGCCCGATGTTAACCGCCTGGCTCGCAAGGAGCCAGCCAGTCAGCGCAGCTTAGGCAGCTACGACAACCACGCGTACGGTGGCTTCAACGTCGCTGTGCAGGTGCACGGCTACGTCGTATTCGCCAACCTGACGGATGGTGCCGTTCGGCAGACGAACTTCAGCTTTAGCCACTTCAACGCCGGAGGCGGTCAGGGCGTCAGCGATGTCGTGGGTGCCGATCGAACCGAACAGCTTGCCTTCGTCGCCAGCGGTGGCAGTGATGGTCACTTCCAGCTCGGCCAGTTGGGCAGCGCGGCTTTCAGCCGAAGCTTTCTTGTCAGCGGCTGCTTTTTCCAGCTCGGCGCGACGCTCTTCGAACGCAGCCAGGTTGGCGGCGTTGGCAACGGTGGCCTTGCCGAATGGCAGCAGGAAGTTACGGCCGTAACCAGCCTTAACTTTTACTTTGTCGCCCAGGTTGCCCAGGTTAGCGACTTTTTCCAGCAGGATCAGTTCCATTTGGTAAAACCTCTTAACTTTTAACCTTCACCGTTCGCGGAGTCATTCCCCTTGGGGGACTTGCGACCGCGAAAATCAATCAGGCTGTCGACAATGGCCAAAACCACCAGCAACGGATAAATCAGCTGCATGATCAGCGGCAGCGTCACGTACATGCCTACCAGCCAGAAACCGGCCAGTCGACCCTGTGCCACCAGCCCGTGCATCAAGGCGATGCCGGCCAGCACCAGAACCAGGCTGGAAGCCGATGCCAGGATGATGAACTGCGGGCCGATAAACGGCGCCACCACCATCACTGCCACCAAGACCGCCATGGTCTGTTTCGGCAACTTCAGTTCGCGAAACTCGCGACCGAAGCCTCCAGGGTTGTACAACGCTGCCTGCCAGTAGCGCGCCAGCATTAACGCCAACACACTGAACAATTGCACCGTCACTGCTGTGGAAGCGACCAGCACAGGGCGGATCAGCTCACCGGAGAGCACCGGTTGCCCCTCGATTTTCGGCATGGCTTCGGCAAACGCCTTGGCCAGCACATCGAAGGTTTGCGCCAGCGCCAGATCAAGCACGAGGCTAAACGCCACGGCGAACACGGCACTGGCCAGCAACACCCGGCTCCAGGGATGCTCGGCACGCAGCATGGCGGCCAGGGCCAGGGCACCCGCAATCACCAGAAAGGTGATGGGATCACCCATGACCCACACGGCCAGCCCGGCCAGCAGGCCGCCGACGATGACCGTTGTAGCATCCTTGAACCCACGCCGCAGCAGCACAAGGCTGCCGGCAGCGGCACTCAACCAGAACAGCAGCGGCAGTACCGCGCTGATGACCACCACCAGGGTGGCCTGCACACGACCGCGCATGATGAAACTTGCTAACGCTCGCATGCTAATCCCTTACTGCTTGTCGACGACCCGGTCTCAGCGGCCGTGGCTGTCGGTGTAGGGCAGCAGGGCCAGGAAGCGGGCGCGCTTGATAGCGGTAGCCAGCTGACGCTGATAACGAGCTTTGGTACCGGTGATACGGCTTGGAACGATCTTGCCGGTTTCGGATACGTAAGCTTTCAGGGTGTTGAGATCTTTGAAGTCGATCTCTTTCACGTCTTCAGCAGTGAAGCGGCAGAATTTACGACGACGGAAGAAACGTGCCATTTAATAGGCTCCTCTAAAGGTCCGTGGATTACTCGTCAGCGTTATCGCTGGAGTCGCTGTCATTGCTGTCGTCGCCTTCGGCGGAGTCAGCATGCTCAGGACGCTCGCGACGCTCACGGCGCTCGCTGCGGTTCTCTTCAGCCTTCAGCATCTCGGACTGGCCGGTAACGGCTTCGTCGCGACGGATGACCAGGTTACGGATAACGGCATCGTTGTAGCGGAAGTTGTCTTCCAGCTCGGCCAGGGCCTTGCCGGTGCACTCAACGTTCAGCATCACGTAGTGAGCCTTGTGAACATTGTTGATTGCGTAGGCCAGTTGACGACGGCCCCAGTCTTCCAGGCGGTGGATTTTGCCACCATCTTCTTCGATCAGCTTGGTGTAACGCTCAACCATGCCGCCGACTTGTTCGCTCTGGTCCGGGTGAACCAGGAAGATGATTTCGTAATGACGCATGAATGCTCCTTACGGGTTAGTAGTCTGCCAGTGAATCTGGTCAGACAAGGAGTGAATGACACTGTATGTCTTGCACGGAGGGGAGGCACATGAGCGCCTGCCAGCTCGGCAAGGGGCGCAATTGTAGAGAAGGCGTAGCGCACAAGCAAGGCAATTGGCGAATATTTGAACAGTCAGAAACATATTCACAGGCTATCGGCCTCTTCGCGGGCAAGGCCGCTCCCACAGGCGCGCACCACACTCGAATCAGGTGCGGATCCTGTGGGAGCGGGCTTGCCCGCGAAGAGGCCGGAACAGGCTTACGCGATCAGCGCTTGGCCTGACGCTGGCGCACGGCTTCGAACAGGCAAACGCCGGTCGCCACCGAAACGTTCAGGCTGCTGACGCTGCCGCCCATCGGCAACTTCACCAGGAAGTCGCAATGTTCGCGGGTCAGCCGACGCATGCCCTTGCCTTCCGCGCCCATGATCATCACCAGTGGCCCGGTCAGGTCCTGCTGGTAGATCTCCTGCTCGGCCTCGCCGGCAGTGCCCACCACCCACAGGCCGCGCTGCTGCAGCTTCTCCAGCGTACGCGCCAGGTTAGTCACGGCCACCAGCGGGATCACCTCTGCCGCACCGCAGGCCACCTTGCGCACAACCGGCGTTAGCGTGGCCGATTTATCCTTGGGCACGATCACGGCCGTGGCACCCGCCGCATCGGCCGTACGCAGGCAGGCGCCCAGGTTGTGCGGGTCGGTCACACCGTCCAGCACCAGGATCAGCGGCGGGGTTTCGGTGCGCTCAAGCAACTCTTCGAGCATCAACTCACCCCACACCTGGCTTGGGCTGACCTCGGCGACCACGCCCTGGTGCACGCCCTCTACCCAGGCATCAAGCTCACGGCGCTCGGCCTGGCCGACCGGCACGCGGTTTTCCGCCGCTAGCGCCAGCAAGGTTTCCAGGCGTGGCTCGCTGCGCCCTTCCGACAGCCAGATCTGCTTGACCCGCTTCGGATGGTGCTGCAGCAATGCCTGCACGGCGTGCACGCCGTAGATCTTTTCCAGCTGACTCATGACTTGCTCTTGCTCTTGCGTGGCGCACCGGACTTCGGCGGGCCTTTACGGTGCTTGGTTGGCTTGCCGGAACCGGAGGACTTGCCACCTTTGTCCGACTTGCTGCTGGCATGGCCGCCACTGCGTGCCTCGCTCATCAGCGCCTTTTTCATTTCGCGGCTCTTGCGCACTTCGGCGTTACGCTGCACGGCGTCTTTCGGGAAGTACGCCTCGGCGGTTTCGCTCTTGCGGCTACGCGGTTTAGGCGTGGCTTTCGCTTCGGTCACCGGCTGCTGCTCAACCTTGTCGGCTGCTGGCGCGGCGCCGCGCTGCTTGCGGCCGATCGGTGCGGCGAGGGTCTTTTCCGACACTTCGAAGTCGATCTTGCGCTCGTCCAGGTCAACACGCATGACCTTGACTTCGATGGTGTCGCCCAAGCGGAAGCTGCGCCCGGTGCGCTCGCCCGACAGACGGTGGTGCACAGGGTCGAAGTGGTAGTAGTCGCCCGGCAGCGCACTGACGTGCACTAGGCCCTCTACGTAAATGTCGGTCAGTTCGACGAACAGGCCGAAACCGGTCACGGCAGTGATGACACCCGGGAAGGTCTCGCCCACGCGATCCTTCATGAACTCGCACTTGAGCCAGTTCACCACGTCACGGGTGGCTTCGTCGGCCCGGCGCTCGGTCATCGAGCACTGCTCGCCGAGTTGCTCCAGGGTGTTCTCGTCGTACGGGTAGATACGCGCCTTGGGAATGCTCATGGCGCCGGCACGCTTGACGTGCGGGGTATCGACCTTGGAACGGATGATACTGCGGATGGCGCGGTGCACCAGCAGGTCCGGGTAACGGCGGATCGGCGAGGTGAAGTGGGTGTACGCCTCGTAGTTCAGGCCGAAGTGGCCATTGTTCTCGGTGCTGTAAACGGCCTGGCTCAGCGAACGCAGCATCACGGTCTGGATCAGGTGGAAGTCCGGGCGCCCGGCGATGCTCGCCAGCAGGGCCTGGTAATCCTTCGGTGAAGGGTCCTTGCCTTTGTGCAGGCTCAGGCCCAGCTCACCGAGGAAGGCGCGCAGCTTTTCCAGGCGCTCCGGCGGCGGGCCGTCGTGCACGCGGTACAGGGCTGGCACGCCGTGCTTTTGCAGGAACTCGGCGGTGGCCACGTTGGCCGCCAGCATGCATTCCTCGATCAGCTTGTGGGCATCGTTGCGCACGGTCGGGCGGATTTCCGCGATCTTGCGCTGGTCGCCGAAGATGATGCGGGTTTCCTGGGTTTCGAAGTCGATGGCGCCTCGGGTGTGACGGGCATCTACCAGCACCTTGTACAGGTTGTACAGGTTCTTCAGGTCTGGCACGACGTCCTTGTATTCCTCGCGCAGTGCCTTGCCTTCGCGGGTGCGGGCGTGCTCGAGCATGCTGCTGACCTTGTTGTAGGTCAGGCGGGCGTGGGAGTGGATAACGCCTTCGTAGAACTGGTAGTCGACCATCTGGCCGGCTTTGTTCATGGTCATTTCGCAGACCATGGCCAGGCGGTCGACGTGCGGGTTCAGCGAGCACAGGCCGTTGGAAAGCTCTTCAGGCAGCATCGGCACTACACGCTCGGGGAAGTACACCGAGTTGCCGCGCTGCTGGGCTTCGACGTCCAGGGCCGAGCCCAGGCGCACGTAGCTGGACACATCGGCAATGGCCACGTACAGGCGCCAGCCACCGGAGAACAGGCGCAGCTTGCCCAGCGGTTCGCAATAGACAGCATCGTCGAAGTCGCGCGCATCTTCGCCGTCGATGGTGACGAACGGCAGATGGCGCAGGTCGACGCGCTTCTCTTTGTCCTTCTCTTCGACTTCGGAGCGGAACTTGCGCGCTTCCTTGATCACGTCCTTGGGCCAGACGTGCGGGATATCGTAGCTGCGCAAGGCAACGTCGATTTCCATGCCCGGCGCCATGTAGTTGCCGATGACCTCGACCACGTCGCCTTGCGGCTGGAAGCGCGGGGTTGGCCAGTGGGTGATCTTGATCTCGACGAACTGGCCGATCTTCGCGCCGCCATTACGCCCGGCGGTCACCAGCACTTCCTGCTGGATCTTCGGGTTGTCCGGGGTTACGTAGCCAATGCCGCCTTCTTCGAAGTAACGGCCGACCACGCTTTCGTGGGCACGGGAGATGACCTCGACCAGCACACCTTCGCGGCGGCCACGGCGGTCGACGCCAGAGACACGGGCCAGGCCGCGGTCACCGTCAAACACCAGGCGCATCTGCGACGGGCTGAGGAACAGGTCTTCGCTGCCGTCATCGGGAATAAGGAAGCCAAAGCCATCGCGGTGGCCGGAGACGCGACCACAGATCAGGTCCAGTTTGTCTACCGGGGCATAAGTGCCGCGCCGGGTATAGATAAGCTGGCCGTCACGCTCCATGGCACGCAGGCGGCGGCGCAGGGCTTCGATCTGGTCTTCTTCGTACAGACCGAACTCGGCCGCCAGCTCCTCACGCGCGGCCGGTTCGCCACGGTCGGCGAGGCGCTGCAGGATCAGCTCACGGCTGGGGATAGGGTTGTCGTATTTTTCCGCTTCGCGAGCGGCCTCGGGATCGAGGGATTGCCAATCGGCCATCAGAAGGGGTTCACCTTGGGGTATATAGATAGGAATTCTGGCATAGGCGTATTGAAACCGGAAATGTCAGCCTTGGACAGCCCCACCGGCGCTTCCGGCGAACAGGAATAGGCCTGCGGAATCAACAAGTTGAATTTTTTGAAATTTTTTTCGCTTGGGGGGTTTACAGCCCCCCGGACCGTCCGTATAGTGCGCACCACAACGACGGACAACCCCGAAGTTGTAGTAGAGATGAACGACGCTGTAAAGCATCAAGTAACCTCAAATGTGTGCCCAGGTGGCGGAATTGGTAGACGCGCTGGTTTCAGGTATCAGTGGCTTAACGGCCGTGGAAGTTCGAGTCTTCTCCTGGGCACCAAATATTTTCAAGTAATAGATGACCAAGGATCTGTTACTACTGTGTGAAGCTGACAATAGTCGCCTTCTGCAGATGATGTAAAGCTTTGCCCAGGTGGCGGAATTGGTAGACGCGCTGGTTTCAGGTATCAGTGACTTAACGGTCGTGGAAGTTCGAGTCTTCTCCTGGGCACCATACAAAAACCCACTAGCTTGCTAGTGGGTTTTTTCTTGCCTGCGATTTTTGCATCCCTCCTCTTTCGGTCATAGGTACAAACCTTTGCCGGCCTCTTCGCGGCTAAATCATCCTCTTGCACCATGGTCTGACCATGAATTTCTCGTCACCCGGCCACTTGAGAAACGATTTCGTTTACCATTGTTTCCAAATATGTAGCCGTAAGCGAGGAAGTACCCGCATGACGATCCGCCCGCAACCGCTGATGCGTACCTTGGCCGCCGCCGTGCTGAGCCTGGTCATCGGCGCTCCGGCCGCCATGGCAGACGCACCGGTCACCCTGACCATGTACAACGGTCAGCACAAGGAAATCGGCGAAGCCATCGCCAAGGCCTACGAGGCCAAGACCGGTATCCACATCGATATCCGCAAGGGCAGCAGCAACCAGCTGGCCAGCCAGATCATCGAGGAGGGCGACCGTTCGCCAGCCGACCTCATCTACACCGAAGAGTCCCCGCCCCTGAACAACCTGGGCGAACTGGGCCTGCTGGCGAAGATCGACGACGCCACCGCAAACATGATGCCCAAGGAGTACGTAGGCGCCAACGGTACCTGGATGGGTATCACCGCGCGCACGCGCATCGTGGTGTACAACCCGAAGAAGGTCGATGAAAAAGACCTGCCGACCACGGTGATGGACTTCGCCAACCCTGAGTGGGAAGGCCGCGTCGGCTACGTACCCACCAGCGGTGCATTCCAGGAGCAGGCCGTGGCCATCCTGAAGATGCACGGCCGTGAAGCCACCGAAGAATGGCTGACTGGCCTGAAAGCCTTCGGCAAAACCTACACCAACAACATGGTCGCCCTCAAAGCCGTGGAAAGAGGTGAAGTGGCTGCGGTACTGGTGAACAACTACTACTGGTATGCACTTGAACGCGAACGCGGCAAGCTCGACACCAAGCTCTACTACCTGGCCGATGGCGATGCCGGCAACCTGGTGACCATCTCTGGCGCTGCTGTAGTCAAGGCCAGCAAGCACCCGAAAGAAGCCCAGGCCCTGCTCAACTGGATGGCCAGCGAAGAAGGCCAGCGGGTGATCACCCAGACCACCGCCGAGTACCCGCTGCACAAGGGCATGGTTTCCGACCGGGGCCTGAAGCCGTTCGAAGATCTGCGCCCGCCGAAAATCTCGCCGGCCGACCTGGGCAATGCCGAGGAAGCCATCGAGCTTGAACGCGAGGTCGGCCTGCTCTGATGACCGCTGCCTTGACCGAGCCGGTGCCGGTACGCTTCGTGCCGCGCCGCAAGCGCCCCTCCATCTGGGTGGTGCTGCCTGTGCTGTTCCTGGTGGCGATGAGCTTGCTGCCGCTGCTGTATGTCGCCATCAAAGCCTGGGAAGCCGGCTGGCGTGAAGCCTTGCACCTGCTGTGGCGCCCCTTTGTCTGGGGACTGATGCGCAATACCCTGATGCTTATGGTCGGGGTGACGCTGGCCTGCATGGTGGTCGGCCTGGCCCTGGCCTGGCTGCTGGAGCGCAGCAACCTGGCTGGCCGACGCCTGTGGGGCGTGGTGCTTTGCCTGCCCTTCGCGGTACCGTCGTTCGTCAGCAGTTTCACCTGGGTATCGCTGAGCTCGGACTTCGAAGGGCTGGGCGGGGCCATCCTGGTCATGGCCCTGTCCAAGTACCCATTGGTGTTTCTGCCGGTGGCCGCCACCCTGCGCAACCTCGACACCTCGCTGGAGGAGTCGGCGCGCACCCTGGGTTGCAGCCGCTGGGGTGTGTTCATCAAGGTCACCTTGCCGCTGCTGTGGCCCTCGATGCTCGGCGGAGCGCTATTGATCGCACTGCACATGCTGGTGGAGTTCGGGGCGCTGTCGATCCTCGGCCTGCAGACCTTCACCACGGCGATCTACCAGCAGTTCGAACTGGAATTCAGCAATGCCAACGCGGCCATGCTGTCTGCCGTGCTGTTGGCGATGTGCCTGGTGATGCTGTGGCTGGAATTGCGTGTACGCGGCAAAGCCCGCCATGTGCGCATCGGCCAAGGCGTGGCACGCCGCGCGCAACCCGTGCGGCTGCGTGGCTGGGCCGTACCGGCGCAGCTACTCTGCGTGGCTCTGGCAGTGCTGGGCAGCGGTATCCCGCTGGCCATGCTCGGCTACTGGCTGAGCGTGGGTTCGTCGGCAGCATTCCCGGTGGGGGCTATCTCCAAGGCGCTGTTCACTTCGCTGTCGGTGTCGCTTGGCGGTGCCGGTTTCTGTGTGCTGCTGGCGCTACCGATCAGCTTCCTGGTGGTGCGCTACAAAGGCCGCCTGGCGATCTGGGCCGAGCGCTTGCCGTACCTGCTACACGCCCTGCCCGGCCTGGTGATTGCCCTGACGCTGGTGTTCTTCGCCCTGCACTACGTGCCGGCGCTGTACCAGACCACGGCGTTGCTGCTGTTGGCGTATGCGCTGCTGTTCCTGCCATTGGCGCAGTCACCGGTGCGCACCGCGCTGAACAAGGCCTCGCCAACACTGGAGGAAGCCGCGCGCACCCTGGGCGCCAGCAGCTTCACGGCATTCTGCCGGGTGACCCTGCCGATCATCTTCCCGGCCATGGCGGCAGCGTTTGCGCTGGTGTTCCTGGATGCCATGAAAGAGCTGACAGCTACCCTGCTGCTCAGCCCGACCGGGATGACCACCCTGGCTACCGAGGTGTGGGCGCATACGGCCAACGTCGAGTTCGCCGCAGCGGCGCCTTACGCGGCATTGCTGATCGTGGTGTCGGGGCTGCCGGTTTATCTGCTGACTACGCGGATGTACCTGAACAAGGCATAAAGCGCGAAGCCCTCATCGCCGGCAAGCCAGCTCCCACAGGTACCGCGTCGCCTTCAAGGCCTGCGCAGTACCTGTGGGAGCTGGCTTGCCGGCGATGAGGCCATCACAGACATCACGCGATGTTGCGCAGCATACGCCGCACGATTGGCCCATGTGCCTTGCCAACCGGCAGCATGTAGAGCCGGCCAAAACGGTTGAAGCACTGCACCGACGTGGTGACGCTCAAGTGCTGCCGGCCCTGCCCCTCTTCATCCAGATCCATGCTCACCATGACCGCAAGGTGCGTGTCACGCGAAGTCAGGACCAGTTGCTGGTCGCTGATAGCCTCGACGGCAAAGAAATCCAGACGCTCACCCACTGCCGGAACCCGCTCAGGATTACGCGATGAGAAACCGTCAATAGTGGCAACGTTGAACCAGCGAGAGATGAAGTCGCGTAGGCGAAAGGCCATGGCCAGCCAGCCCGGAACGTCCGAAGTCATGGCACAATAGGCCTGCAGGGCGGTCATGGGCGCAGTGACGGAAATGCCATCGCGATGAAGAAAGTCCAGTTCAGCCGGAGCGGCGACCAGTCGGGCGGACATGAGCAACTCCCTTTGTCATGTTTCTCCGCCATCATAGCACCGCCCCACACGATTCGCGTCAGGCCCTGAACTGCCCCAGGCTCGCCCGAAGCTGTGCAGCCAGATCATCCAGCACCTTGCTACTGGCCGTGGTCTGCATCACCACCTCGGCCGAGCGCTCGGCCTGGGCATGGATAGTCTCCACCCGCCCACGCACCGCCTGCGCGCCGCTCGCCTGCTGCTCGGCCGCGCGGGTAGCCAGGCCGATAGCTGCGTGAACTTGCTCCACCGCCGCCTGCACAGACTGCTGACGGCGCTCGTTGTCACGCAGCACCAGCAGCCCTTCACTGGCCTTCAGCCCGGCCTGGCTGATCGTCGCCACAGCCTCCTTGGCGCCCTTCTGCAGCGCAGCGATATGCGCCTGGATATCCCCTGTGGAGCTTTGCGTCTTGCTCGCCAACGCCCGCACCTCATCCGCCACCACGGCAAAGCCGCGCCCGGTCTCACCGGCCCGGGCCGCTTCGATGGCCGCATTCAAAGCCAGCAGGTTGGTCTGCTCGGCGATGCCGTGGATCACCGTCAGCACCACTTCGATCTGCTCACTCTGCTTGGCCAGGCGCTCGATCACCTGAGAACCTGTCTCCACCTGGCCAGCCAGGTTTTCGATCAGCCCTGCGAGCTGGGTCGAGGTGCGGCTGTTTTCGTCGGTGGCCTGGCGGATATCCACCACCTGTTTCAAGGCCGCCTGCATCGCATGGCTTTCGGCCTGGGCTTCATCGGCCATGCTCGAAAGGTCGCGCAGGCTGGCTGCCACTTCATCGCGCTGTAGCGCAGCAGCAGCATCGGCACCGGCATTGCGCTGGGCCATCGCGCCAATTTCCACACCGGTACGCTGGGCCACCTCGCCCGCTTCGCGCACAATCGGTTGCAACTTGTCGACAAAGCGGTTCACGGCCGAAGCCATGTCGCCGATCTCGTCTCGGCTGTCGAGGGGCACACGCTTGGTCAGGTCGCCCTCGCCTGCCGCCAGGTCGTCAAGGGCAGTAATCAGCAGGCGCAGCTTGCTCAGCACACGACGACCTAGCACCATGGCCACCACCAGCAACACACCCAGACCAACCAGCACCAGGCCCAGACCAATGCGCCAGCGCAGCTCGCCGGCAGCATCGCGAACGGTTTGCGCGGTGTTGGCCTGCATGGCAGCGGCACTGCCCTGAGCTTTTTCCAGCCGCTCACGCAGGGTTTTGCCGCTGTCAGCAGCAGCGCCGACTAGGCTGTCGCCTACCAGTTGCTCGCCACTGGCGATCAGGGCCGCGAAGCGCTGATCGAGGGCCTTCAGTTCCTGCTCGATACCCGCTGTGGAAACCCCCATCACCACCTTGCCGATTTCTGCGCCATTGGGGCTGATCGAAGCCTCGACGAAGTAAACGGCAGGATCGCGCCGGGCTGCATCGATCACTTTGTCCAGCGCTCGCTCGCCCTGGCCTTTTTCCATCAACGCCTGGTTGATCGGGTTTTGCCGGTTCAGATAGCGGGTCAGGTGCTGGCCCTGGGCGTCGTCGTACACCACGAATAGCACGTTGGGATTGCGCTGGGCACGCCGTGCAAAGTCTGAAAGCACAGGCACATCGTTGTCCCAGATGGCACGCGGGGCAACCGAGGCCAACAGCTCTGCCATATCGTTGGCGGAGTCCTTCAGGTTCTTTTCCAGGGTGCCGCGCAGTTGCTCCTGTTCGCTTTGCAGCCGTGCCGACAACCCTGCGCTCAGGCGCTGACGGGTGCTGCTGGATAGACCGTCCAGGCCCGAGCGCACATCCTGCCCGGCTTGCTCCAGTTCGCCGGCCAACTGACGGCTGTCATTGCCCAAGCGCTCGCCAAGGTCGGCCTCCAGGGCAGTGACCGTGCTTCGGGTAAGCGCAACGGCAACCAGCACCTGCACCAAAAGAGCGATACCAAGGGCAACAAACACAGGCCGCAAAAGGCGGCTTCGTAACAGTGAGAGGATGGCAGACACGGTGTAACCCTCGTGTATTCTGGCGCCACTATTTTGATGGCATCTACAGAAACTTCTTACAGCAAGGGTTGTGCCGGAGACAGCAGGCATAAACGCCAAGGTTCAGCCAGGTGGTTGACTGATCTCGCTCGACGCAGAAATGAAAACGCCGCAGCCCCTTTCAGGGCCACGGCGTCAGATCAGCCTGGAGGGCAGATCAGGCGAACGGATGACGCAGTACGATGGTCTCGTTGCGGTCCGGGCCGGTCGAAATGATGTCGATCGGCGCGCCGATCAGGTCTTCGATGCGCTTGATGTAGGCGCGAGCGTTGGCCGGCAGCTCTTCCAGGGTTTTAACGCCCACGGTCGACTCGCTCCAGCCTGGCATCTCTTCGTACACCGGCTCCAGGCCGATGTAGCTGTCGGCATCGGAAGGCGCGTCGATGACGGCACCGTTCTCGTTCTTGTAGCCAACGCAGATGTTGATGGTTTCCAGGCCGTCCAGTACGTCCAGCTTGGTCAGGCAGATACCCGAGATGCTGTTGACGTCGATAGCGCGACGCAGGATCACGGCATCGAACCAGCCGCAACGACGGGCACGGCCAGTGGTGGAACCGAACTCGTGGCCACGCTTGGCCAGGGTGGCGCCGGTTTCGTCGAACAGTTCGGTCGGGAACGGACCGGAGCCTACGCGCGTGGTGTAGGCCTTGGTGATACCCAGGATGTAGTCCAGGTACATCGGGCCAACGCCGGAGCCGGTGGAGATACCGCCAGCAGTGGTGTTGGAGCTGGTGACGTACGGGTAGGTACCGTGGTCGATGTCCAGCAGCGAGCCCTGGGCGCCTTCGAACATGATGTCCTTGCCGGCGCGACGCAGGTTGTGCAGCTCGGCGGTGACGTCGAGCATCATCGGTTTGAGCTGTTCAGCGTAGGCCATGCACTCGTCCAGGGTTTGCTGGAAGTCGATGGCCGGCTCTTTGTAGTAGTTCACCAGCTGGAAGTTGTGGTAGTCCAGCAGCTCACCCAGCTTGGCCGCGAAACGCTCGCGGTGGAACAGGTCGCCTACGCGCAGGCCGCGGCGCGCAACCTTGTCTTCGTAGGCTGGGCCGATACCACGGCCGGTGGTGCCGATCTTGGCTTCGCCACGGGCTTTTTCGCGGGCCTGGTCCAGGGCCACGTGGTACGACAGGATCAGCGGCGCAGCCGGGGAGATGCGCAGGCGCTCGCGCACCGGTACGCCCTTCTCTTCCAGCTTGGTGATTTCACGCATCAGCGCATCCGGGGCAACGACCACGCCGTTGCCGATCAGGCACTGTACGCCTTCACGCAGGATGCCGGACGGAATCAGGTGCAGAACAGTTTTTTCACCGTTGATCACCAGGGTGTGACCCGCGTTGTGGCCACCCTGGTAGCGCACTACGGCGGCAGCATGTTCGGTCAGCAGATCGACGATCTTGCCTTTGCCCTCATCACCCCACTGGGTGCCCAGGACGACGACATTCTTACCCATTACATTGGTCCTCATTCACGCAAACTTGGTTGCCGGCCTACTGCCGACGCAGAAACTCACTGGGCCAGCGGCAGAACCTGCCAGCGCCCGTCTTGCTGAATCAATTGCCGATCACAATCCGCCTCGAGAGCAGCACTCAACGGCTGGCCAGGCAGGGCCTGGACCACACGCTGGCCCTCGTTGCGCAACTGGCAGACTTGCTGCCAGAGGGCCGCATCACCACTGTCCGGCATCCAGATGCCGCCCGTTGGCAATACGACCTCCGCTCGCCCCAGTGTGACCAGGGTCTTCAAATCCGTGGAGAAACCGGTGGCCGGGCGCGCCCGGCCAAAGTCGGCGCCGATGTCGTCGTAACGCCCGCCCTGGGCGATCGACTGACCTTCGCCTGGCACGAACACGGCGAACACCACGCCCGTGTGATAGTGGTAACCGCGCAATTCGCCGAGGTCGAAGTACAGCGGCAGGTCCGGGTAGCGCGACGCCAGGCGGTCAGCGATCGCCAGCAGGTCGTCCAGCGCTGCCAGCACGCTGGCCGGGGCACGGCCCAGGCGCACGCGGGCTTCGGCCAGCACTTCACGGCCACCGCACAGCTCGACCAGGGCGCGCAGCATGTTGCCCAGGTCTTTCGGCAAGTCGGCGGTCAGCGCCTGCACTTCATCGACAGCCTTGCGTTGCATGGCGTCGAACAACTGCTGCTCCACCGCACCGGACAGGCCAGCGGCACGGGCCAGGCCACGGTAGATACCAACGTGGCCCAGGTCCATGTGCACATCCGGCACATCGGCCAGCTGCAGCGTGGCGAGCATCAGGCTGATGACTTCGACATCACTGGTAGGGCTGGCATCGCCATACAGCTCGGCACCCAGCTGGATCGGGCTGCGCGAGGTCGACAGTGCACGCGGCTGGGCGTGCAGCACGCTACCGGCATAGCACAGGCGGCTCGGGCCTTCACGGCGCAGGGTGTGGGCGTCGATGCGCGCCACTTGCGGGGTGAAGTCGGCGCGGAAGCCCATCAGGCGGCCGGACTGCGGGTCCACCACCTTGAAGGTGCGCTGATCCAGGTCCTGGCCGGCGCCGGTGAGCAGCGACTCCAGGTACTCGATATGCGGGGTGACGACCAGCTCGTAGCCCCAACTCTGGAACAGGTCCAACACCTGGCGGCGCGCGATCTCGATGCGCGCAGCTTCAGGTGGCAGTACTTCCTCGATGCCATCTGGCAGCAGCCAGCGGTCTACCGTTGCCATTACGCCATTTCCCCTCTGGTCCGGGCGGCTTGCCAGCAGGCGAGCCGTCAGTAAAGCCGGTATCGCGCACAGCAGCGGGCAGCACTGATCCCAGCGCAGCCACCGTACCCGATACCCTCAAATTGCCTTGCGACCTGACCAAACCGTCAACTGGCGCGTTGCCAATCAACCTTGCAGACGCAAAAAAGCCGGGAAATTTCCCGGCTGCCTCATCATACACCCCTTTTCATTCAGGATGCACCCCGCCTGGTGTTTTAGCTGCCAGGCGGGGCGCCGCTGCATGAAGATCAGGGCCTGAGCATCACGGCTTGCTCTTGTCCAGGAAGCGGAAGAACTCGTTCTTCGGGTCCAGGACCAGCACGTCGCTCTTGTTCGAGAAGCTCTCGCGGTACGCCTGCAGGCTACGGTAGAACGCGTAGAAATCGGCGTCCTGGGTGTAGGCCTTGGCATAGATGGCGGCCGACTGGGCGTCGCCGTCACCGCGGGTTTCTTCTGCTTCGCGATAAGCTTCGGCCAGCAGTACACGGCGCTGACGGTCGGCATCGGCACGGATACCTTCAGCCAGTTCGTTACCTTTGGCGCGGTGCTCACGAGCCTCACGCTCACGCTCGGTGCTCATGCGGTCGAACACGCTGCGGTTGACTTCCTTCGGCAGGTCGATGGCTTTGACGCGCACATCAACCACCTCGATACCCAGCTCCTTGTTGGCCATGCGGTTCAGCGATGCGGTGATGTCAGCCATCAGCGCGTCACGTTCACCGGAAACCACCTCGTGCAGGGTACGTTTACCGAACTGGTCACGCAGTCCGCTTTCCAGACGACGTGAGAGACGCTCGTCGGCGATCTGCTTCATGCCGGAGGTGGCGGTGTAGAAGCGCTCGGCATCCTTGACGCGCCACTTGGCATAGGCGTCGACCATCACCGCTTTCTTCTCCAGGGTCAGGAACCGCTGGGTCGGGGCGTCGAGGGTCATCAGGCGGGCGTCGAACTTGCGTACCTGGTTCACGTACGGAATCTTCACGTGCAGGCCTGGCTGAACATCCGCCTGGACTACCTTACCGAAACGCAGCAGTACCGCACGCTCGGTCTGGGACACGATGTAGAAGCTGTTCCAGGCCACGATGGCCAGCACCACGGCGGCGATCAGGGCGATCAGCGATCTGTTGCTCATCAGCGGCTCTCCCTAGTGCGCAGCGGCTGCTGTTGCTGTTGCAGGTCCTGCGCCGCACGTGCGGCCGCATCGTTGACCGATGGCGACACGCTGCCAGTTGGCGCGGACGGGTTGCGGCTGCCTTCGACCATCTTGTCCAGTGGCAGGTAGAGCAGGTTGTTCTGCCCGTCCTTGGTGGCCACCATGACCTTGCTGGTGTTGCTGTAGACCTCTTGCATGGTCTCCAGGTACAGGCGCTGACGGGTCACGTCAGGTGCCTTGCGGTACTCGGCGACCAGCTTGGTGAAGCGGTCGGCCTCACCCTTGGCCCGGGCGATGACTTCGTCGCGGTAACCGTTGGCGTCCTCGATGATGCGCTGGGCCTGACCACGGGCTTCCGGCACCACGCCATTGGCGTAGGACTCGGCCTGGTTGCGGGCACGCTGCTCGTCTTCGCGGGCACGGATCACGTCGTCGAAGGCTTCCTGCACTTCACGCGGGGCTGCCGCGCTCTGTACGTTGACCTGGGTAACGGTGATACCGGTACGGTAGTTGTCGAGGAAGCGCTGCAGGCGTTCGCGGATATCCACGGCCATCTGCTCACGGCCTTCGGTGAGCACCTGGTCCATCGAGGTGGAACCCACCACGTGGCGCAGGGCACTGTCGGTCGCGTGCTGCAGGCTTACCTCAGGCTGGTCGACGTTGAGCACGAAGTCCTGCAGGTTGCTGATCTTGTACTGGACGGTCAGCGGCACCTCGACGATGTTCTCGTCTTCGGTCAGCATCTGGCCCTGCTTGGTGTAGGCACGCTCACGCGTGACGTTTTCCATGTACTTGCGATCGATCGGCGGGAAGTAGATGTTCAGGCCGGGACCGACCGTCTCATAGTACTTGCCGAAGCGCAGCACCACGGCCTGCTCCTGCTCGTCGACCACGTACACGGCGCTGTACAGCCAGATGGCAGCCAGCACCGCCAGGCCAATGCCCAGCAGGCCAAGGCCACCGCCCTTGCCGACATTGCGGTCACCGCCGCCACGTTTCTTGCCACTGCCGAACATGCCATTCAGGCTGTCCTGCAATTTGCGGAAGGCCTCGTCCAGATCCGGCGGACCTTTCTTGTCACCACCACCGCCACCGCCACCACGGCGGCCGCCCCAGGGATCCTGATTGTTCGAGTTGCCACCCGGCTCGTTCCAAGCCATAGCGCTCTCCATCTGATAAAGCAAAGACGCGCCCACGGCGCGCCGTCCAATGCTACAGAATGCCTGTCACTGCTGCCCGGCGACCTCGACGAGCATTTATTGCAAAGTGTGTTGCTCGACAAACACTTGCGGCTCCATGCCTTCGCGGCTGACCAGGCGATTCAGTTCGACCATGGGCAGTCGCACGCTCAGCAGGCTGCGCCCTTCTTCATCATGCTCTTCACTCTGCACGGCACCCAAGGCAAAGAATTGCGCGCGCAAGCGGGCAAAACGCTGCTCCAGGCACAGGGTACCGACAAACAGATCATCCCCCAGCAACTCGGCAATTGCCTGGCCGACCAGCTCCAGGCCACGCCCATCGCGTGCCGATACCCAGACCCGTTCCGGCTTGCCATCGGCATTACGCTGGATCTGCGGCTCGACATCTTCGAGCAAGTCGAGTTTGTTATACACCTCGAGGATCGGCAACCCTTCGGCACCAATCTCACCCAAAACCGCGAGCACCTGCTCAATCTGCTCCATGCGCTCTGGCTCATGGGCGTCGATCACATGCAGCAACAGGTCGGAGTTGCTCGACTCTTCGAGCGTAGCCCGAAATGCCTCGACCAGCTTGTGCGGCAGGTGGCGAATGAAGCCCACGGTGTCGGCCAGCACGATCGGCCCCAGGTCGTTCAGCTCAAGCCGGCGCAAGGTCGGGTCGAGCGTGGCGAACAACTGGTCTGCGGCGTACACCTCGGATTCGGTGAGCGCGTTGAACAGCGTGGACTTGCCGGCGTTGGTGTAACCCACCAACGACACCGACGGGATGTCTGCGCGCTTGCGCCCACGGCGCGCCTGCTCACGCTGGCTGCGTACCTTTTCCAGGCGTGACTTGATCTGGCGTATGCGCACCCGCAACAGGCGGCGATCGGTTTCCAGCTGGGTTTCACCCGGGCCGCGCAGACCGATACCACCCTTTTGTCGCTCAAGGTGGGTCCAGCCGCGCACCAGCCGCGTGCTCATGTGCTCCAGCTGGGCCAGTTCGACCTGCAGCTTGCCTTCATGGGTACGCGCCCGTTGGGCGAAGATATCGAGGATCAGCCCGGTACGGTCAAGCACACGACACTCGAACACACGTTCAAGGTTGCGCTCCTGACTGGGCGTGAGGGTGTGATTGAAAATCACCAGGTCTACCTGCTCGGCATGGACCAGGTCGTGCAATTCCTCGACCTTGCCACTGCCAATCAGGTATTTGGCGGAAGGCTGATGCCTTGACACCGTGACCAACGAGACGATGTCGGCACCGGCCGACAATGCCAGCTCCTGAAACTCCTGCGGGTCTTCGCGCGCCTCAGGGTTCTGACCTTCCAAGTGAACGAGCAACGCCCGCTCACCACCACCGTGGCGCTCAAAGAACAATGCAGGCTCCTATCAGGCGTTGCCTGGCTCGCTGTCGCCGTGTTCGGAATCGGACGGGCTTGGCAGACGAACCGGACGGGCAGGCACGACAGTCGAAATGGCGTGCTTGTAGACCATCTGGCTGACGGTGTTCTTCAGCAGTACCACGAACTGGTCGAATGATTCGATCGAGCCCTGCAGCTTGATACCGTTGACCAGGTAGATGGATACCGGGACCTTTTCTTTTCTCAAGGTGTTCAAGTAAGGGTCTTGTAGCGAATGCCCTTTTGACATATGCCGCACTCCTGTAAGGATAAATAATAGAAAATCAATAAAATCGATAAATTAGGCCGCCCCTTCGCAAGAATAGACGGCAATCAGCAGGGACTCAGCCCAATATGGCGATGGCCCCAAGGTATTTCAAGGTGCGGGACAGATTGTCGCAGGCCAGGCTGTCAAGCCAGTGTACGTCAGGCCAGCCACGCAACCAGGTGAACTGCCGCTTGGCCAGCTGCCTGGTTGCAATGATACCGCGTTCACGCATCTCATTCTCAGTCAGCTTGCCATCCAGGTAATCCCAGACCTGCCGATACCCCACTGCCCGTATAGACGGTAGCCCGGCGTGCAAGTCACTTCTGGCTCGCAGCGATCGGACCTCGTCAACGAAGCCCTGTTCCAGCATCTGCGAAAATCGTAACGCAATTCGCTGATGCAAAATGTGACGATCTGTAGGAGCAATCGCCAAACTGGCGACAGTATAGGGCAAATGTCCGTCAGCGCCTGCGTCTGCGCCGCGACTTTCCGCGAATTGACGTTGGCGATGAGCCGTCATGCTCTCGCCACTCACCCGGTACACTTCCAGCGCCCGGATCAGCCGCTGCGGGTCGTTGGGGTGGATGCGCGCCGCTGACACCGGGTCAACCTCGGCCAGCTGGCGGTGCAGCTCGGCCAGGCCCAGCGCTTCGGCCTGAGCCTCCAGCTCGGCGCGCACGGCAGCGTCAGCCGCCGGCATGTCTGCCAGGCCCTCGATCAACGCCTTGTAGTAGAGCATGGTGCCGCCCACCAGCAGCGGTATCTTGCCGCGTGCAGTGATCTCGGCCATGGCCTCCAGGGCGTCAGCACGGAACTGCGCGGCCGAATAGCTCTCGGCCGGGTCGCGGATGTCAATCAGCCGGTGCGGGTGGGCAGCGAGGATTGCTTTCGACGGCTTGGCCGAACCGATGTCCATGCCACGATAGACCAGCGCCGAATCGACGCTGATCAGCTCGCAAGGCAGCACTTTGGTCAACTCGATAGCCAGGTCGGTCTTGCCGGCCGCCGTCGGGCCCATCAGGAATATTGCAGGGGGCTTGCCGCTCATTTCATCGACCGCGCAGGAAGAGTTTGTCCAGGTCGTCCAGGCCCATCTGGGTCCATGTGGGACGGCCATGGTTGCACTGGCCGCTGCGCTCGGTGTTTTCCATGTCGCGCAGCAGGGCGTTCATCTCGGGAATGGCCAGGCGCCGGTTGGCGCGCACGGCGCCGTGGCAGGCCATGGTGCCGAGCAGTTCGTTGAGGTGCGCCTGGATACGGTCGCTGGTGCCGTATTCCATCAGGTCGGCGAGCACATCCTGCACCAGCCGGTTGGCCTCCGCCTGCTTGAGCAAGGCCGGGATCTGGCGGATCGCCAGGGTCTCCGGGCCCAGGCGCTGAAGCTCGAAGCCCAGGCGCTGGAACCACTGCGCGTGTTCTTCGGCGCAGTCCGCTTCGCGCTGGCTCAGGGCCAGGGTTTCAGGCACCAGCAGCGGCTGGCCGCTCAGGCCTTCGCTGGCCATGGCCACCTTCAGGCGCTCGTACATGATGCGCTCGTGGGCGGCGTGCATGTCCACCAGCACCAGGCCAACGGCGTTCTCGGCGAGGATGTAGATGCCCTTGAGCTGCGCCAGCGCATAGCCCAGCGGGGGAATGTCACCCTGGCTCTCGGGAAGGGCCGTCGCCGGCGCCGCACCGTTTTCCAACGGTTTGTAAAACTCGCGGTACACCGCCTGCGCTTCGGCAGCCGGCACCGGCTGTGACGGGCGTGGGGTGTACTGATACTGGTAGCCCGCACCACTGCCGCCATTGGAGAACGACTGCTGCGGGGCACGCGGCTGTTCAAGCACCGGCGAAGCCAGGCGCATTTCGCCCTGCGGGCCGAACTCACCGGCCTGCTGGCCAGTCGGGCGAATGGCCTCTGGCACGGCGGCAGGCGCGGCCAGCTGGTCTTCCGGGCGCACATCGGCCAGGGCACGGTGCAGGGTGCCGTACAGGAAATCGTGCACCGACCGCCCTTCGCGGAAGCGCACTTCGTGCTTGGTCGGGTGCACGTTGACGTCCACGCCGTTGGGCTCCAGCTCCAGGAACAGCACGAAGGTCGGGTGCCGGCCATTGAACAGCACGTCGCGGTAGGCCTGACGCACGGCGTGGGCGACCAGCTTGTCGCGCACTGCGCGGCCATTGACGAAGAAGTATTGCAAGTCTGCCTGGCTGCGCGAGAAGGTCGGCAGGCCGACCCAGCCCCACAGGCGCAGGCCGTTGCGCTCGACGTCGATCGGCAGCGCCTGCTCCATGAAGCCCGGGCCGCAGATGGCACCTACCCGCCGGGCACGCCCTGTTTCGTCGTGGGCCTCGTGCAGGCTGAGGATGCTCTTGCCGTTATGCCGCAGGTGGAAGCCGACATCGAAACGTGCCAGCGCCAGCCGGCGGATCACTTCCTGCAAGTGATCGAATTCGGTTTTCTCGGCCTTGAGGAACTTGCGCCGCGCCGGGGTATTGAAGAACAGGTCGCGCACTTCCACCGAAGTACCCACCGGGTGCGCCGCCGGCTGTACGCGCGGGAGCATGTCCCGGCCTTCGGTTTCCACCTGCCAGGCCTCGGTAGCGCTGGCGGTACGCGACGTCAGGGTCAGCCGCGCCACGGAGCTGATCGAAGCCAGGGCCTCGCCACGGAAGCCCAGGCTCAACACCCCTTCCAGGTCTTCCAGCTCGCGAATCTTGCTGGTGGCATGACGGGCCAGGGCCAGCGGCAGGTCGTCGGCAGAAATGCCGCTGCCATCGTCGCGCACCTTCAGCAGCTTGACGCCGCCCTGCTCCACTTCCACGTCAATGCGTCGGGCACCGGAGTCCAGGCTGTTTTCCAGCAGTTCCTTGGCGACCGAGGCTGGCCGCTCGACAACCTCGCCAGCGGCAATCTGGTTGGCCAGCCGCGGGCTGAGCAGCTGGATGCGCGAACCGCCACTCATTGCGAGGCCAATGTGGTGGCGGGGATGTCGAGACGCTGGCCAACCTTCAGCTCATCGGTCTTGAGGCTGTTGGTGCTGCGCAGGCTGGCCACGCTGACCTGGTAACGCACGGCGAGCATCGCCAGGGTTTCACCAGGGCGTACCGTGTGCTCACGCGGGCCAGCGGCAATCTTGCCGGTGTCACGCAGCCAGGCGATATAAGTGCCAGGCGGCGGGTTTTGCTGGAAGTACTGGCGCACACCGGTGTGGATCGAACGGGCCAACGCCTGCTGGTGGCTGGCGGTGGCCAGCTTGGCGGCTTCATTGTTGTTCGAGATAAACCCGGTTTCAACGAGAATCGATGGAATGTCCGGCGATTTCAGCACCATGAAGCCGGCCTGTTCCACGCGCTGTTTGTGCAGCGAGGTGACGCGACCCATGTTACCCAGCACCTTCTGCCCCACGTTGAGGCTGGAACTGAGGGTGGCGGTCATCGACAGGTCCAGCAGCACGCCCGCGAGCATGCGGTCCTTGTCATCCAGGCTGACGTTGCCGGCACCACCGATCAGGTCGGAACGGTTTTCCGTGTCGGCCAGCCAGCGCGCGGTCTCAGAGGTAGCGCCACGGTCAGACAGGGCGAACACAGAGGCACCAAAGGCGGCGCGTGACGGCGCGGCGTCGGCATGGATCGAGATGAACAGGTCGGCGCCCTTCTTGCGGGCGATTTCCGTGCGTTTGCGCAGAGGAATGAAGTAGTCGCCAGTACGGGTGAGCTCGGCACGGAAGCCTTTTTCGCTGTTGATCTGGCGCTGCAGCTCTTTGGCGATCTGCAGCACGATGTCTTTTTCGTGCTGGCCGCGCGAGCCGGAGGCCCCCGGGTCTTCGCCGCCGTGGCCGGCGTCGATGGCCACCACGATGTCACGCTTGCCGCTCGGTACCGGTGGCAGCTTGATGGCGGGCTGGGCCGGGCTTACCGGCACCGCCGGCGTGGTCGCAGGCGTCTGCACCGGCGCCGGGGCCGGTGGCGGCGCGCTGGCCGCAATGGCGTCGGCTTCCTGGTCGTACAGGTCGACCACCAGGCGGTTGCCGTACTGGGCATTCGGCGCCAGGGTGAAGCTTTTCGGGGTGACCGACTTTTTCAGGTCGACCACCACGCGCAGGTCGGTCGGGGTACGCTGGGCCGAACGCACGCTGCTGATCGGCGTGTTGGAGGTGGCCACGTTCAACGGCGCGGCCAGGGTCGCACCATTGATGTCGATAACCAGGCGGTCCGGCGCGCTCAGGGTGAAGACGCTGTGCTGCACGGGGCCAGACAGGTCGAAGACCAGCCGCGTGTTGTCTGGCGCGCGCCACAGGCGCACGCTCTTGACTTGAGTGACGGCCAGAGCGTCAACGGTCACCGTTGTCAGCAGCAGACCAACGATGGCGACCAGTGCGCGTATGCGCATACCTACCCCACTTACTGTTTATAGTGTTTGGCCAGTGCCACGCACCAGGCCTCGCCGCGAGCCCCCTGCGGCGAAAGGATCAGCGAGCGTCCGCCCGCTTGGGGGCTTATGGTAATGGTCAGGTCAGGCTTTGGCAAAACGCCCGCACCCTTTTGTGGCCACTCGAACAGGCACAGCGGGTCGCCCTCGAAATAGTCACGAATCCCCATGAACTCCAGCTCCTCCGGATCGACCAGGCGATACAGGTCGAAGTGGAATGCTCGGACCTCACCGATCTCGTAGGGTTCGACCACGGTGAAGGTCGGGCTTTTCACTGCACCCGTATGGCCCAGGCCGCGGATCAGCCCACGGGAAAGCGTAGTCTTGCCAGCCCCCAGATCGCCTTCCAGGAAGATCACGCCGCGACCACCGGTCACCTCGGCCATTTTTGCACCGAAGTCGACCGTAGCCGCTTCATCGGCCAGAAACAGGGTTATGCCAGACACGCAGAATGCTCCTCCAACAACGCTCGAATGACCGGCGCCAGATCACTGGCCGCCAGGCCTCTACCTTTTACACCCAGCCGCTCGCCCGCACAGGCGTGCAGCCACACCCCCAGCCCGGCAGCCTGCCAGGCATCCAGCCCCTGGGCCAGCAACGCCGCCAGCACACCGGTCAGCACATCGCCAAAGCCAGCACCGGCCATGGCCGGGTGGCCACGCTCGCACAGCATCAACTGCCCGGCAGGGTCGGCCACCAGGGTACCGGCCCCTTTAAGCACGCACACGCTGTTATACCGGCGCGCCAGCTTGCGCGCAGCACCCGGGCGGTCGGCCTGCACCGCCTCGGTGGAAATGCCCAGCAACCGCGCTGCCTCGCCCGGGTGCGGGGTGAGGATGCTGCCACTGGGCAGGGCCAGCGGGGTACGCGCCAGCAAATTCAGGGCATCGGCGTCCCACACTTGCGGCCGCTCGGCATTGGCCACCGCCGACAGCAAGCTGCGGCCCCATGCCGCCTGCCCCAACCCCGGGCCGACCACCAGCACCGAGGCTCGCTCCAGCACACCCATCAACTGATTGGCCGAACTGACGCCCAGGCACATTATCTCGGGCAAGCGCACCAGGCTGGCCGGGACATGTTCGGGCCGGGTTGCCACGCTGACCAGCCCGGCACCGCAACGCAGCGCGGCTTCGGCGCTGAGCAGCACGGCGCCGCCGGTGCCAAGGTCACCGCCGACCACCAGCGCATGGCCAAAGTCGCCTTTATGGGCATGCGCATGCCGGGCCGGCAGGTGCGCGACGGTCACGCTGCTGAGCAGTTGAGGGGCATGGCTGGGGTGTTTGGTCTGCGGCATGGGGTCAAAGGCTCCAATGTCTGGCAGAATTATACGCACCTGAACCCGTATTGCCTGCCCATCCATGTCCGTCTGTACGCCTGACCTCGTCCAACTGGCCCAATCGATCAAGATTTGGGGCCAAGAACTCGGTTTTGCCCACGTTGGCATCGCCGGGGTCGACCTTGGCGAACACGAACATCACCTGCAACGCTGGCTGGATGCCGGCTACCAGGGTGAAATGGACTACCTGGGCGCGCATGGCAGCAAGCGCTCGCACCCCGATCAGCTGATCCCCGGGACCGTGCGCGTGGTGTCGCTGCGCATGGACTACCTGTCCGGCGACACGCAGATGGCACAGCGCCTGGCACAGCCTGAAAAAGCCTACATCTCGCGCTACGCGCTGGGCCGGGACTATCACAAACTGGTGCGCAAGCGCGTGCAGTTCCTGGCCGACCGCATCCAGGAGGCTATCGGCCCGTTCGGTTACCGCGCCTTCGTCGACAGCGCCCCGGTGCTGGAAAAGGCCCTGGCCGAACAGGCCGGCCTGGGCTGGATCGGCAAGAATACCCTGCTGCTCAACCGCAAGGCGGGCAGCTACTTCTTCCTCGCAGAGCTGTTTGTCGACCTGCCAATACCGGTGGACGAAGCCACCACCAGCGAACACTGCGGCCGCTGCCAGGCCTGCCTGGACATCTGCCCGACCCAGGCCTTCGTCGGGCCCTATGTACTGGATGCGCGGCGCTGCATTTCATACCTGACCATCGAACTGAGGGGCGCGATCCCTGTCGAGCTGCGCGCGAAGATGGGCAACCGGGTGTTCGGTTGCGACGACTGCCAGATCGTCTGCCCGTGGAACCGCTTTGCCAAGCACAGCCAGGAGCAGGACTTCCAGCCACGGCATGGGCTGGAAAATGCCGAACTGGCGGACATGTTCCTGTGGGATGAGCGGACGTTCCTGCGCAAGACCGAGGGTGGGCCGTTGCGGCGGGCGGGGTATGAGCGATTCTTGCGCAACCTGGCGGTGGGGCTGGGCAATGCGCCGTCCACAATTCCTGTGATCGAGGCGCTGAAGGCCCGGCGAGAGGATGCATCGGAGCTGGTGCGCGAACATGTGGAGTGGGCGCTGGCCCAACACAACGCTCAATAGCAGCCAGCGCGCTCTCACAGGGTCCGCGCCGCGCCGACAATTCCCTTATTGCTGGTCGTTGTAGTGGAACTTGGGCATTTCCCAGTGAAAACGGATTGCCAGCAACCGCAGCAGGAACCCGCCAAACAAGGTCAGCAGCATCGCCTGCTCTGCCGGCACCTTGAAATACACACACCCCAGGTAGAACCACGCAGCCGCGAACGACACGCTGGCATAGAGCTCGCGCCGGAACACCAGCGGAATGTCGTTACAGAAGATATCCCGCAAGATCCCGCCAAATACTCCGGTGATCACCCCGCTGATCGACGCCACCAGCATGCCCTGCCCCATCTCCAGCGCGGTCATGCAGCCAATCAAGGTAAAGGCCACCAGCCCCAGGGCATCGAGCACCAGAAACAGCGAGCGCAGGCGGCGCATCATCGGCGCAATGAAGATGGTCAGCAGCGCCGCGAAGCTGGTCAGCACCAGGTATTCCGGGTGTTTCACCCAGGTCAGCGGGTAATGCCCGAGCAGCACGTCGCGCACCGAGCCGCCACCCAGGGCGGTGACGCAGGCGATCAGCACCACGCCGAACCAGTCCATGCCGCGGCGCCCGGCAGACAGCGCGCCAGTCATGGCTTCGGCAGTGATGGCGATGAGGTAGAGCATCAACAACATGGTGCGGGTCCGTGCGAGAAAGGCGCGCAGTCTAACCAGTTGCTCGAAGCACCAAAAGGGGTCGCAGATACAATATCTGCGCCGTTTCAGCTCACACCTTGATGAAGTGCTCGCGGTAGTGGCGCAGCTCGGCGATCGATTCGCGAATGTCGTCGAGCGCCAGATGGGTATTGCCCTTCTTGAAGCTGTCACGCACATTCGGCGCCCAGCGCGCGGCCAGCTCCTTCAGGGTGGAGACATCCAGGTTGCGGTAGTGGAAGTAGTTTTCCAGGTTGCGCATGTGGCGATAGAGGAAGCGGCGGTCCTGGCAGATGCTATTGCCGCAGATGGGCGACTTGCCCTTTGGCACCCACTGTTCGAGGAAGGCGATGGTCTGCGCCTCGGCTTCAGCCATGCTGACCTTGCTCTCGCGCACGCGCTGGGTCAGGCCCGAAGCACCGTGAGTGCGGATGTTCCATTCGTCCATACGCGCCAGCACTTCGTCACTGTGATGGATAGCGATCACCGGCCCTTCGGCCAGGGTGTTCAGCTCACTGTCGGTGACGATGGTGGCCATCTCGATGATGACGTCGCTGTCCGGATCCAGGCCGGTCATTTCCAGGTCGATCCAGATCAGGTTCTGTGGGTTTTGCATGCAGGTGCTCCTCGTATAGGCCGTCATAGTAGCCTAGTGGCCAGGGCGCGCCCATTCATTGCACAAAGGTAAGCGGAAAAGTCCAACGCCTGGCGTGCTAAACTGCCTGCCGTTTTCAATGCCCCTCACCGGGCCTCTCTCACGGTACCTTCATGGCCAAACGCCAGCTCAATCGCCGCCAGAACTGGCGGATCGAAAAAATCCAGGGCGAGCGCGCCGCTCGCGCCGCCAAACGCGAGCAGCACGTGCTGCAAGAACTGGAAGGCGGCGATTTGGGGCCTGAGCAACTGGGCCTGGTGATCGCGCACTTCGGTGTGCAGGTAGAGGTGGAAGCCCAGGACGGCGAATCCGCAGGCCAGGTGTTCCGCTGTCACCTGCGCGCCAACCTGCCAGCACTGGTCACCGGCGACCGCGTGGTATGGCGTGCGGGCAACCAGGGCATTGGCGTGATCGTGGCGCAGATGCCGCGCAGCACCGAGCTGTGCCGGCCGAACAATCACGGGCAGCTGAAGCCTGTGGCAGCCAACGTCGACCTGATCGTGATCGTGTTCGCCCCGGCCCCGGAGCCGCACCCGAACCTGATCGACCGCTACCTGGTCGCTGCCGAGCACGCGGGGCTGCGCCCGCTGCTACTGCTGAACAAGGCCGACCTGATCAACGACGAGAACGGCCCTGGCCTGCATGCGTTGCTGGAGGTTTACCGCGAACTGGGCTACCCGCTACTGGAAGTGTCGGCGCACCACGGTGACGGCATGCAGCGCCTGCAACAGCAGCTCGACGGCCACATCAGCGTATTCGTCGGCCAGTCGGGCGTGGGCAAGTCGTCGCTGGTCAACAGCCTGCTCCCAGACGCCGGCACCCGAGTCGGCGACCTGTCGGAATGGTCTGGCCAGGGCACCCACACCACTACCACGGCGCGGCTGTACCACTTCCCCAACGGCGGCGACCTGATCGACTCGCCGGGCATCCGCGAGTTCGGCCTTGGCCATGTCAGCCGCGACGATGTGGAAGATGGCTTCATCGAGTTCCGCGACCTGTTCGGCACCTGCCGCTTCCGCGACTGCAAGCATGACCGCGAACCGGGCTGTGCGCTGCTCAAGGCGCTGGACGAAGGGCGCATCAAGCCGCAGCGCATGAACAGCTACCGCTCGATCATCGCCAGCCTGACGGAAGACAGCTACTGACCTGTCCGCTCCCACAGGCTCTGCCCCAGGCTCAAGGGCTACGCGAATCCTGTGGGAGCGGGCGCGCCCGCTCCCACAAGTTACGCGCTGGCTTCAGCTACAACGCAATCCTTTAGGGATTACTGCTCCTTGGCGTCATCCATCTTCAGCGTGCCATCTTCAAAGATGTTCAGCTTCTGGCGCAGCTCACGCGGCTGCATCGGCGCTTGTTCGGTATCCCCCGGTGCAGCCGGCGCCGCAGCCCCTGGCGCAGCACCACTGGCGGGTGGTGCAGCAGGATCGGGGGCCGGCGCTTCCGGCGCACCCTGCTCACCCTCGATATTGCGCTGTGCCTTCTTGGTCAGCACGATGATGTCGATGCGGCGGTTGACCGGGTTGAACGGGTCCTTGCGGTCGAACAGCGACGACGAAGCGTAGCCCACCACCCGCGCCACCTGCCCGTCCGGGTAACCACCGGCCACCAGCGCACGGCGTGCGGCGTTGGCGCGGTTGGCCGACAGCTCCCAGTTGCCGAACTCGCCAGTGCCGGCATACGGCTTGGCATCGGTGTGACCACTGATGCTGATCTTGTTCGGCACCGCCTTGATGGTGTCGGCCATGGCCAGCAGGATATCTTCGAAGTACGGCTGCAGACGCGCGCTGCCGATGTCGAACATCGGCCGGTTCTCGGCATCCATGATCTGGATGCGCAGGCCATCCTGGGTGATCTCGAACAGGATCTGGTCCTTGAACTTCTGCAGTTGCGGGTTCTCTTCCACCTTGTTCTGCAGCTCTTGCAGCAGCAACTCCAGACGCTCACGCTCGACCTGCTCGGCCATGGTCTCGACCTGGTCTTTGTTCAGCTGGGTCGTGGTCTCGGGCACCGGCTCGGATTTGGCTTCCGGGTTGATGGTTTTTTCCGGTGCCAGCTCAGGCGAACCACCCAGGTCGATGACATAAGGCGTGCCGCTTTCCGAAAAGCCGATCGGGTCCTTGAAGTAGCCGGCGATGGCGATCTTCTGCTCCGGCGTGGCCGTGGACATCAACCACAGCACAAGGAAGAACGCCATCATTGCCGTAGCAAAGTCGGCAAAGGCGATTTTCCAGGCGCCACCGTGGTGGCCGCCGCCAAAGCGCTTGACGCGCTTGACGATGATGGGCTGATTGTTCTCCATGACTCAGCGACCGCGAACCGCTTGTTCCAGCTCGGAGAAGCTTGGGCGGTGCTTGGGGTAAAGCACCTTGCGCCCGAACTCGACCGCCAGCGAAGGTGGCATGCCCGAGGCCGACGCAACCAGAGAAGCCTTGATCGACTCGTAAAGGTTCAGCTCTTCCTTGGCATCGTGCTCCAGGCACTTGGCCAACGGGCCAAAGAAGCCGTACGCCGCCAGAATACCGAAGAAGGTACCGACCAGTGCCGCACCTACGTGCATGCCGATGGCTGCCTGGTCACCCTCGCCCAGCGAGGCCATGGTCACCACGATACCCAGTACCGCCGCAACGATACCGAAACCGGGCATGCCGTCTGCGATGCCGGTCACCGCATGGGAGGGGTGCTCCAGCTCTTCCTTCATGCTCAGCAGTTCCATGTCGAACAGGCCTTCAAGCTCGTGCGGAGCCATGTTGCCGGTGGACATGATGCGCAGGTAATCACAGACAAACGCTGTCATGCGCTCATCGGCCAGCACCGTCGGGTACTTGGCGAAGATCGGGCTGGCTGCTGCGTCCTCAATGTCGGCCTCGATGGCCATCATGCCTTCGCGACGGCTCTTGTTGAGGATCTCGTACACCAGGCCCAGCACCTCCAGGTAGTAGGCGTGGGTGAAGCGCGAGCCGAACATCTTCATCGACTTCTTGATGACGTGCATGGTCATGTGGCCAGGGTTAGCCTGCAGGAATGCACCAAAGGCCGCACCGCCGATGATCAGTACTTCGAACGGCTGGATCAGCGCCGCGATCTTGCCGTGGGAGAGCACGTACCCGCCGAGCACGCTCGCGAATACGACGATGATGCCGATAATTTTAGCCATAGGTTCAAAGCACTTGCTGTCGTGGTCAGGGGAAGAGACGGGAGCTTTAAAACTCTTCTTCTACTTATCGGCAGAACTGCGCCAGACTATAGCCACTCAATGCGAAAAGCCAGTTCGGACTGATGTCAAAATGCCAATTGAAACCAAGGTGCCCGCTCAGGCCCCACGTACGCTAGAGGCCTGGGTAAAGCTGCTAGAGAGTGTTCGCATCCCCGTGCCGAAGCACAGCTACGACCGGGTCATGGCCGCCATCAACGATAGCCGCCGCTCGCTGCGTGATATCGCCGAACTGATGCAGGATAGCCCGGCACTGGTGCTGTCGGTGATGCGCGAAGCCAATCACCCCACCAATGCCAGCCAGGCCGAACCCGCCGAAAGCCTGGAAGTGGCCCTTAATCGCCTGGGCCTGGCGCGCATCGAACAACTGCTCAAGCGCCTGCCCTCGGTGCCTGCGGAAGAAATCCCGCCCGTATTCAGCCAGTTCCAGTTGATCAGCCAGCACGCCTCGCAACAGGCCAGCGGCCTGTTCGCCAGCCGCCTGGCACGGCTGTGGCAGGAGATTCACTGGGGCAGCCTGCTGTTTCTGTCACCCCTCTGGCCACTGGCGTTGGCCTACCCCAAACTGCTAGACACCTGGGAGCTACGGGTTATCCACAAGGGCGAAGACGCCGCCCATGTCGAGGAAGAGCTGTTTGGCGTGCGGATCATGGCGCTGTGCCAGACCATGGCGGAGTACTGGCGCCTGCCGCAGTGGGTGACTCAGGGCTACCGCCTGTTGCTGGAAGAGCGCGAGCAGCTGGCTCAGGTGCTGAGTATCGCCCGCGACGAAGACCTGCTCAGCCAACAACACCGCCTGGACGCCGAGCCTGGCCTGCGCCGCTGGTTCAACCAACCGGCCAACACCGTGCTGCTGGCCAACAACCTGGCCCTGGCCGCACAAGTTGGCTGGGACAACCCGCACCTGCTGCGCTGGCAGTTGCTGACCGCGCTGTACCTGCAAACCTCGCTGGAAGATGTGCAGCAGCAAGTGCACCAACAGGCCGCCGCCAGTGCCCGCCGCCACGCCCGGCACGCGTTGTTCCACCCGGCGGAGGCGTTGATCTGGCCCTGGCACCAGCGCCGCCCGCACCCGGACATGCTCGCCCCCCCACCCCCCAGCAGCGACGACCTGGCGCGCTGGCGCAAGCTGTGCCAGCACCTGCTGGCCCAGCCTAGCCCGTTCACCAACACCGTGCACCTGGCCACCCAGGCCCTCGAAGCCCTGCAGGCCTGCGGCATGCAACGCATCCTGCTACTGAGCCTGGACAAAGCCAGCGACTACCTGCGCGTGCAGCAACTTGCCGGCCTGCCCAGGGAGGCTGGCGCCCTGACCCTCCAAGTGTCGCAGAACAAACTGCTGCAAAAGCTGTTGGCCCAGGCAGGGCAATTGCGCATCACCCCGGAAAACCACACCCAGTTCTCGGCACTGTTACCCGCCCCGCTGCGGGCGCTGTTCCGCAGCGAGCATGTGCTGCTACGCTCGCTGGCGGTGAACGACCAGGTGCTGATGCTGATGGTGGCCGACCAAGGCTGCCGGCCTTTGGCCGACATCAGCGTGCAGGCCTTCGGCAAGACCGCGCAATGTACCGAGCGGGCGCTGTCGGTGTTTGCCAACCGCAAGGGCTGAGCCTTGCGCTACAATCGCCCCTCTTTCCACACTGGAGACCGTGGATGACTGACTTTTCCGGCCTGCCCCTGGTGATCGAAGCCGCGGACCTGCTGCCACGCCTGGATTCGCCCCAGCTGATCCTGGTCGATCTGAGCAGCGCCAACCGCTATGTCAGCGGGCATATCCCCGGTGCACGCTTTGTCGAAGGCAAGCGTACCCAGCTTGGCCAGCCTCCTGCACCCGGCCTGCTGCCTACGCTGGGTGACCTGGAAAAACTGTTCAGCGAACTCGGCCACCGCAACGACGCCGTGTATGTGGTGTATGACGATGAAGGCGGCGGCTGGGCCGGGCGTTTCATCTGGCTGCTCGACGTGATCGGCCATAAGCATTACCACTATCTCAATGGCGGCATCCAGGCCTGGCCAGCAGACAAGCTGACCACCGAAGTGCCCGCCAGCGGCAACCATCCGGTGCACCTGCGTATCGACAACGCGCCCACCGCCACCCGCGAGTACCTGCAAAGCCGCCTGGGCGCCGATGACCTGGTCATCTGGGACGCGCGCGGCCCGCAGGAATTCAACGGCGAGAAAGTGCTGGCAGCCAAGGGTGGCCATATCCCCGGCGCGATCAACTTCGAGTGGACCGCAGGCATGGATCTGAACGACCACCTGCGCATTCGCAAGGACATCAAAGCAGTCCTCGAGCAACTGGGCATCACCCCTGACAAGGAAGTGATCACCCACTGCCAGACCCATCGCCGCTCCGGTTTCACTTATCTGGTGGCCAAGGCCCTCGGCTACCCACGCGTCAAGGCCTATGCCGGCTCGTGGAGCGAATGGGGCAACCACCCGGACACGCCTGTAGAAGTTTAAGGAACCTGCATGAAATCCCGTCTGTTCATCATCAGCCAGTACCTGCTGCCGCACCACCTGCTGTCGCGGTTGGCCGGCTGCGTTGCCGAGTGCCGCGCGCGCTGGTTCAAAAACGCCTTTACCGCCTGGTTCGCCAAGCGCTACCAGGTGAACATGTCCGAGGCCCTGGTCGAGGACTTGAGCGCCTACGAGCACTTCAATGCATTCTTCACCCGCGCCCTGAAGCCAGGTGCCCGCCCACTGGACGAAACCCCGGGCGCAATCCTGTGCCCCGCCGACGGCGCCGTCAGCCAGCTCGGCCCGATCGAGCACGGTCGCATCTTCCAGGCCAAGGGCCACGGTTTCAGCGCGCAAGAGCTGCTGGGCGGCGATCCGGCCATGGCCGCGCCGTTCATGGGCGGCGAGTTCGCCACCATCTACCTGTCGCCCAAGGATTACCACCGCGTGCACATGCCGCTGGCCGGTACCCTGCGCGAAATGGTCTACGTGCCGGGCCGCCTGTTCTCGGTCAACCAGACCACCGCAGAGAACGTTCCCGAGCTGTTCGCCCGCAACGAGCGCGTGGTCTGCCTGTTCGACACCGAACGCGGGCCGATGGCCGTGGTGTTGGTGGGTGCAATGATCGTGGCCTCGATCGAGACCGTGTGGGCCGGGCTGGTGACGCCGCCCAAGCGTGAGCTGAAGACTTTCCGTTACGACGAAGCCAGTCGTGCGCCGATCCACCTGGAGAAAGGTGCCGAGCTGGGCCGCTTCAAGCTGGGCTCGACCGCCATCGTGCTGTTCGGGCCAGAGCAGGTGAAATGGGCTGAAAATCTGGGCGCTGGTTCCGCAGTGCGCATGGGGCAGCTGTTGGCAGAGCCTGCACAGGCTTGATTCAGCCGCATGAAAAAGGCCCTGCATGAGCAAGGCCTTTTTTTGGGGGCTTTGCAGCCCCAGACACCCAGGTCAACCGCGGGCTTCGCGGTCGCGCAGGCCCAGCAGGTACAGCACACCATCCAGCCCCAGGGTGGAAATGGCCTGCTTGGCCGACTGGCGCACCAGCGGCTTGGCGCGGAACGCCACGCCCAACCCGGCCAGCGACAGCATCGGCAGGTCGTTGGCACCGTCACCCACGGCAATGGTCTGCTCCAGCTGCAAACCTTCTTCACTGGCCAGCTTCTGCAACAGCTCGGCCTTGCGCTGGGCATCGACGATCGGCTCGACCGCCACGCCGGTCACCTTGCCGTCGACCACTTCCAGCTCGTTCGCAAATACGTAGTCGATACCCAGACGCGCCTGCACCTGGCGGGCAAAGTAGGTAAAGCCGCCCGACAGGATCGCCGTCTTGTAACCCAGGCGCTTGAGTTCGGCGAACAGGTTTTCGGCGCCCTCGGTCAGGCGCAGCGAAGCCCCGATTTCGTCCAGCACGCCCACATCCAGGCCCTTGAGCAGCGCCATGCGCTCCTTGAAGCTGGCGCGGAAGTCCAGCTCGCCGCGCATGGCACGCTCGGTGATGGCCGCCACCTGCTCACCCACGCCGGCCGCCTTAGCCAATTCATCAATGACTTCGGCCTCGATCAGTGTGGAGTCCATGTCGAACACCGCCAGACGGCGGTTGCGACGGAACAGGTCGTCCTTCTGGAAGGCGATGTCGACGCTCAGCGCTTCAGCCAGGGCGAAGAAGTCAGCCCGCAGGGCCTGGGCGTCGCTCGGCACGCCGCGCACGGAAATCTCGATGGCCGCCTTGCCCTTTTTGGTTTCGGCGTCCAGCGCTACCCGGGCCGACAGGCGTTCGATGCGCTCGATAGTCAGGCCGTATTGGCTGATCACCGCACTCACACGCTGCAATTGCTCGGGGGTGATCTTGCGGCTGAGCAGGGTCACGATGTGGCGCGCTTCACCCTGGCCGTCGGCCCAGTGCTGGTAGTCCGCCTCGGAAATCGGCGTGTAGCGGGCCTGCAAGTTCAGCTCGTGAGCCTTGGCCTGCACGCTTTGCAGCAGCGCGGTAGCCACTTCGTTGTCCGGGATATCGACCAGAATGCCGAACGACAAGGTGCCGTGCATGACCGCCAGGCCGATGTCGAGGATGCTCACACCGCCCTGCAGCAGGACGCCGGTGATAGCCGCAGTGAGACCGGGACGGTCCTCACCGGTGATGTTGATCAGGACGATTTCGCGCACAACCTGGCTCCGACTTCGATGAAAAATGCGCATTCTACCGATTTTCCGTGACCATCGGGCGCCAACGATACTTTGCCGACAAAACCCGGGTCGCTATACTCCCCCCACTTTCATGCCATTAAGAGCCGAGCTCAGTGAACCGGCCCACGCCCGTCAAACCAGACAACTTCTTCCTGATGATCTATCGTGCCCTGAGTCAACGTCGCGTGCCGCTGGCACTGCGTATCGCCTGCACCAACATCTTCCTGGTGGCGCTGGCGCTGGTGATCTATGCCTGCGTCATGGGCCTGCAGTTCAAGCAGGCCATGCATCAGCAGGCCGACGCCTTGGGCCAGAGCCTGACCACCCAGACGGCCACGTCGGCAACCGAGCTGCTGGTGTCAAACGACATCCTCAGCCTCAACGTGCTGCTGGGTAACCTGGTGAAAAACCCGCTGGTGGCCCATGCGGCAATCTACAGTGTGGACAACCGCATCCTCGCCGAAGCCGGCCAGCGCCCGCGCAACAGCCTGCTGGGTGAGGCCGAGGGCTTGTACCAGACCAAGATCACCTTCCAGGACGTCACTGCCGGGCAACTGCGCATAAGCCTGGACATGAGCCAGTTCCAGCAGCCGATGCTGATCAGCCTGCAGAGCATGGGTATCCTGGCCGCCATCCTGCTGGTACTCGCGTTGACCCTGAGCCTGCGCCAGGGCCGTTTCATTACCCTGCCGCTGCTGCAGTTACGGGTATGGCTGCGCGACCCGCAACCCTACACCCCGGCCACCAACCGCCAGGACGAGATCGGCGATATCGCCCGCCAGCTGCATGCGCGCCTGGCCCCGCCGCCGCCGCCAGAGCCCGAGCTGGAGGAAGAGGACGACGCGCAATACGACGACCTGCACGAGCCTTCACCGGCCCCCAAGGCCGCACCACGCGCCAGGGTTGCCGCGGTAGAAGACGAGGACGACGACGCCTTCGCCGGCCTGCTGGACGACGACAGTGCACCCAAGGCCGCTGCCGTGGTCGGGTCTGACGAACCGCAGTACAGCGCCGTCCTTGCCGTGCAACTGGGCTCGCAGGAGCAGTTGCGCCGTTTGCCACGCACACGCCTCACCGAGCTGACCGAACGCTACCGCGATTGCCTGGAGCACGCGGCTTCGCTCTACGACGGTGAAACCCACACGCTGAACGATGGCAGCACCCTGGTGCTGTTCCACAGCCGCGAGTGCGGCGAAGACTACCTGACCAATGCCATCTGCTGCGGCGAGCTGTTGCGCGCCCTGGGCCACGCCCTGCAGATTGAAGTGGCCGACAGCGGCATCACCCTGCAGCTACAGCTGGGCCTGGCCTTGGGCAACGACCTGCAAGGGTTGGAGATGGTGGACCTGCTGATGGCCGAAAAGGCCCAGGATGCCCTGGCACTGTCGCAACACAGCCGCAACCTGTTGCTGGTAGAGCGGCAGATCAGCGATGACGCGCTGATTCGCCAGCGTGCGCGTATTCGCCCGATTGCCAGCCCTGAGGGTGCCTGCTGCGTGGAGCGTTTGATGGAGCCTTATCCGTCGATGCTGGAGCGGCAGTTGGCGCGGATGCACGAGCGCAGGGCCTGATAGCGTCTCCCACAAAGTCCGCGTCAACCTTGCAGACATGAAAAAGCCCGCAAACATGCGGGCTTTTTTGTGGCTGGCGGCTTGATCAGAACCGATACACTTCCATATCGGTACGAATCGGCGAAGCCATCGGGATCTTGGACTTCTCCGGCGCCTTCTTCACTTGCACCGGCGCTGCGGGCTTTTTAGGCGACTCTTCGGCAATTGCCGGCTGGTTGGCCAGTGGCTTCACCGCCGTGCTCAGCTGTTCAGCCAGCTTCTGCAGCAGTTGGCCCTGGGCCTGCACCTGCGACGACTCGCTCCCCTCGTGCGGCTGCTCAAGGTGAACGATGCGGTTGTCACGCACATGGCCACGGCGGTCCAACAGGCGCCACTGAGCATCCAGGATTGCCGGCTGGTTTTTGCCCGAGTCCAGGCGGGTGATCGACAACAGCACTTGTACATCCGGGCTGAAACCAGCGGTTGCCGGGGCCAGCACCACGCGCTGGCTGTCCAGGCGCCAGGCAAGCTGACGCACCAGCAGCTGGTCGATATCCGACGAAAGGCTGCCCGCCCAGCGACCGTCGGTCGCCGCGCTCAGGCTGCCATCGGCCTGACGTTGCAGGAACGTCTCGCGCTGCAGGTAATCGGCCACCGATACCGGGCCGAGTACCACGGCCATGCCTGCACTTTGCGAAGGCTGGCCAGGATCACCACTGTCGAGCTGGTACAGGGCAACCGGCTGATGCATGGTGCACCCGCCAAGGCCCAGCAGGCCAGTCATCAACAGCGCAAATGGAAGGCGCAGAAATTTCATCATCCCATCCAGGCGGTCGCCTACAGGCAGACCGCAGTGATACATAGAGATTCAAACGGGCACACGACTACGTCGGCACCGCAAGGGCCATATCATCCGCGAAATAATCGTCCGACTCCAGCATTTCTGCCCGGAACGGCGCTGAAATTGCCGTTCCAGACATTTCTACCGGTTAAGCCGGTACTTCCACCTGCAACCCATCGACGCGCTGGAAGCCGCGCGGCAGCTTGCTGCCCCGCCGTCCGCGCTCGCCCTTGTAATGCTCCAGGTCGTCCGCTTTCAGAGATAGGGTACGCTTGCCGGCTTGCAATACAAGGGTTGCACCTTCGGGGATCACCGCCAGATCGGTGACAAATTCTTCACGGCTGGCCACCCGGTCGCCCGGCACGCCAATGATCTTGTTGCCCTTGCCTTTACCCAGCTGTGGCAAGTCACTGACCTTGAATACCAACAACCGGCCCTCGGTGGTGACTGCCGCCAGCCAGTCCTGCTCGCGGTCGGCCACCGGGCGCGGGGTCATGACCTTGGCGCCGTTGGGCAGGCTGAGCAGGCCCTTGCCGGCCTTGTTCTTGGCCTGCAGGTCTTCGCCCTTGACCACAAAGCCGTAACCGGCATCCGATGCCACCACATACAGTGCATCGTCATCCGGCAGCAGCACGCATTCGAAGGTCGCACCCGGTGGCGGCGTCAGGCGGCCCGTCAACGGCTCGCCCTGGCCACGCGCCGATGGCAGGCTGTGAGCGGCCAGCGAGTAGCTGCGGCCGGTGGAGTCGATGAGCACGGCAAACTGGTTGGAACGCCCGGCCGCAGCGGCCTTGAAGCCGTCGCCGGCCTTGTAGGAAAGGCCTGTAGCGTCGATATCGTGGCCTTTGGCACAACGCACCCAGCCCTTCTCCGACAGCACCACGGTAACCGGCTCGGTCGGCATCAGTTCGTTTTCCGACAGCGCCTTGGCTTCGGCGCGCTCGACAATCGGCGAGCGGCGGTCGTCGCCGTAGGTTTCGGCATCCTTGATCAGTTCGCTACGCACCAGCTTGCGCAGTTTGGCCTCGCTACCCAGCAAGGCCTGCAGCTTGGCTTGCTCCTTCAGCAACTCGTCCTGCTCGCCGCGGATCTTCATCTCTTCAAGGCGTGCCAGCTGCCGCAGGCGGGTCTCGAGGATGTAGTCAGCCTGAATCTCGGTGAGCTCGAAGCGTTCGATCAGCGCCTGCTTGGGGTGCTCCTCGGTACGGATGATATGGATCACTTCATCCAGGTTGAGGAACGCGGTGAGCAAACCGTCCAACAGGTGCAGACGCTTCTCGACCTTGTCCAGGCGGTGCTGCAAGCGGCGGCGAACCGTGTTGGTACGGAACTCCAGCCACTCCACCAGGATGGCACGCAGGTTCTTCAACTGCGGCCGACCGTCGAGGCCGATGATGTTCACGTTCACCCGGTAGCTGCTTTCCAGGTCGGTGGTGGCGAACAGGTGCTGCATCAGTTCGTCGGCATCCACGCGGTTGGAACGCGGGATGATGACGATGCGGCACGGGTTTTCGTGGTCCGACTCGTCACGCAGGTCGGCGACCATCGGCAGCTTCTTGGCCTGCATCTGCGCGGCGATCTGCTCCAGCACCTTGGCCCCGGAAACCTGATGCGGCAGCGCGGTGACGACGATATCGCCATCTTCGACGCGGTACACGGCACGCATGCGGATCGAGCCACGGCCGCTCTCGTACATTTTGAGGATTTCCGCCCGAGGCGTGACAATCTCGGCCTCTGTCGGGTAGTCCGGCCCCTGGATGTGCTCGCACAGCTGCTCGATGGTGGCCTTTGGCTCGTCGAGCAGGCGCACACAGGCGCTGGCCACTTCACGCAGGTTGTGCGGCGGTACGTCGGTGGCCATGCCCACGGCGATACCGGTGGTGCCGTTGAGCAGGATGTTGGGCAGGCGCGCGGGCAGCACGGCCGGCTCCTGCAGGGTGCCGTCAAAGTTCGGCACCCAGTCGACGGTGCCCTGGCCGACTTCGCTCAGCAGCACTTCGGCGTAGCGCGACAAGCGCGCCTCGGTGTAACGCATGGCGGCGAACGACTTCGGATCGTCCGGCGCACCCCAGTTGCCCTGGCCGTCGACCAGGGTGTAGCGGTAGCTGAACGGCTGCGCCATCAGCACCATGGCCTCGTAGCAGGCCGAGTCGCCGTGGGGGTGGAACTTACCGAGCACGTCACCGACGGTACGCGCCGATTTCTTGTGCTTGGCATCGGCATCGAGCCCCAACTCGCTCATGGCGTAGACGATGCGTCGCTGCACCGGCTTCAAGCCGTCGCCGATGTGCGGCAAGGCGCGGTCCATGATCACGTACATGGAATAGTTGAGGTAGGCCTGTTCGGTGAAGTCAGCCAGCGAGCGGCGTTCTACGCCGTCCAGGCTGAGTTCCAGTGAGTCGCTCATGCGGGCCTCGTCATTTCAGGTTCTGGCGCAGCAGCATGGTGCCGCCGCGCTGGGTAAATTCAAGTTGTTTCAGGGCACTCATGCCCAGCAATACGGTTGGCCCGTCTAGGCCTGGCACCACGATTGCGCGTACGCCCTGCAGGCGGATGTCCCCCAGTTGCAGGCTGGCCAGGCGTGTGCGGTAGCCCTCGGTGCGCCCGTTGGCGGTGCTGAGCAGTACCGGGCTGCCCCGCTCCAGGTTCAGGTCCCGAGCCAATGCCTCGGGGATGGCCACGTCGGTAGCGCCGGTGTCGAGCATGAAATGCACCACCTGGCCATTGATGGCACCATCCACCACGAAATGGCCCTGGCCATTGCTCAGCAGCCGCACCTCGATAAAGCCTTCGCCATGCTCGGACTGCACCTGGGTGTTGGGGTTACGCTGGCTGTCTTCCCACTGGCCGAAAAAACGCGTGGCAAGAAACAGTGCCGCCGCCCAGGCGACGACCATCAGCACCCTGCCCGCGCGCTTGCCCGGCGTCTGGCTCATGGTTTGGCGCTCCAGCCACCTTCCGGCGCGTCGAAGCGCCAGACGATCGGGCGTGTTTCACCATCGGCGCGGGCGCCGTTGTTGTTGTCCAGGCCAATCCAGGCGCCCTTGGCATCGATGACAAGCGCTTCGGCCAGGCCGAACGGTTGCGCGTAGCGGCGCGACTCCACCAGGGCATCTGCTGCAAACGACCAGCAACGCTCGACCTTGCCGCTGTCGACATCACGCCGGCACACCCGGTAGGCGTTGCGTTCGAGCGTGAACAGCTTGCCCTCGAACCAGGCCAGGTCGGAAAAATCACGCGAAAGCGCTCGGGCATCGGGCATTTGCGCAGGCTGCATCTCGACCCCGGCCTCGCTCAACAGCACACAGCTGCGCCCGCAAGTCCACACCGATTGCTGCCGCTCGATGGCTACCAGGCCACGCCGTTCGCGCTCGGCGGCCAGCCACAGGCGGTCGCCCGCCGGGTTGATCGCCAGGCCTTCGAACAGTGCATTGAAGTTCAGCAGCATGCCGCTGGCGCGGGCCTGGCGAACCATGGCCGGGTCGATTTTCAACCAGTCCGGTTCGCCGTCCACGGGCAACTGCAACACGGCGGCATGGGCCTCACTGGCCAGGTAGAGGTTACCCGCCTGATCACAGGTGATGCCCTCGAAGTCCAGCTCGCCTCCGCGAATGTAAGACGCCGCCCAGTTGCGCGACTTCAGGCCCCAAGGCAGGCCGCTTTCCGGTGGCGATGGCGGGGTGAAGGTCAGCGGTTGCGCACGCCAGGTCGGGTTTTGCTGGTCGAAGCGGTAGATACGGTCGTCGTCGCGATCGGACACGCCCCACAGCCCGCCCCGGCACTCCACCAGGCCCGAAAGGTTGCCACCGCGCATGCCGTCGATCGGGTGTTCGGCACTGAGCTTCAGCTCGGGCCAGTTGCCCGCCAGGCTTGGCAGGGCAACCAGCGCAAGGCAAACGGCAAGAAACTGCCGAATCAAACCATGACCTCGGCCAGGTTGCCTTTGGTTTCCAACCAGCTCTTGCGGTCGCCGGCGCGCTTCTTGGCTAGCAGCTTGTCCATCAGCTCGCAGGTGGCCTGCACGTCATCCAGGGTCAGCTGCACCAGGCGCCGGGTGTTCGGGTCCATGGTGGTTTCGCGCAGCTGTGGCGGGTTCATCTCGCCCAGGCCCTTGAAGCGGGTGACCTGCGGCTTGCCGCGCTTCTTCTCGGCCACCAGGCGGTCGAGGATGCCGTCACGCTCGGCTTCGTCGAGGGCGTAGTAGATTTCCTTGCCCAGATCGATGCGGTACAGCGGCGGCATGGCCACATACACGTGCCCGGCCTCGACCAACGCCCGGAAGTGCTGAACGAACAGCGCGCACAGCAGCGTGGCAATGTGCAGGCCGTCAGAGTCGGCGTCGGCGAGGATGCAGATTTTACCGTAGCGCAGCTGCGCAAGGTCGGTGGCACCGGGGTCAACGCCAATGGCCACGGCAATGTTGTGTACTTCCTGGCTGGCCAGGACTTCGCCACCGTCCACTTCCCAGGTGTTGAGGATCTTGCCGCGCAGCGGCAGGATCGCCTGGAACTCCTTGTCCCGCGCCTGCTTGGCCGAGCCACCGGCCGAGTCACCCTCGACCAGGAACAGCTCTGCACGCATCGGGTCCTGGCCCGCACAATCGGCCAGCTTGCCGGGCAATGCCGGGCCCTGAGTGATGCGCTTGCGTTCGACCTTCTTGCTGGCCTTGAGGCGGCGTCCGGCATTGCTGATGGCCAGCTCGGCCAGCTGCATGCCCAGCTCGGGGTGGGCGTTGAGCCACAGGCTGAAGGCGTCCTTGACCACGCCGGAAACGAACGCTGCCGCTTCACGCGAAGACAGGCGCTCTTTGGTCTGCCCGGAGAACTGCGGGTCCTGCATCTTCATCGACAGCACGAAGGTGATGCGTTCCCAGACGTCCTCCGGTGCCAGCTTCACCCCGCGCGGCAGCAGGTTGCGGAACTCGCAGAACTCGCGCATGGCATCCAGCAGCCCTTGGCGCAGGCCGTTGACGTGGGTACCGCCCTGGGCGGTCGGAATCAGGTTGACATAGCTTTCCTGGATGCTGTCGCCGCCCTCTGGCAGCCACAGCAGTGCCCAGTCAACGGCTTCCTTGTTACCGGCAAGGCTGCCGCAGAACGGCTCGTCGGGCAGGCGCTGGAACGCGTTGACCGAATCGACCAGGTAAGAGCGCAAACCGTCTTCATAGTGCCACTCGACCTTTTCACCGCTGGCCTTGTCCTCGAAGCTGACCAGCAGGCCCGGGCACAGCACGGCCTTGGCCTTGAGCACATGCTTGAGGCGGCTGATGGAGAACTTGGGCGAGTCGAAGTACTTCGGGTCGGGGCTGAAGTAGACGCTGGTGCCGGTGTTGCGCTTGCCGACCGAACCGACCACTTCCAGCTCGCTGGCCTTGAAGCCATCGGCAAAGGTCATCTGGTATTCGTTGCCGTCGCGCTTGACGCGCACACGCACCTGGGTCGACAGGGCGTTGACCACCGAAATACCCACACCGTGCAAACCACCGGAGAACTGGTAGTTCTTGTTGGAGAACTTGCCGCCGGCGTGCAGCTTGGTGAGGATCAGCTCAACCCCGGACACACCCTCTTCCGGGTGGATGTCCACGGGCATGCCGCGGCCATCGTCGCTGACTTCAAGCGAGTGGTCCGCATGCAGGATGACCTGCACCGAACGGGCGTGGCCAGCCAGGGCTTCGTCGACGCTGTTGTCGATGACTTCCTGGGCCAGGTGGTTGGGGCGGCTGGTATCGGTGTACATGCCCGGCCGCTTGCGGACCGGGTCAAGGCCCGAGAGGACTTCGATGGCGTCTGCGTTATAGGCGCTAGCGCTGGGATTGGCCATAGGGTCTCTTCGTCAGTCTGGTGAGTGCAAAAAAGTCAAAATACAGAAAAGTCGAGCGCCGCATACTGCCCGCGGGCAATGCCGGCGAAGGCCAGCAGTGCCGGCAGGTGCTGGGCGAAGCCCTGGAAGCTGTGGTCGCCACCGGCCTGGATGCGCAGGGCACATGCACGGTAATAGTGTTCGGCGTGGCGATAGTCCAGGGTTTCATCGGCGGTCTGCAGCCACACTTGATAGCGGCTGGCATCGACCGGGGCCGGTACTTCCAGCTCGGCCAGGGCCTTCACGTGATCGTGGGTCAGCTCCCAGGTTTCACCACTGTAATGATTGCGCTGGGTGCCCAGGTAACCGTCGAAATGCTTGTGCGGGGTTACCGCCGGGTTGACCAGCAGCGCTTTCAGGCCATAGCGCTCGGCCAGATGGGTGGCATAGTAGCCGCCGAGCGAGCTGCCCACCAGTAATGGCGCACCGAGTTCTGCGATAGCCGCTTCGAGCTGGGCGATGGCCTGGCGCGGGTGGTGGTGCAAGGCAGGCACGCGTAGCTGGGCCGACAGCCCCAGGTGCTGCATCACGGCTTCGAGCTGGCGCGCCTTGGTGGAAAGCGGCGAGCTGTTGAAGCCATGGATATAAAGGATGGAACCCGACATGCTGCCCCCGGAAACTGTGGCGTTGCGCCTGATGATGCGGGCGCAGGGACGCGCAGTGTAGCGCGTTCGCCGGGTTTTGACGCAGTACAACGGGCATCGCAATAATTTCTTCAAATTGCCAGTACCAGCTCCTGTGCAATCCCTGTGGGAACAGCCCTGAATTCCTCTAATAACCTGGGCTATCGAAGTCGAGTTTCACCTCAAAGTCCGTGGCCCGCTCAACCCCGGTCTCCAGCCGCCCATCGGCATGCAGGCGCAACCAGCGGTAACCTGGGTGTTCCTCGCTCACCTGGAAATCCTCACTGCGCGCCGCGAACTGAATGCAGGTCGACGGCGTGGCCAGCAGGCGCCGGCCATCGCGTACTTCATCCCATTCCTGATGCACATGCCCCCACAGCAACGCCCGCACCTGTGGATAAGCCTCGACGATATCGAACAGTGCCTGGGCGTTGCACAAGCCGATCGGCGCGATCCAGGCGCAGCCGATGTCCACCGGCTGATGGTGGAAGCACACCAGGCAATACCGCTCACCTGCGCCTTCCAAGGCGGCTTTCAGCACCGCCAGCTGGTCATCTTCAAGAAACCCGTGGTTTGCACCGCGCACGGCGGTGTTAAGCATGACCACGCGCCACGCGCCAATATCGGTCACCGCCTGCACAAGCTCCGGTGCCACTTCGGCCATGACCCGGGCTTCGTCATGGTTGCCCGGCAACCAGCGGGTGGGCACGGCAAATGGCGTGGTCAGCTCACGAAACGCTTCATAAGAGGCAACACTGGCATCCTGGGACAGGTCCCCCGTGCACAGCAGCAAGTCGACAAGCGGTTGCTCACGCTGCACCTGGGCCACCACATGGCGCAGGCTGTCACGGGTTTTAAGGCCCAACATGCTGCCGGCAGGATCGGCGAAAAGGTGAGCGTCGGTCAGTTGCACCACATGCACAGGGCGCATCAGGTCTGGCCGCATGTCAGCGAACACTTGCCAGTTCGTGACCGCAAGCCAGGCAATGGCTCAGCCATTCACCGAGGAACAGGTTGAGCTGGGCCTTTTCGTCCGGTTGATGCATGGCCTCGTTCGGGTACGGATAGATGCTGCGCAGGCGCCGCGTGTGTTCGGCACTGACCACTTCGGCCATGCGCGCATCGTGATAAACCTGCACCTCAAGATGCGGTACCGGCAACCACGGCAGGCTGTGTTCCTGGCGTACATGCAGGGTGGTGGTGTACGGGCAGGCCAGCACCACGTCGAGCACCAGCACACCGAGCATCTGGTCACCCTGCGTCATGCCGATACGGCGCGAGCTCTGGGTGGTGCGCATGTCGGGCAACAGGCGCATCAGCCGGGCGTAGTTGGCCTCGCAGGCTGCCTGCAGCCCGACCAGATCGACTCGATAGCGCTCGCGCAGCAGGTTCACTTCCACATACCTCGTACTTCGTCGCGGTTCAGCGCCAGCCATTGCAGGCCGATGATGGTCGCCGCGTTGCAGATACGCCCGTCGCGCACAGCCTGCAAGGCGTCCTCGAACGACCACACGCGCACGCGAATGTCTTCGCCCTCTTCTTCCAGGCCATGAAGGCCGCCCGCACCCTCGCTGCTGCACCGGCCAAGGAACAGATGAACGTATTCGTCACTGCCACCAGGCGACGGAAAGTAGCGGGTCATCGGCCACAGTGCACTGAACGTCAGGCCTGCTTCTTCTTCGGCTTCGCGGTGGGCAACTTCCTCGGGTTGTTCGTCCTTGTCGATCAGCCCGGCGACCATCTCGATCAGCCAGGGGTTATCGATCTTGCCCATGGCGCCCACGCGAAACTGCTCGATCAGCACCACTTCATCACGCAACGGGTCGTAAGGCAGTACACACACTGCATCGTGGCGCACGAACAGTTCGCGGCTGATCTCGCGGCCCATGCCTCCGGCAAACAGTTCGTGGCGCAGGTGCACCTTGTCGAGCTTGTAGAAGCCCTGGAAACAGTTGGCCCGCTTGACGATCTCGACCGCCTTGGGCACCGAATTCAATGTGTCTGACATGGAAATCCTCGTTGCTACATCAACCGCCTGGTTACTGCATCGCGCCATCCTACTCTGCACGCCTGCCGGTTTCATCCCTTTCCGCCAACCGCTGGCGCACTCGGGACAGCAGGTCTTCACTCTGTTAGCTTAGTGGCGAACTGAAGGCCGCGCAGACGGTCAAAGGCCGACTTTTCCCTGTTCTGCAAGGATCATCATGACACTTGTCAAACTGACATCCGTGGCCGTGCTGGCACTCGCTCTGGGCGCCTGCCAGAGCCTGTTCACGCCCAACTACCGGACCCCGCTCGAGGTCAAGCGCGACGCCTGGGAGCACGTGAAACCCGGCTGCAGCGAAAGCGACTGCCCGCTGGTGAACATCGACATGGTCCACTTCCCGGCCTTGCCAAAGCTGGACGCCATCGTCGAAAAACGCCTGCTGCAACTGACCGAAGACAATCAGCATGGCACCGCGCCGAGCACCCTGCAGGCCTACGAGCAGCAATACCTGGCCAGCGCCGACAAACGTAACAGCAGCTACCTGCAAGCCAAAGTACGCGAGCAGCATGACGGGCTGGTGATCATCGAATTGTCCAGTTACCTGGACAGCGGTGGCGCCCACGGCATGCCGGGGCGCGGTTTCATCAACTATTCGCGCAAGCTGGACAAGGTACTGACCCTGCAGGACATGCTGGTGCCCGGCCAGGAAGACACCTTCTGGAAAACCGTCGAAGAGTCGCACCGGGCCTGGCTGATGAGCGTGGGCATGGACAAGGACGCCGAGTTCGTCAAAACCTGGCCGTTCAAGAAATCGCCGCACATCGCCCTGACGTACGGCGCAGTCGTGGTCAAGTATGAGGTCTACGCCATCGCGCCCTATTCCATGGGCCACGTAGAGCTGAAGATCCCTTACCCGCGCCTGAATGGCGTGCTCAAGCCTGAACTGTTTCCCGGCCGCGGCTGAGGCTCAACAGCCCGTGCAGTAGCCCTGCCAGCACCAGTGCCGGCAGGGTCGCCCCGAAGTCCGGCGCTTGTGTAGCGATGACATGGTAAGCCGCCACACCCACCACCCAGGCCAGCAGCGCCTGCCAGTGCAAACCACCCACCTGGGCCGGCAGACGACGGCGACGCACCACGTAGTGGTCCATCAGCACCACGCCGAACAGCGGCGCGAACACCGAGCCGATCAGTAGCAGGAAGTTTTCGTACTGGGCCAGCGGCGCCAGCAAAGCGATCAGGGTGCACAGCACACCAATGGCCAAGGCCAGGTGCTCGACCTTCACCGGCACCAGCACACCCGTGGACACGGCCGCCGAATGAATGTCGGCAAAGGCCTTTTCCGACTCGTCCAGCAAAATCAGCAACAGCGGAATACCCATACCGGCGGCCGCCAGGGCCAGCAGCAGGGCATTGACCTCGCCATTGGCAGCGAAGGCCAGGGTGTAAGCCACGCCCAGGCTCATCAGCCAGGTGTTGCCGATGAAGTAGCCCACTACCGTACCGCCAAATACATGCTTGCCGTTGCGGGCGAAGCGCGAGTAGTCGGCGATCAGCGGAAGCCACGAAAGGGGCATGGCAATGACGATGTCGAAGCCCACCGCCAGCGACATCGAGCCGTCCCCGGCGCGGTTCCACAGATCAGCCAGGTCAGCTTTGGCGAACAGGTTCCAGGTCAGCCAGACGCAAGCACCCAGCAGCAACCAGATACCCCAGGCGCGCAGTACCTTGCGCACGAAGGCCAGTGGCCCGCTCACTGCCAGCAAGGTGGCCAGGGCACCGAAGCACAGGGTCCACAGCATCGGGCTGTTCCAGGCACTGTCTTCGCCGAAGGCGCGCGCGCCCAGCAGGCTGGCGGCATCGCGCATGACAATGATCTCGAACGCGCCCCAGCCGACCAGTTGCAGCAGGTTGAGCAGCGCCGGCAGGCGCGCGCCGTGGCTGCCCAGGCTGAGTTTCAGGGTACCCATAGCCGACAGGCCGGTGTCGCTGCCGATCACACCGGCAGCCCCCAGCAACAGTACGCCCACGCCGGTGCCCAGTGCGATGGCCAGCACGGCGCCCGCCAGGCCCAGACCGGGGGCCAGCATGGCGCCGACCTGCAGCACCATCAGGCCGATGCCGAGAGAGAACCAGAGCGAGAACAGGTCGCGGGCACCGAAGATGCGCTGGTGGGTAGGGACCGGGTGGTCGGGGGAAAACTGGCTGGGGGTGGTCATTGTTATGTTCGCCAAAAGAATTAGGGGTTGCACACAGCACCCTGTGGGAGCGGGCGTGCCTGCGAAGCAAGCACCGCGGTGCCTGGCAAGGGCTTCGCCCTTGTTCGCAGGCACGCCCGCTCCCACAGGGTAAGGCGCTGCGACTTAGACTTTGTGGTACAGCTGGCTGCCTTCCTGGCGGAACCGCTCGGCCTGCTCGCGCATGCCTTCTTCGACCGACACGTCCACGGTCTCGATCTTGGCGGCGTATTCACGCACTTCCTGGGTGATCTTCATCGAGCAGAACTTCGGCCCGCACATCGAGCAGAAGTGCGCGACCTTGGCCGATTCCTTCGGCAGGGTCTCGTCGTGGAAGGCACGGGCAGTGTCCGGGTCCAGGCCGAGGTTGAACTGGTCTTCCCAGCGGAACTCGAAACGCGCCTTGGACAGGGCGTTGTCGCGAATCTGCGCGCCCGGGTGGCCCTTGGCAAGGTCGGCCGCGTGCGCGGCGATCTTGTAGGTGATGATGCCGGTTTTCACGTCGTCCTTGTTCGGCAGGCCCAGGTGCTCCTTGGGCGTGACGTAGCACAGCATGGCGCAACCGAACCAGCCGATCATCGCCGCACCAATGCCCGACGTGATGTGGTCGTAACCCGGGGCAATGTCGGTGGTCAGCGGGCCGAGGGTGTAGAACGGCGCCTCGTCGCAGCACTCCAGCTGCTTGTCCATGTTCTCCTTGATCAACTGCATCGGTACGTGGCCCGGGCCTTCGATCATGCACTGCACGTCGTGCTTCCAGGCGATCTTGGTCAGCTCGCCGAGGGTTTCCAGCTCACCGAACTGCGCGGCGTCGTTGGCATCGGCAATCGAGCCAGGGCGCAGGCCGTCGCCCAGCGAGAAGCTGACGTCGTAGGCCTTCATGATTTCGCAGATTTCGTCGAAGTGGGTGTACAGGAAGTTTTCCTTGTGGTGCGCCAGGCACCACTTGGCCATGATCGAGCCACCACGGCTGACGATGCCGGTAACACGTTTGGCGGTCAGCGGCACATAGCGCAGCAGCACGCCGGCGTGGATGGTGAAGTAGTCCACGCCCTGTTCAGCCTGCTCGATCAGGGTGTCGCGGAACAGCTCCCAGGTCAGGTCTTCGGCCACGCCGTTGACCTTCTCCAGCGCCTGGTAGATTGGCACGGTACCGATCGGCACCGGCGAGTTGCGGATGATCCACTCGCGGGTTTCGTGGATGTGCTTGCCGGTGGACAGGTCCATGACCGTGTCCGAACCCCAGCGGATGCCCCAGGTCAGCTTGGCCACTTCTTCCTCGATCGAGGACCCTAGTGCGCTGTTGCCGATGTTGCCGTTGATCTTCACCAGGAAGTTGCGGCCGATGATCATCGGCTCCACTTCCGGGTGGTTGATGTTGGCCGGGATGATCGCGCGGCCACGGGCGATTTCCTGGCGGACGAATTCGGGGGTGATTTCTTTCGGGATGTTGGCGCCGAAGCTGTGGCCGGCGTGCTGCTCCTTGAGCAGGCCAGCGGCGCGGGCCTCTTGCAGCTTCATGTTTTCGCGGATGGCCACGTATTCCATCTCGGCGGTGATGATGCCTTGGCGGGCATAGTGCATCTGCGAGACGTTGGCGCCGGCCTTGGCGCGGCGCGGGTTGCGCACGTGGGCAAAGCGCAGCTTGGCCAGTTCGGCATCGTTCAGGCGCTGCTGGCCGAAATCGGAGCTCAGGCCGTCCAGGCGCTCGGTGTCACCACGGGCGTCGATCCACGCCGAACGCACGTCGGCCAGGCCCTTGCGCACGTCGATGATCACGTTGGGGTCGGTGTACGGGCCAGAGGTGTCGTAGACCAGCACCGGGGCATTGGTTTCGCCACCGAAATCGGTCGGGGTGTCGTCCAGGCTGATTTCACGCATGGGCACGCGGATGTCCGGGCGCGAGCCTTCGACATACACCTTGCGCGAGCGCGGGAACGGTTGCACGGACTGCTGATCGACTTGTGCCGATTCGCTGAGGTTGATCGCTTTTTCTTGTTTGGTCATCACAGGCTCTCCAGACGGCTTCCTAGCAGTGGAATGTCGGGGTGAACCTGAATGGCGCGGACGCACCCATGATGGGTGCAGTGCCGGATATGGGGGTGCCTGAAGCTGCATGCAGCTGCGACATTCCCGGACCTGGCACAAGAGGCTCCCCGGGAAGGCGAGCAATCTTGTTCCCTACGCAGGCGCTAACCTGATCAGGTTCAACGGGATCCGCACCTCTGCGATCTCAGCCTTTGCTTCAAGGCACCCCGACAAGAACATGCGCAGTCTAGACTGGAGTGGTCGGCAAAGCCAAGCGGGTAAATGCGCGGTTGATGAAAGGCACACCAGGCGATTGTTGCCGGGGGCGCATGGCACTACACTGGCCCGTCATCCGATACTCAACAGTTCAGTAATTAAATTTCGTACAAGGATTGCCTCTATGCTGCGCAAACTCTCACTGGCGATAGCCGTGTCTTGTGCGTCCAACGGAGTGGTCTGGGCAGCGGACGTGCCCCCGACAGTGAAGACCGACCTGGTCAGCGTCTACCAGGAAGCGGTGGACAACAACGCCGACCTGGCCGCCGCCCGCGCCGATTACGGCGCCCGCCGCGAAGTGGTGCCACAGGCCCGCGCCGGGTTGCTGCCCAACCTGTCGGCTGGCGCCGAGATGATGAACACCCGCACCAAGCTGGACGAGCCTTCCATCACCTCCAACCGCAGCGGTAACTCATGGAGCGCGACGCTGGCCCAGCCCATCTTCCGCGCCGACCGCTGGTTCCAGTTGCAGGCAGCCGAGGCCGTCAACGAACAGGCGGCGCTGGAGCTGTCGGCCACTGAACAGAACCTGATCCTGCAAACTGCGCAGAACTACTTCGCCGTGCTGCGTGCCCAGGACAACCTGGCCGCCACCAAAGCCGAAGAGGCCGCGTTCAAGCGCCAGCTCGACCAGTCCAACGAGCGTTTCGATGTGGGCCTGTCGGACAAGACCGACGTGCTGCAATCACAGGCCAGCTACGACACGGCCCGGGCCAACCGGATCATTGCCGAGCGCCAGGTGCAGGATGCCTTTGAAGCACTGGTCACCCTGACCAACCGTGAATACACCTCGATTCAGGGTGTGGTGCATAGCCTGCCGGTGCAGGTGCCAACGCCCAACGACGCCAAGGCCTGGGTCGAAACTGCCGGGCGCCAGAACCTCAACCTGCTGGCCACCAACTACGCGGTGTCCGCCGCTGAAGAAACCCTGCGCCAGCGCAAGGCCGGCCATGCGCCGACCCTGGATGCAGTGGCCAAGTACCAGAAGGGTGACAACGACAGCCTGGGCTTCACCAACCCTTCGCAACTAGGCGTGCGTTACAGCGGCGATGTGGAACAGACCAGCGTGGGCCTGCAACTGAACATTCCGATCTACAGCGGCGGCCTGACCAGCTCGCAGGTACGCGAGGCTTACCAGCGCCTGAGCCAGAGCGAGCAGCAGCGCGAAAGCCTGCGCCGCCAGGTGGTGGAAAACACCCGCAACCTGCACCGCGCGGTGAACACCGACGTGGAACAGGTGCAGGCGCGCAAGCAGTCGATCATCTCCAACCAGAGTGCGCTGGAGGCTACTGAAATCGGCTACCAGGTCGGTACCCGCAACATCGTCGACGTGCTCGATGCCCAGCGCCAGCTGTATACCTCGGTGAGGGATTACAACAACAGCCGCTATGACTACATTCTGGACAACCTGAGCCTGAAGCAAGCGGCGGGTACGTTGAGCCCGCAAGACCTGGCGGACCTCAAGCGTTACCTGAAGCCGGACTACAACCCGGACAAGGACTTCCTGCCACCGGACCTGGCGGCTGCAGCGGCCAAGAACTTCGAGCGCAGGCCTTGAGATAGGTGTTGGACCATTCGCGGGCAAGCCCGCTCCCACAGGGGCTGTGCAGTTTTCTACGTATGCATCAATCCTGTGGGAGCGGGCTTGCCCGCGAAAAAGCCAACACAAAAATCAGCGGATGAGCGCGCCAAGGCCATCAAGCAAGCGCCGCAAAGCGCCCTGATTGGCCCGCATCACCGCCCTACCCGCCTCGCCCATGCGCTGGGCATCCTGCGGCAACTCGACCAGCCGCCGCACCGCCCCGGCCAGCCCGTCGGCATCGTCCACCTGCTGCAACGCCCCCGCCTCACGCAGCATCGCGCTGATTTCAAGGAAGTTGAACACATGCGGCCCCATCAGCACCGGCAACGCCAGCGCTGCCGGCTCCAGCGGGTTGTGCCCACCGGTTGCCACCAGGCTACCGCCGACAAAGGCAATGTCGGCCAGCGCATACAGGAACAACAGCTCACCCATCGTATCGCCAAGCAATACCTGGGTTTGCGCCTCGACGGGCGTGCCAGCAGAACGCCGTACGGTAGCGAATTGCTCGCAGCACAGCACATGTACCGCATTGAATCGCTCGGGATGGCGCGGCACCAGGATCAGCAACGCATCGCCATGCACCTGCAACAACTGCCGGTGCGCCTGCAAAATCAGCGCATCCTCGCCTTCATGGGTACTGGCCGCAATCCACACCGGGCGCTGCTCAGCCCCCCATTGCGCACGCAGCGCCTGGGCGCGCGGAAGCAGTTGCTCATCAATCTTCAGGTCGAACTTGATCGAACCGGTGACCTGCACGCACTCAGCGCGCGCGCCCAAATCACGGAAGCGCTGGGCCTCGGTTTCGGTCTGCACGGCAATCAGGCTCATCTGCGCCAGCATTGGCCGTGTCAGCTTGGCAAAGCGCCCATAGCCACGGGCCGAGCGCTCGGACAAGCGCGCATTGGCCAGCGCCACCGGGATGCCGCGTTTGGCGCACTGGTGAATGTGATTGGGCCACAGCTCGGTTTCCATGATGATGCCCAGCTTGGGCTGCACATGGTCGAGAAAACGCCCGGCCGCCCAGGGCAGGTCGTAGGGCAGGTAGCAATGCTGCACGCGCGGTTCGTCGGCGAACATGGCGCGAATGCGCTCGGAACCGGTCGGCGTCATGCAGGTAAGCGTGATTGGCAGTTCCGGGTAGGCCTTCAGCAAGGCCCGCACCATTGGCGCGGCGGCGATGCTTTCGCCCACCGACACCGCATGCACCCAGATGCCTGCCCTGCGCATGGCCGGCAGCTTGAAGGCAAAGCGCTCGCCGATGCGCTGGCCATAGGCCGGCGCCTTGCGTGCGCGCAGGTACAGGCGCAGCGCAACCAATGGCAGGCCCAGGTGAAACAGCAAGGTATAGAGTGTTCTGTTCATGGCGGCGGAGTTTACCCGATCGCACGCAAGTGCACTGCAAAGCGCTCGGCCAGCCACTGCGCCGCAGGCCCCAGTGGCTCATCACGGCGCCAGGCCAGCTCTGCCACCAGTGCAGGCGGGCGCCACTCGCTGTCCAGCTCGACCATATGCGCCTGATAAGTCGGGTACTGCACCACATGCCGCGGCAACCAGGCCCAGCCCAGGCCGCGCATCAGCAATTCGGCCATGGCGTAGAAGCTGTCGGCACGCCACACCTGCGGGCTGACTGCCTCGCCGCCGGGGTAACCGCTTTGCTGTGGCGTGATGAGGAGTTGCCGGTGGCGGGCCAGTTGCTGGCGGGTGACCCGACCCTCACCTGCAAGCGGATGGCCGACGGCGCACACCGTGACCATCTCCACACTGCCCAAGGCGCGCCGCTCCAGTGATGTCGGCATGCTTTCGTGGTGAAAGAACAGGCCCAGGTCGGCGCGGCGTTCCACCAGCTTGCGCGCCACATCACCTTGCGCACCACTGGCCAGTTGCACCTCCAGATAGGGGTAGCGGCTGGCGAGCTCATCGAGGCTGTCTATCACCGGCTGATAAGGCATGGCTTCGTCCTGCGCCACCCGCAGCAAAGCCTCCTGCCCGCGCATCAACGCAAGGGCGCGGCCATCCAGACGTTCGCACTGTCGCAGCAGTTCGCGGGCATCTTCCAGTAACGCACTGCCGTTCTCGGTCAGCTTAGGCTGCCGGCCACTGCTGCGCTCGAACAGGGTGACCCCCAGGTCGGTTTCAAGCAGGGCAATCGCGCTGCTGATGGCCGACTGCGCCTTGCGCTGCTCCCGGGCCACGGCAGAAAACGAGCGCAGTTCAGCGACGCGCAGGAAGGTGCGCAGTTGCTCAAGGTTCCATTGCTCGGCCATCAACCTATCTCCCCAACTGATAGGTAATGACTTTACCCCATCCAGGTAGGGTCTAGAATGCCCGACCAGTTATCGGAGGATCCTGCCATGAATGCCTACACCTACCTCGCCATCGCCATCTGCGCCGAAGTCATTGCCACCGCTTCGATGAAAGCAGTGAAAGGCCTGAGCACGCCATTGCCGTTGCTGCTGATGGTGGTTGGCTATGGCATCGCGTTCTGGATGCTGACCCTGGTGGTGCGCAGCATTCCGGTGGGCATTGCCTATGCCATCTGGTCGGGGCTGGGGATTGTGCTGATCAGTGTGGCGGCGCTGGTGATCTACGGGCAGAAGCTGGATGTGCCGGCAATGCTGGGGATGGCGATGATCGTGGGTGGGGTGGTGGTGATTCAGCTGTTCTCCAAGACTGCCGGGCACTGAAGCTGCCTGTATACTTGCCAGCTGTCCCAGTCTTCGAGGTACCGCCATGCCATCTGCCATTTCCACTGACGTGCTGATCGTCGGCGCCGGGGTCGCAGGCCTCTGGCTCAATGCCCGCCTGCGCCGCCTGGGGTATTCGACAGTGCTGGTGGAGCGCGCCAGCCTTGGCGGCGAGCAGACCATCAAGTCTCAAGGCATCATTCACGGCGGTACCAAGTACGCCCTGCAAGGCGCCCTCACCGGTGCTTCGGAAGCCATTGCCGACATGCCGCGCCGCTGGCGCGAAGCCTTGAGCGGCAGCGGCGAGCTGAACCTGAGCAACACCCGTCTGCTGTCCGAGGCCCACTACCTGTGGTCGCCAGGCACCCTGGCAGGCAACCTCACCAGCTTCTTCGCGAGCAAGGCCGTGCGCGGCCGGGTCGACCAGGTAAAAGGCGAACAACTGCCGCCGGCCCTGCAAGACCGTGCCTTCAAGGGCAAGGTCTATCGCCTGGCCGAACTGGTCATCGACGTACCCAGCCTGCTGGCCAACCTGGCCGACCTGGCGGGCGACAGCCTGTTGGCCGGGGAACGCATCGAGCCGCTGCGCGAAAGCGACGAACTGGTAGGCCTGCGCGTCGATGGCCGCGACATCCGCGCCCAGCGTATCGTGCTCAGCGCCGGTGCCGGCACCGAGGACCTGCTGCATGCCTTGGGCCTGAAGCAGCCGGCGATGCAAACCCGCCCGCTGCACATGGTCATGGCCAAGGGCCCTGACCTCAAGCCGCTGTATGCGCACTGCCTGGGCGGCGGCCCCAAGCCACGGGTAACAGTCACGACTCACCCGGCTGCTGATGGCCAATGGGTCTGGTACCTGGGCGGCGATCTGGCTGAAGCCGATGGCGTGGCACGTGAGCCGGCAGCACAGATTGCGGCGGCGCAGAAGGAAATAGCCAGCCTGTTGCCATGGGTAGATCAAAGCCAGGTCCGTTGGGCCACCTTGCGCGTCGACCGCGCCGAACCTGCGCAGTCCGGCCTGGTGCGCCCGGACAACGCCTTCCTCGCCGACCAGCAACGCCTGTTGGTGGGCTGGCCGACCAAGCTGGCCTTGGCGCCAGACTTCAGCGACCGGGTCATCAGCCACCTGGAGCGCGACGGCATCCGCCCACAGGCACAAGCCGACCTGGCCGGCCTGCCACGCCCACCGCTGGGTGTTCCTGCCTGGGAGCAACTGCTGCCATGACACTGCCCACCCTGCACGACTTCCATCGCCCGCTGGGCAGCACCGGTTTCAAGGTTTCACCGCTGGGCCTGGGCACCGTCAAACTGGGCCGCGACCAAGGCGTGAAGTACCCCACCGGCTTCACCATCCCCAGTGACGACGAAGCCCGCCTGCTGCTGGCCCAGGCCCGCGAGCTGGGCATCAACCTGATCGACACCGCCCCGGCCTATGGCCGCAGCGAAGAACGCCTGGGCCCCCTGCTGCGCGGCCAACGCAACGAGTGGGTGATCGTGAGCAAGGTCGGTGAAGAATTCGACAACGGCCAGTCGCACTTCGACTTCAGTGCCGCCCACACCCGCAGCTCGGTGGAGCGCAGCCTGCGCCGCCTGGAGACCGACCGCATCGAACTGGTGCTGGTGCATTCCGACGGCAATGACCTGGCAATCCTCGAACAGCAGGAGGTCTACCAGACCCTGGCTGAACTGAAGCAGGAGGGCAAGATCCTCGGCTTCGGCCTGTCCGGCAAGACCGTGGCCGGCGGCCTGAAAGCACTGGAACAGGGCGACTGCGCCATGGTCACCTACAACCTCAACGAGCAGGCAGAACGCCCGGTGCTGGACTACGCTGCCGAACACGGCAAGGCCATCCTGGTAAAGAAGGCCCTGGCCAGTGGACATGTCTGCCTGGCCCCGGGCGTTGACCCGGTGCAGGCCAGCTTCGAACTGCTGTTCGCCCACCCGGGCGTCAGCAGTGCTATCGTCGGCACCATCAACCCGCTGCACCTGGCCCACAATGTGGCCACCGTCGCCCGTATCCTGGGCCAGCATTGAGTTACCCCAGGCCCAAGGGCCTGGCGACTGACCCGACGCAAGGAGGAGCCTCGTGGCGCGAACGCTGATCCGCAAGAACCCGAGCAACTTCAAGACACTGCCGCTGCATGTGGAGGCCACGCCCGATGGGCTGATTTATCAAAGTATCGGCATGCCGCTCAACTTTGCCCAGACCCAGCAGCGGCGCAAGGCCATCCAGCTACCCGACACGCAGCACTTCGTGGCCGAACTGGCCAACCTGGGTGTGTCGGTGCGCCTTACCCTGCATTGGCAAAACCGTGATTACTGGGTGCTGGTGCGCCAGCGCCGGCAAGACCGGGGCGATGTGGTGCTGAAACTGATTTCCGGCTATGTACCGGCACAGGAGCTGAACCTGCCGTTGCACACGGCGGTGCAGGAAGTTGCTGAGGAATGCCTGCTGGAAACCCCGGAAGGCTGGCTGGGCGGGCGCTTCAATGATACCTGGCTGCCCGTGCCGTACGCCGCCGCCCTGCACTATCGCGAAACACCGCACTTCCTGCTGACCCCGCAGTCCGGCGCCGCCCGCCCCGTGCACTGCGGCAACCTGATGCTACTGGAGCGGCCACGGGCCTATGTGCACTTGCCCACCGCCTCGCTGCAACTGATCTACGATATGCGTCTGCAGGTGCCCCGTGAAGCCAAAAAGCTCAGCCTGTTCCACGTCGATGAGCGACTGGAGAGCGGCCAGCTGGTGGCGCGACTCAACCGCAAACGGCCAGACCTGTACCTGATGCCGTTGAAGGACGGCCAACCGCTGGCGGAGCTGTATACGCTGAAGAAGGATGAACTGGTACCGGCGAGTACGCGTGGGCTGTACCTGGCAGAGAGTTTTGCCCGGCAGGAAGGTTGGGTGGTGAAGGACGAGCGAGTGCGCTGGAAGGACTGGGTGAAGCAACAGGGGTTGGTGGAGCCCAAGCCGTTGCGGGCATCGCACTTGCAGCGGTTTGGTGACAAGGCGCGGGCGCTGCTGGAGCGGGCTCGGACCTCATTGCACAAGTGACATCCTGGGGCTGCTTTGCAGCCCTTCGCGGGCAAGCCCGCTCCCACAGGACCTGCACAGTTCTCAAGACCTGCGCTGTACCTGTGGGAGCGGGCTTGCCCGCGAAGGGCCGCAAAGCGGCCCCAATCAATTTTTGCGGATTTTCTCGACAATCGCCGTGGTCGAGCTGTTCTCGACCAGACCCAGCACCTTCACGGTACCGCCATAGGCCTTGACGATATCGGCGCCCACCACCTGGTCGATGCCATAGTCGCCACCCTTGACCAGCACATCCGGCTTGACCTGGCTCAGCAGGTTTTCCGGCGTGCCCTCAGGGAAACTGATCACCCAATCCACCGCCCCCAGGCCGGCCAGAACGGCCATGCGCCGGTCGACGCTGTTGATCGGCCGGCCAGGCCCTTTCAGGCGGCTGACCGAGGCATCGTCGTTGACCGCGACGATCAGGCGATCGCCCTGGGCCCGCGCCTGCTCAAGGTAGGTGACATGCCCGGCGTGAAGAATGTCGAAGCAGCCATTGGTGAAGACGATCTTCTCTTTGTGCGCCCGCGCATCATCGATGGCCAGCAGCAACTGCTCAAGGCCCAGCACACCGCGCTCGGAGCCTTCTTCGCGCTGGATGGCCCGGCGCAGTTCAGGGGCGCTGATCGCAGCCGTACCCAGCTTGCCAACCACGATGCCTGCCGCCAGGTTGGCCAGCGCCACCGCGTGGGGCAGGTCCTCGCCAGCCGCAATGGCCGCCGCAAGGGTGGAGATGACAGTATCACCGGCACCGGTCACATCGAACACTTCGCGCGCCCGCGCCGGCAGGTGCAGCGCTGGCTGCCCCGTGCGCAGCAGGGTCATGCCGTGCTCACCACGGGTAACCAACAAGGCGCCCAGGTCCAGGTCCTGCAGCAGTTGCACGCCTTTGGCAACCAGCTCGGCCTCATCGGCACAACGGCCAACGATGGTCTCGAACTCGCTGAGGTTCGGGGTGATCAGGCTGGCACCGCGGTAGATGGAAAAATCCTTGCCCTTGGGGTCGGCCAGCACCGGAATACCCTTGGCTCGCGCCGCCTGGATCAGGCTCTGGTGGTTTTTCAGTGCGCCCTTGCCGTAGTCGGAAAGGACCAGCACCTTGACGCCTTCAAGCAAGCTGTCGACTTCCGCGCCCAGCGACAGCGGGTCGGTGGCGAACGGCTCTTCGAAATCGATACGCAGCAACTGCTGGTGACGGCTCATGACCCGCAGCTTGACGATGGTCGGCTGATGCGCGATGCGCTGGAACACCGAACGCACACCGGCAGCCTGCAGGCTATTGGCCAGGCTGTCGGCAGCTTCATCCTGGCCGGTGACGCCGATCAGCGACGCCGGCGCGCCCAACGCAGCGATGTTCAAGGCAACGTTGGCCGCACCGCCTGGGCGATCTTCGATCTGATCGACCTTGACCACCGGGACTGGCGCCTCAGGCGAAATACGCGAAGTACCGCCATGCCAGTAGCGGTCGAGCATGACATCGCCGACCACCAGTACCGGGGCTTGATCGAAACGCGGCATGGACAACTTCATGGGCAACCCATATGGAAATAATGAACAGGGGCAGGATATTAGCACAGGGTAGACGACGGCTTTATGGCCAGATCGTCCCCGGAAAATTCCCGTGACAATCGGGGCCGTTAAGGCCCCGATCAGGGAGGACTCAGGTGATATCGGCCTTGACCGGCTCATCCAGGCCCATGGCGTGCAGGCGGGCATAATGGCCATTAGCCGCAAGCAGTTCGGCATGGGTGCCACGCTCCACCAGGCGACCCTGGTCCATGACCAGGATCTGATCGGCCTTCTCGATGGTCGACAGGCGGTGGGCGATCACCAGCGTGGTGCGGCCTTGCATTACATGGTCCAGGGCGGCCTGGATGTGCCGCTCGGACTCGGTATCCAGTGCCGAAGTGGCTTCATCGAGGATCAGCAGCGGTGCGTTTTTCAGCAGCGCCCGGGCAATCGCCAGGCGCTGGCGTTGGCCGCCGGAAAGCAGCACGCCGTTCTCACCCACTTCGGTATCGAAGCCCTTCGGCAACCGGTCGACGAACTCCTTGGCGTAGGCATCGGCTGCAGCGGCTTCGATATCTGCGCGCGGGGCGCCAGCCAGGTCGCCGTAAGCGATGTTATTGGCCACGGTGTCGTTGAACAGGGTGACGTGCTGAGTCACCTGCGAAACATGGCGGCGCAGGTTGCGCAGGCGATAGTTCTCGATTTCCACGCCATCGAGCAGAATTTGCCCTTGTTCGTGGTGATAGAAGCGCGGGATCAGCGCGGCCAGGGTCGACTTGCCGCTGCCGGAACGGCCCACCAGGGCGATCATTTGCCCTGGCTCGGCGACAAAGCTGATGTCGCTTAGTACTTCGCGCTCGGTACCCGGGTAGGTGAAGCTCAGGTTGCGCACTTCCAGGCGCCCTTCCACCCGCTCCTTCTCGACAGTACCGGTGTCCAGCTCAGGCTCTTCGTCCAGTTGCTCGAAGATGCTTTCTGCACCGGCCAGGCCCTTCTGGATGGTCGAGCTGACTTCCGAAAGCTGGCGAATCGGCTTGGGCAGCAGGCCGGCGGCGGTGATATAGGCAACCAGGTCGCCCGCCGTGGACTCACCGCGCAGGAACAGCACCAGGAACATGAGCGCGGCCATGGCGCTGTAGATCACCAGCTGCAGCATCGGCGTGTAGAGCGAGCCGGTCTTGGTCATGCGCAATTGCTTGTCGGTATTGCTCTGGCTGGCCTTGCCGAAACGCTGCTCCTCATAGGCCTCGCCACCGAAGCTGCGCACCACGCGGTAGCCCTGGATGGTTTCCGAGGCAACGTGGGTGACATCACCCATGGCCACCTGGATCTTCTTGCTCTGTTTGCGGAATTTCTTGCTGGCAACGCTGACCATCACCGCAATTACCGGCAGGATGGCGACCATCACCAAGGTCAGGTGCCAGTTCATCCACAGCAGATAGGCGAACAGGAACACCACGGTCAGGCCTTCGCGGATCACCACCTTGATGGCATCGGTCGCCGCGCCGGTGACCATGGTCACGTTGAAGGTAATGCGCGAAATCAGGTGCCCGGAGTTATGGTTGTCGAAATAGCGGTTGGGCAACACCAGCAGCTTGTTGAACAACTCCACCCGCAGGTCATGCACCAGGCACAGGGACACCTTGGCCAGGAAGTAGTTGCCGAGGAACGAACCCAGGCCCTGCCACGCGGCGATCAGGATGATCAGCAGCGGCACCGCCTGCAGCAATTGCAGGTCGCGCAGGTAGGGCACGTTGGGGAACAACACCGCTTCGGGGTTGCTCAGCCCATCGACGAAGTATTTGAGGATGCCCGCCAGCATTGGCTGGGTCGAGGCAAAGATCACGAAACCGACAATGCTCAGCAGGAAAATGCCGACATAGGGTTTCACATAGCTCAGCAGCCGGAAGTAGATCTTCAGGCTGGAGTTGTGCTCCGCCGGTCGCGGTGTTTCGGCCATTATCGAGCTCGCTGTTCAGGTTGAACCGGAAATTTTACCACAGGCGCCATTTTCGGCACGCCCCCATGGCAGCATCATGGCAAGGCCGACAGGCAGCCAGCTGATGAACCACTCGGCGCGCGGCGTACCGGTGAGGCTGGCGGCATCGAACTGCATGGCCAGGGTCGAGTACACCCAGAACCCCAGAAGGATCTTGCCAAACAGCGTGCCGCGCGCACGGACGATTTCGCCCAGGGTGAACAACCACACGATGACCCAGAGCAGCATGCCAGGGATCCCCATTTCCACGGCAACATGGGTGAACATGTTGTGGGTGTGGTCAAAGTGTTTACCCACAGCACTTACGTCGTAGGGAGCCCCCAGCCCCAGGCCGGTCCAGGGGTGTGCGGCAATCATATCGATGACGGCATTGAAGATTTCCGGCCGATAGGACGAGCCGCGCTTGGCGATCAGGTCGTATACGACGAAGAACGCCAGGCCGGTGGCAACCAGCGCCAGGATGGAAAACACCTGGCTGTGGCGATCGCGGAACCACAGCGGCGCGATCACTACGGTGATCACCAGGGCCAGAATCGCCCCGCGGCTCTGGCTGAGCATGGCAAACGCGCCCAGACAGACCAGCGCCGCCAGCCATAACAGCTGCAGACCACGCTGGCGCGGCGGGTCGTACAGCAAGAAGAGCACCGCCGAGCCAATGACATAAGCCCCCAGAATCGGGTGCGAGATCTCGCCAATGCCTGCCAGACGGGCCAGCAACGATTTGCCCTGCAAACCGTAGAAATTGATGATCGAGACCAGCGCAGCGACGGCCAACAGGCCGCTGCCAAGCAGCAACAGCTGACGAATGCGGGCCCTGCCTTGCTGCGCCAGCAGCGGGAATGCCAGCAGGAATACCAGGATGTAGACAAGGCGCTTGATCTCGCGCCCTGGGTCTTCTGCGGGCGACCAGGCCAGGCTCAGCCCGCACCACGCCAACAACAGCAGCACACTCACCCACAGCGCCGGCTGGCGCCTCCAGGCTTGCACCAGCACTTCACGGGCAGACCACGCCAGTACCAGCGTTGGCAGCCACAAAAACAACACCAGCCCCTGCTGGTAAACCTTGTTGCTCGGTGCCAGGGCAATTGCTGCCAGGAACCAGACCAGACCCAAACCTAACCAGGCCCGTGCCCAGTTTTTTTGATACAACATCCTTTCCCCCGATGAATCAAAGACACCATCCATGGTGCAACAGCATTATTTTCGGCATTATTGCCGGTCATTTTGCTCGCCAGACGACAAGGCTCTATTCATGCAATGCTCCCGGCTCACCCAGGTCGACTTCGATCAGCTGACACAAGGCGCACAGGTGCTTGAGGCAGACAGCCATGGCGCCAAAGTCTACCTGCTCAAGGATGGAAATTTCCTCAAGGTTTTTCGTAGGAAGCGGCTGATTTCATCTGCACTGTTGCGCCCCTACTCGCAGCGCTTCGTCGATAACGCCGCGCGCCTGGCGCAACTGGGCATCCCTACGCTCGAGGTGATCAGCCAGCACAAGCTCGACCTGCCAGGCCGTACCGCCGTGCTGTATCGCCCGCTGCCCGGGCGTACCCTGCTGCAAATGTCGCGCGATGAAGGGTTCAGCTGGGATACCTACCTGCCGCAGCTGATTCAGCTGGTTCGCCAGCTGCACCACAGTGGCGTGTACTTCCGCTCGCTGCACCTGGGCAACGTGGTGGTTACCCCCGACCAGCGCCTGGGCCTGATCGACGTGGCCGACATGCGTTTCCTGCGCCCACCGTTGTCGGCACGCATGATTCGTCGCAATGTGCAGCACATGGTGCGCTATATCGAGCGGGAGAACCTGGGTGACCGGTTCCCCCTCGCTGCGTTCGAGGCGGCCCTGCTGGCACGCTGAACGTCATTTGCGCAGCAAGCTCTGCGAGCCATTGCAGAAGGCCTGCCAGGCTTGCTCCGGCGCCAGCGCCTGACGCTGCCGGGCGGCTACCGCCTGGGGGCTGAGGGACGTGCATCGTTCGATTGCTTCGGCCCATGCCCCTTCATCGGCTACCGGCAGGTAACCGCCGGTATCCTGCAACTGTTCGCGAAACACTTGCAGGTCGCTGCACACCACCGGCACGTCGGCCATGACCGCCTCCTGCACCACCAGCCCCAGGCCTTCAGAGCGAGAAGGCACCAGTAGCCAATCGAACGCCCGATACAACTGCTGCAGGTCTTCACGGTGACCGCACAGGTGAACGCGCGCGGCCAGGCCCAGTACATCGATACGCTCTTGCAGCACGGCGTGCAGAGGACCTTCGCCAATAATGGCCAACTGCAGGTCCGGCTGATGTGTGCTGGCCCGGGCAAACGCCTCGATCAGCATCTCGAAGCCTTTGCTTTCTACCAACCGCCCTACCGCGCCCAGCATCACCCCGCTCGCAGCAGGCAACTGCAGCGCCTGCCTGGCCCTGTCACGGCTCAACAACGACTCGACGAACGCTAACGGGTCAAGCGCCATGCGCAGGGTCTGCACCGGCCTGCCCAAGTCGTGCTCCAGCGATTCGGCCAGTGTATGCGATACCGCTGCGATGCTCAGGCGCTCGGCGGGGAACATACGCAACAAGCGTACATCGCTACTGTTCAGGCGCGTCTTGCCATGGAACAGCACCTTTGCCCGCACCTGAGGGCTGTTCTGCAACAGCGGTAGCACCAGCCGCGCGACACCAATACCGTCGAGCAGCACGACCTCGGCCTTGGCCTCGGCAAGCGCCTTGCGCAAACGCAAGCGCAACCAGGGCCGCAACAGGCGCCACAGGTGCCGCCCTTTCAGCGCACGCAGTGGCATGTGCCACTCCCGGGTCGAGCCAAGCCCGCAACACAACCCGCTTCCCAGCAGCAACCAGTTACTGATCCGGGCATCGGTACCTGCGTGCGACAGCACTTGGCGATGCACCTTGTGGATGGACATGTACGGCGTTCCACCCGCCCACATCATATTGACGATGTTCATGGGCCCTCTCCCGCTCATGTCAGGTGGGACAGCGACTTCATTGAACAAAAAGGGTGATACCCATGCCGATCAAGGCACCCGTCACCAGCGTCAATGCCAGTTTGATCCGATCACGTTGACGCCGTTTGGCCTTGCGCTCCACTTCGATGGGCAAGGTCACGTGATTACCGAATCCAGTGTGCAATACTGCATCACCCTCCAAGGTGACCGCTGTCAGATTTAACTCAGCGTAGCGTCGGGAAAGCGCCTTCTCTCCAGCATAGGCGGCAAATGGCGCGCAGCGCTGGTAATCACTCAAACGCCGCAGACCGGGGTTGAGCGAAAACGCCTGCCATTCAGCCTTGTCGGACAGCAGCGGGTAGCAAGGCACACCCGCGATCACCTGCCGATCGCCCAAGTGGATGTAAGGGCTGTGGATGGCCAGGTCGTGAGCATGGCTGCGCAGCCACACCTGCAACAGGTTGGGGCTCACATCCAGAATGGCCCGCGAGTCTTCGACAAAGCCTTGGCGATAGAAATGCCAGTCGTCCTCGCAGTGGAAGATGTACGGCGTCTTGACGTGGCTGTAGGCCAGGTCGATAGACGGCAACTGGCCAAGCTTGGGCCGGTTGACGAACACCTTGCAGTACGGTTTCCAGTGCTCTGGCACAGCGGCATGCACAGCATCGTCACCGGAATCTTCGGTGATGAATACCTCGCGAATGGGCGCGGTGTTGTAGCGGTCGAAACTCTCAAGGGTATCTTTGAGCAGATCGAACCGCCCACAACTGGTCACGACGAGCGTGACGTCACTCTCATTTGAAAAGCGCACCGGACTCCCTCCGCATTGCGACAAACGGCCTTCAACAACCCGCTCCTGGGCGTGAAAGCTCTTATTTAGATGCCCAGCTTCAGGCGCAGCCGCTGCCATGCAGACAATGGCGGGTGGGGCCTGAGCGCCGGGCGCATGTGGTCGACGATGCTACGTCCAACTGCGGCGAAACTGAAACGGGAAACCGCCAGATGGCGACCATTTTCTGCAATCTGCCGGGCCAGTTCAGGGTCTGCCCGCAAACGGCGGAGCTTTTCCTGAAGGGTCGGGATGTTGTCATAGAACACCACGTTGTGCATGTCCTGCAGGCCCAGCGCGCGGTTCTCTTCTTCGCCCTGGTCGTATGCCAGCAATACACAGCCACAAGCCATGGCTTCGAAATTCTTGATCATGTATTCGCCCATGCCGACGTCGGCACTGACGAAGAAACGGATACGGTTGAGCGTGTTGCAGTAGTCTTCGCCCGACTTGGTACGGGTGACCAGCAGGTTCTCGACCTGCCCCAATTCGTCCAGCAGCGCCTTGCGGCCGCTGTAGGCCACGCTGTTGACACTGCCGACGAAGGCCAGTTCGATGTCGCGCTCACGCCCTTGATCGGCCAGCAACTGCTCGTCATAGCCCTTGGGCACGAATACCGCATCGAAGCCTTCCTGGCGCAGGCGTTCGCTGACCATGTAACCCGAGCTGATGACCCGCGCCCATGGCAGCTGCCGGTAATGGGCGCTGAACTTGCCGGTGTACTTGCACGGGATGTAGTTCTGGTAGGCGTCGTGCTCGAGGATGACCAGGTTCGGCACGGTGCGGATGAAGGCCACCTGGCGAATCTCCTGCTTGAAGCGCAGGAAGAACACGATGCGGTCATAGCGCTCGACCTGCACTTCACGCTTGAAATAGCGGCGCAGGTTGCGCTGGTCATCGCTGCTCAGCCAGCGCAGGTCGCACTCGCAGTTGGCCGCGACGCCGTCGTACAGGCGGTCGAGAATAGCCCGCTGTTCCTTCTGTACCAGAAATAGGACTTTCATAACGTTCCTTGGGCGCTCTGCGCCATCGCGGTCAACCATGGGGCGTGCTTACAGTTCACGCCGCCAGAACAGTTCGTGCCTGCGCACGGCCTTGCGGAAGAACTCGTTCTCCCCGTAAGGCGAGGGCTGCCGCCCGGCCAGCCAGCGTTGCAGCAGGCGGCGCAAGCGGCGCTTGAAGGGGGCCGGCGGCTGCAAGTCGTGCATCATGCCCAGGGCCATGGCCTTGTCGCGCTGCGTGGCCAGATCCAGCACCAGGCTGCAGGGTGCCCAAGCCTGCGCTGCGCTCAACTGCGGCGGCAAGGCCACGCCGTCGCCACTGTCGCCCATCGGCCAACGGTCGTTGTCGTGCAGGTGATTGGCGTAGCACAACAAGGTTTGCGGCTGCCAGGCCACGCCTTGCAGGGCCTCCAGCACGGCTGCCTGCGCGCAGATGTGGTCGGGGTGCGGGTCGAGCTGCGGGTGCGGCATCACCAATACTTCAGGCTTGGCCATTTCCAGCAAGGCCCGCAGGTCGGCCAGCAGGTTGTGCCAGGTTGGCGCGCCATCGCGGTCGGCCGGCAGCGGGAACGGGTTGAACTGGCGGAACACACGGATATCGGCCAGATCGGCTTCACGGGAAGCAGCCTGCAGATCGGGCGCGGCCTGCATGGCAGGCAGTTGCAGGCAGAAGTAACCCAGCTGCACACAACGTGACTCCGGCACACCCGCCCAGCGCGGCACGGCGATGCTGTCCCAGGCACGCAAGCGGCCCTTCAGGCGGGCGGCCTCGGCTTGTTCCAGGCCCATCTGCTGGTAGTGTTCGGCTTCGATTTCGCCAGCTGTCAGGGTGACCACCCAGGTTTCGTCGGCCTGGCTGTAGAGGCCATATGCGGCCAGCTCGGCGTCATCGGCGTGCGGCGCGATCACCATCACCCGGCGCCGTTGCAACTCGACAGCGGGGGTTATCCACAGGCGCAGCTGGCCTTGCAGCCGACAATGGCGACCGCGCAGGCGCAAGGTACCCGCTTGCAAGGGCACGGCCAAGCCGGTCAGGTTGAGAAACCGCACGCCATCAACACCACGCTCGAACGTTTGCCGGTCAGCCTGCTCAGCAGCGCCCAGCTCTACCCGAGGGTCGAGAAACCGCCCCAGCCAGGTGCTTTTTACCTGCAGCTCAAGCATGAGGGTTTCGTCACCCTGCAGCACGCAATCGGCCTGGAGCTGGCCATCGCGCAGGCTGGCAGGCACTTCCCGCGCCTGTTCACCGAAGTCGTAGGCGTAGTCCTCGCCCGGGGCATAGAACAGATGGTCGGCAAACCAGGCTTCGTGAGCCGCCCAGACCAGCGGCAGCAGCAGCAATGGCAGCCACCACCAGCTGAAAACACCCAAGGCGAGCAACGCAACCAGGCCCACCAGCAAGCCCAGGCGCTTGTTGCGCCGGTGGCGCTTGAGCAACTGCTGCTTGCGGCTCACGCCTGGTACACCGGCACAGGGTTGCACCAGCGGTCCTTGTACTCGCGGTCGGCACGGCCGAACGAGAACCGCAGCGGCTTGTTGCGCGCACGGGCGTCTTCCCAGGCGGCCTGGGTATTGAGGAAGCTCAGCACACTGCCCGGGCTGAAAGCCTTGGTTTCAGGGTCTACGCCGCCATTGATGTACTCGACGCTGATCCATTCCGGCGCTTCGACGCGGTACACCAGCTGAATGGCAATCGGCTTGCCATCCAGCAGCAGTACCGAGCCGATCAGCAGCGCTTGCAGGCGCTCCAGCACCTGGGCCATGTGCTCGGCACCAGTGGCCGGGAAGCCCCAGCGGCGCTGGAACAGGTCGCAGTACATGCTGGCGATTTCCTGCGCACTGAAGTCGCTGATCGGGCGTACCACGCCACCTGCTTCTTCCAGCAGGCGCAGTTCGCGGCGCTGGTTGTAGCGGAACTTCTTCGACAGGTCTTCAGGGGCGCGGGCCATGGCCAGCTGTTCCTTCTGCGCCTTGAGGCCGCTGAAGCGGCCCTGGTTCAGATCGGACAGGTAGCGCGCGGCATGGCGCAGCGGTGCAGCAGCATCGGCTGCCGCCGGCAGGATGATTTCGGCATTGCCCAGATCGAACAGGGCTTTCTTGCCGGCACGTTTGAGCACATCCTTGGACAGCGCCAGGTGACGCCCCCAGGTCGGGATGGCGGCCTTCAGCTCACCCGCCTGATGCCAGCCCAGGTATCGCACCGGGATCTGTGCCAGGTCTGCCAGCTGTTCGACCACCAGCGGATGAGTGGCAACACTGCCACCAAAGCGCGCCCATGCCTCGGCATAGGCCTTGGCGTCTATAACTTGCCAACCACGTTCGCGGAAGGCCTGGATTCGATTGAGCATCAAGCCTGCCCCACCAGCGCGCTTACCTGCGGCAACTGCCAGAAGGCCTCACGCACCGCTTGGTCAGAGAAACGTTCACGCAGACGCTGCAGCATGTGCTCGGCACAGGCCTGACGCTGCTCGCCGTCCAGCACAGCCAGATGCTTCAGCCCCTGCGCCAACTGTGCAGCATCGCCCAGCGGGAACAGCACACCCACACCCTCGACCACTTCGCGAGCCCCGCCGCACGCCGTGGCGAGCACCGGCACACCGGCGACCATGGCTTCGAGCAGGACCATGCCGAACGGTTCATGGTCAGAGCTCAGGGCAAACACGTCGAACGCCTGGAAATAGCGCCGTGCATCCGGTATCTGGCCCAGGAAGTCCACCTGCCCGGCAATGCCCAGCTCGGCGGCCTGGGCCTTGAGCTTGGCCTCCAACCGGCCCTTGCCGAGAATCGCCAGACGGGCGCCGGCTGGCAGCACTGGCAACGCCTGAGCAAAACCACGCAACAGGGTCGCCTGGTCCTTGTCCGGGTGCAGGCGCCCGACATTCCCGACGATCCATGCCTGTGCATCCAGGCCCAGGGCCTGGCGTGCTTCGGCGCGCGGCACCAGTGCCGCTTGCAGGGCGTCGATATCAATGCGGTTGTACAGGGTCTGGATGCGGTCGGCCGGCCACTGCGGCAGGCAGCGGCGCATATCGTCACGCACGGCGTCCGACACGCCCAGCAGGCTCAGGCGCTTGCTGAACAGGTTGGCGAACAGCCGGCGGCCTTTGCGCTCGTAGTCGCCAAAGGCATGGTGCACGCCAATCACCGGCAGGCCGGTACCCAGCAGAGCCACATAGATCGGCTTGAAGCGGTGGGCAATGCAGAACGCGAAATTGCGCTCGGCGGCGATCCGCCGCAAGGCACGGATGGCGCCGAGCTTCAGGCCACGCACGGCCTTGGAGCTGAATTCCAGAAACAGCACCTCGTCCGACGCGCAGCCCGCCGCTACCTGCGGGTCGGCAGCGCCGGTGAGGAACACCGTGGTGACCTGGTAGCCACGCCCCTGGAACAGGCTGGCGTACTGACGGGCGCAATCCAGGAAAGGCCCGTCATAGCCATGGCAGAACTGCAGGATACGCGGTTCAGAGCGGCTGGTCATAGGCGGCAGCGCCGTCCTTCACGACCAAGATGTCTTCCATGATCAGGTACTGCAGGTCCGAGCCGAAGAACATGTTCAGGGCATCGGTCGGCGAGCAGATCATCGGTTCGCCACGGCGGTTGAGCGAGGTGTTCAGCGACACGCCGTTGCCGGTCAGGTCTTCCAGCGCCTTCATCATGTCGTAGTAGCGTGGGTTGTACTCACGCTTGAGCACCTGGGCACGCGAAGTACCGTCCTCGTGGACCACTTCCGGCACACGGGTTTTCCACTCTTCAGCCACTTCGAAGGTGAAGGTCATGAACGGCGCCGGGTGGTCGACCTTGATCATCTGCGGGGCGACGGTGTCGAGCATCGACGGGCAGAAAGGTCTCCAGCGTTCGCGGAACTTGATCTGGTGGTTGATGCGGTCAGCCACGCCTTCAACGCTCGGGCAGCCAATGATCGAACGGCCACCAAGGGCACGCGGGCCGAACTCCATGCGGCCCTGGAACCAGGCCACCGGGTTGCCGTCGACCATGATCTGGGCGATTTGCTGAGGCATGTTCTCCAGCTTGCGCCACTTCGGCTGGTTCGGGTGACGGGCGCAGGCCGCGATCACGTCTTCGTTGGAGTACGACGGGCCGAGGTAGACGTGCTCCATCTTCTCGACCGGTACGCCACGGGCGTGGGAAACATAGGCCGCGGCGCCAACGGCAGTACCGGCGTCGCCAGAGGCCGGCTGGACGAACAGCTCTTTCACGTCCGGGCGGGCGATGATCTTCTGGTTCAGCTTCACGTTCAGCGCGCAGCCGCCAGCGAAGGCCAGCTTGCCGGTTTCACGCAGGGTGTCGCCCAGGTAGTGGTCGATCATCTGCAGCGCCAGTTTCTCGAACAGCGCCTGCATGCTGGCCGCGTAATGAATGTACGGCTCGTCGGCGATGTCGCCTTCGCGCTTGGGGCCCAGCCATTCGATCAGCTTCGGCGAGAAGTAGAAGCCCTTGCCCTTCTCTTTATAGCGGCGCAGGCCGATAACGTTGGCATACTCGGTGTTGATCACCAGTTCGCCGTTTTCGAAGCTGGCCAGGCGCGAGAAATCGTACTTGCTGGCGTCGCCATACGGCGCCATGCCCATGACCTTGAATTCACCGTCAAGCATCTCGAAGCCGAGAAACTCGGTGATCGCGCCGTACAGGCCCCCCAGGGAGTCCGGGTCGAAGAACTCCTTGATCTTGTGGATCTTGCCGTTTTCGCCGTAGCCAAAGAAGGTGGTGGCGTATTCGCCTTTACCGTCGATGCCGAGGATGGCGGTTTTTTCCTTGAAGCCCGAGCAGTGGTAGGCACTGGAGGCATGGGCCAGGTGGTGCTCGACCGGCTCGATCTTGACCTTTTTCGGGTCGAAGCCCAGCTGCTCCAGGCACCAGACGATCTTCTTGCGGTAGCGTTTGTAGCGACGGTTGCCCATCAGGATGGCGTCGAGGGCACGATCCGGGGCGTACCAATAGCGCTTGGCATAGTGCCAGCGCGCCTTGCCGAACAGGCTGATCGGGGCGAACGGGATGGCTACCACGTCGACGTCGGACGGCTTGATGCCTGCCTGCTCCAGGCAGAACTTCGCCGACTCGTAGGGCATGCGGTTCTTCGCATGCTTGTCACGCACGAAGCGCTCTTCTTCGGCGGCGGCAATCAGCTTGCCGTCAATGTACAGGGCCGCGGAAGGGTCATGGCTAAGGGCGCCGGACAGGCCAAGGATCGTCAATGCCAAGGGATTAGCCTCTTCATTCGGTAAAAATGCGCCAGCGGCCTCTTGGGCGGGTGGCGGCTAAAGGGCGGGATTATAACGCAAAGATCAGCAGAGGCACTGCATTAACCTGCGGGAGCGGGCTTGCCCGCGAAGCAGGCGCCGCGATGCATGGCACCGGCTTTGCCGGTATTCGCGGGCGAGCCCGCTCCCACAGGAGAGTTGTGGTGCCTGATTACTCGGCGATCAGCCAGTCCATGCGGTAGCTGCCATCGGTCTGCGCCAGCTCCTTGGCCAGCCACGGCAGCAGCTCCTTGAGCTCTTCTTCCAGCCCCCATGGCGGGTTGGCGATGGCCAGGCCAGAGCCATTGAGCCCCTGCGGGCTGTCCTGGTGATGCACATACAGCTCGACCCGCAGCAGTTTCGGCGCACCGGTGCTGGTCAGGTCCTGGTAGTAGCGAGTCAGCGAGCGCTGGTCCTTGATCGGGTACCAGATGGCCGCGACGGTCTGGCGCATGCGGCCAATCGCCTCTTTCATGGCGTTGGTGCAGCGCTTGAGCTCATCTGCCTGCTCGAACGGCGGGTCGATCAGCATGATCGCGCGCTTTTCCTGCACGGGCAGCAAGGCACGCGGCACATGCCAGCCTTCGCCCAGGTGCACGACCACGCGGGGGTCTTTTTTCATGTTTTCTTTGAGCAGCGGCCCGTCTTCGGGGTGCTTCTCGTTGAGCAGGGCACGGTCTTGCTGGCGCATCAGGCGGCGGGCCAGCTCGGGCGAACCGGGGTAGTAGCGCAGCTCGCCGTCGGCGTTCAGGCGCTTGATGACGCGCAGGTAATCGGCAGCCATGGCTGGCAGGTCGTCACGATTCCACAAGCGGGCAACGCCTTCCAGATACTCGCCGGTACGGGTTGCCTGGTCGCCTTGCAGGTCGTACAGACCAAGCCCTGCGTGGGTATCGATATAGGCGAACGGCTGCTCCTTGCGCGACATCAGGGCGATGAGGCGGGTCAGCACGATGTGTTTGAGGACGTCGGCGTGGTTGCCGGCGTGGAAGGCGTGACGATAGTTCATGGCAACTCCTGCGGGGGTGGCAAGTTTACCTTGCCTTGCAGGCGGAGTCAGGCCTGGCTGTCGATCGGTGTTAGCTCCATTCGCGGGCAAGCCCGCTCCCACAGGACTTGCGCAGATCTCTAGTTCTGCGAAGCACCTGTGGGAGCGGGCTTGCCCGCGAAGAAGGCAACACCGAATCAGCGGGTGTTACTTGTCAGCGTGATAAGCCGCATCAGCAGTCTCGAAACGCTTGACCATCGACTGCGACGGGCTGCCCAGCTTGCTCACCAGCACAATGGCAATGCTGGCGAACAGGAAGCCCGGGATGATCTCGTAGAGCCCGAGGGTGTCGAAGTTCTTCCACAGGATCACGGTCAGCGCGCCCACCACGATACCGGCCAGCGCGCCGTTACGGGTCATGCCTTTCCACAGCACCGAAATCAGCACTACCGGGCCGAAGGCCGCACCGAAACCAGCCCAGGCATAGGCCACCAGGCCCAGCACGCGGTTTTCGGGGTTGGCCGCCATGGCGATGGCGATCAGGGCAACGGCCAGTACCATCAGGCGGCCGACCCACACGAGCTCACCCTGCGAAGCGTTCTTGCGCAGGAAGGCTTTGTAGAAGTCTTCGGTCAGGGCACTGGAGCACACCAGCAGCTGGCAGCTCAGGGTGCTCATTACTGCCGCCAGGATGGCCGACAGCAGCACACCGGCGATCCATGGGTTGAACAGGATCTTGGCCAGTTCGATGAACACACGCTCGTGGTTTTCGGTAACCGGACCCGCCAAGCCAGGGTTCGCCGAGAAGTAGGCGATACCGAAGAAGCCCACGGCACAGGTACCGGCCAGGCACAGGATCATCCAGGTCATGGAGATACGGCGGGCGCTGGCGATCGATTTCACCGAATCGGCAGCCATGAAGCGCGCCAGGATGTGCGGCTGGCCGAAATAGCCCAGGCCCCAGCCCATCAGTGAAATGATGCCAATAAAGGTTGCGCCCTTGAGCATGTCGAAGTTGGCCGGGTTCACTGCCTCGATGGCAGCGAAGGTGGTGTCGAAACCGCCGGTCGAGATCAGCACGATCACCGGGGTGAGGATGAGCGCGAAGATCATCAGCGACGCCTGCACGGTATCGGTCCAGCTCACCGCCAGGAAACCACCCACGAAGGTGTAGGCGATGGTAGCCGCAGCGCCGGCCCACAGGGCGGTTTCGTAAGACATGCCAAAGGTGCTTTCGAACAGCCGGGCACCGGCAACGATGCCAGAGGCGCAGTAGATGGTGAAGAACACCAGGATGACGATGGCCGAGATGATCCGCAGCAGGCCGCTGTTGTCTTCGAAGCGGCTGGAGAAGTAGTCCGGCAGGGTCAGTGCATCACCGTTGTGCTCGGTCTGCACGCGCAGGCGGCCGGCGACGAACAGCCAGTTCAGGTAGGCGCCGACGGTAAGGCCGATGGCGATCCAGGCTTCGGAAAGGCCGGAGAAGTAGATCGCGCCCGGCAGGCCCATCAGCAGCCAGCCACTCATGTCGGAAGCGCCAGCGGAAAGCGCGGTCACCACGCTGCCCAGGCTACGACCGCCGAGGATGTAGTCGGAAAGGTTGTTGGTGGCGCGATAGGCGGCGAAGCCGATCAGCACCATTGCCGCGATGTAGATCACGAAGGTGATCGTTAGTGGGTTGCCCATACGTGTGCCCTGGCGTTTGTTTTTATCTCATTAGCAACCGCAGTCATGGCGGTTGCACCCAGGCGGCGAATGCTATGCAACAACACAAAGCGGGTGCAACCCTTTTTCATTTGCAAGTTGCACCTGCCCGTGCATTTTCCGATAAAGCTGCTTTTTTGCTCCTTTTTGGCGTATCAAACCGTTTTTTCAGAATAAAAAGCACAGAAAACGTCCCTTTCCATCGCGTGGAAATGACTGTCAGACGAGTTGCACCTTTTACACAAAAAATTTGGGTTGCACCTGGTTGCACCCGAATTATCCTACAGATACTCTTGACGCCAGCTTAGGCCACAACCGTGGCAATAACGAGGATAAGAAATGGCGACTACCACCCTTGGGGTCAAACTCGACGACCCGACCCGTGAGCGACTCAAAGCAGCTGCGCAGTCCATTGACCGCACGCCGCACTGGTTGATCAAGCAAGCGATCTTCAACTACTTGGAGAAGCTCGAGGGTGGTGCCACCCTGACCGAACTCAACGGTCATGTCAGCAACCTGGCCGACGACGCCGGCGAAGTCCAGGCAGACCACAGCCACCAGTGCTTCCTCGAATTCGCCGAAAGCATCCTGCCGCAGTCGGTGCTGCGCTCGGCAATCACTGCCGCCTACCGCCGCCCCGAGCAGGAAGTGGTGCCAATGCTGCTGGAGCAGGCGCGCCTGAGCGCCCCGCTGGCAGAGGCCACCAACAAGCTGGCCGCCGGCATCGCCGAAAAGCTGCGCAACCAGAAGAGCGCCGGTGGCCGTGCCGGTATTGTTCAGGGCCTGCTGCAGGAATTCTCGCTGTCGTCCCAGGAGGGCGTGGCGCTGATGTGCCTGGCCGAAGCCTTGCTGCGCATCCCCGACAAGGGCACCCGCGACGCACTGATCCGCGACAAGATCAGCACTGGCAACTGGCAGCCGCACCTGGGCAACAGCCCGTCGCTGTTCGTCAACGCCGCCACCTGGGGCCTGCTGCTGACCGGCAAGCTGGTCAGCACCCATAACGAATCCGGCCTCACCTCCTCGCTCACCCGCATCATCGGCAAGAGCGGCGAGCCGATGATCCGCAAGGGCGTCGACATGGCCATGCGCCTGATGGGCGAGCAGTTCGTGACCGGTGAAACCATTGCCGAAGCCCTCGCCAACGCCAGCCGCTTCGAGGCCAAAGGTTTCCGCTATTCCTACGACATGCTCGGCGAAGCGGCACTGACCGAGCACGACGCACAGAAGTACCTGGCGTCCTACGAGCAGGCCATCCACTCGATCGGCAAAGCCTCCCATGGCCGCGGCATCTATGAAGGCCCGGGCATCTCCATCAAGCTGTCGGCGCTGCACCCACGCTACAGCCGCGCCCAGTACGAGCGCGTGATGGAAGAGCTGTACCCGCGTCTGCTGTCGCTGACCCAATTGGCCAAGCAGTACGACATCGGCCTGAACATCGACGCCGAAGAGGCCGACCGCCTGGAGCTGTCGCTCGACCTGCTCGAGCGTCTGTGCTTCGAACCATCGCTGGCTGGCTGGAACGGTATCGGCTTTGTTATCCAGGCCTACCAGAAGCGCTGCCCGTACGTGATCGACTACGTCATCGACTTGGCCAAGCGCAGCCGCCACCGCCTGATGATCCGTCTGGTAAAAGGCGCCTACTGGGACAGCGAGATCAAGCGCGCCCAGGTCGAAGGCCTGGAAGGCTACCCGGTCTACACCCGCAAGGTGTACACCGACGTCTCCTACGTGGCCTGCGCCCGCAAGCTGCTGGCCGTGCCAGAAGCCATCTACCCACAGTTCGCCACCCACAACGCCCACACCCTGTCGGCCATTTACCACATTGCCGGGCAGAACTATTACCCGGGCCAGTACGAGTTCCAGTGCCTGCACGGCATGGGCGAGCCACTGTACGAGCAAGTGGTCGGCAAGGTTGCCGATGGCAAGCTGAACCGCCCGTGCCGTGTGTATGCACCGGTCGGCACCCACGAAACACTGCTGGCCTACCTGGTACGCCGCCTGCTGGAAAACGGCGCCAACACCTCGTTCGTCAACCGCATCGCCGACCACTCGATTTCCATCCAGGAACTGGTTGCCGACCCGGTCGCCAGCATCGAGCGCATGGGCACCCAGGAAGGCAACATCGGCCTGCCGCACCCGCGTATCCCGCTGCCGCGTGAACTGTATGGCAGCGAGCGCGCGAACTCGGCCGGTATCGACATGGCCAACGAACACCGCCTGGCGTCGCTGTCCTGCGCCATGCTGGCCACCGCTCACAACGACTGGAAAGCCGCCCCGCTGCTGGCCTGCGCGGCCAGCCAAGGTGCCGCCGCACCTGTACTAAACCCGGCAGACCACCGCGACGTGGTGGGCCATGTACAGGAAGCTACCGTCGCCGATGTCGACAACGCCATCCAGTGCGCGCTGAATGCTGCACCGATCTGGCAGGCCACCCCGCCCGCCGAGCGCGCCGCCATTCTGGAGCGCACCGCCGACCTGATGGAAGCCGAAATCCAGCCGCTGATGGGCCTGCTCATCCGCGAAGCGGGCAAAACCTTCGCCAACGCCATTGCCGAAGTGCGCGAGGCTGTGGACTTCCTGCGTTACTACGCGGTACAAGCCCGCAACGACTTCAGCAACGACGCCCACCGCCCACTGGGCCCCGTGGTGTGCATCAGCCCTTGGAACTTCCCGCTGGCGATCTTCACTGGCCAGGTGGCCGCTGCCCTGGCCGCCGGTAACCCGGTGCTGGCCAAGCCAGCCGAGCAAACCCCGCTGATCGCCGCCCAGGCCGTGCGCCTGCTGCTGGAAGCCGGCATCCCTGAAGGCGTGCTGCAACTGCTGCCAGGCCGCGGTGAAACCGTCGGTGCCGGCCTGGTGGGTGATGAGCGCGTCAAAGGCGTGATGTTCACCGGCTCTACCGAAGTAGCCCGCCTGCTGCAGCGCAACGTCGCCGGCCGTCTGGACAACCAGGGCCGTCCGATCCCGCTGATCGCCGAAACCGGTGGCCAGAACGCCATGATCGTCGACTCCTCGGCACTGACCGAGCAGGTGGTGATAGACGTGGTGTCCTCGGCCTTCGACAGCGCCGGCCAGCGTTGCTCTGCCCTGCGCGTGCTGTGCCTGCAGGAAGACTCTGCCGACCGCGTGATCGAAATGCTCAAGGGCGCCATGGCCGAAAGCCGCCTGGGCTGCCCGGACCGCCTGGCCGTGGACATTGGCCCGGTGATCGACGCCGAAGCCAAGGCCGGCATCGAGAAGCACATCCAGGGCATGCGCGAGAAAGGCCGCTCGGTCTATCAAGTGGCAATCGCCGATGCCGCCGAGATCAAGCGCGGCACCTTCGTGATGCCAACCCTGATCGAACTGGAAAGCTTCGACGAGCTGAAGCGCGAAATCTTCGGCCCGGTACTGCACGTGGTGCGCTACAACCGTCGCAACCTGGACCAGTTGATCGAGCAGATCAACAACTCCGGCTACGGCCTGACCCTCGGCGTGCACACCCGCATCGACGAGACCATCGCCAAAGTCGTGGAAACCGCCAACGCCGGGAACATGTACGTCAACCGCAACATCGTCGGTGCGGTGGTGGGTGTCCAGCCGTTCGGTGGTGAAGGCCTGTCTGGTACCGGCCCGAAAGCCGGCGGCCCGCTGTACCTGTACCGCCTGCTGTCGACCCGCCCGGCCGATGCCATTGGCCGCCACTTCCAGCACCAGGATGGCGAAGGCAAGCCGGACCGCACCCTGCACGATCAGCTGATCAAGCCGCTGCACGGCCTGAAGGCCTGGGCAGAAAGCAACCAGCTGGCCGACCTGGCCGCACTGTGCAGCCAGTTCGCCAGCCAGTCGCAGAGCGGCATCGCCCGCCTGCTGCCAGGCCCGACCGGCGAGCGCAACAGCTACACCATCCTGCCGCGCGAGCACGTGCTGTGCCTGGCCGACAACGAGGCCGACCTGCTGGCCCAGTTCGCTGCCGTGCTGGCGGTGGGCAGCTCGGCGGTATGGGCTGACGGAGAACCCGGCAAAGCCCTTCGCCAGCGCCTGCCGCGCGAGCTACAGGCCAAGGTGAAGCTGGTTTCGGACTGGAACAAGGATGAAGTGGCGTTTGACGCCGTGATCCACCATGGCGACTCGGACCAGCTGCGTGGCGTTTGCCAGCAGGTGGCCAAGCGGGCCGGGGCGATCGTGGGTGTGCATGGGCTGTCCAGTGGGGATCATCAGATTGCGCTGGAGCGCTTGGTGATCGAGCGGGCGGTGAGTGTGAACACTGCGGCTGCTGGTGGTAACGCCAGCTTGATGACCATTGGCTGATAGCTGTTGGAAAAAAAGGAGAGCTTCGGCTCTCCTTTTTTATGGGCGTGTGGTTTGAGATGTTCAGGGCCTGTGAGATCCAGCGCCGCCCGCGCGGCGCTCGATCTCACAGGCGCTAAAGGACAAAAGGCAAGCGCCTGAATACCCCAATCCCTTTCTAAACCCATATCACCCAAACCTATTAACCTCCCCCCCTCCCCATCCAACTCCCTACACTCGCAGCATCCCGCCTCAGGACCGCCACCATGCCCGAGACCCTGCTCAGCCCCCGTAACCTCGCCTTCGAACTCTACGAAGTCCTCGACGCCGAAGCCCTCACCCAGCGCCCGCGCTTCGCCGAGCACAGCCGAGAAACCTTCGACGCGGCACTGACCACCGCCCGCACCATCGCCGAAAAGTACTTCGCCCCGCACAACCGCAAGTCCGACGAAAACGAGCCGCGCTATGTTGACGGCCGCGCCGAACTGATCCCCGAGGTGAAACCTGCCGTCGATGCGTTCCTTGAAGCCGGTTTTCTCAACGCCAACCGCGACTTCGAAGCTGGCGGCATGCAACTGCCCAGCCTGGTCTCGCAGGCCTGCTTTGCCCACTTCCAGGCCGCCAACGCCAGCACCACGGCCTACCCGTTCCTGACCATGGGCGCAGCCAACCTCATTGAGAGCTTCGGCACCGACGAACAGAAGCGCCTGTTCCTGCAACCCATGATCGAAGGTCGCTACTTCGGCACAATGGCGCTCACCGAACCCCACGCAGGCTCATCGCTGGCCGACATCCGCACCCGGGCAGAACCGGAGGGCGACGGCAGCTACAGGCTCAAGGGCAACAAGATCTTCATCTCCGCCGGCGACCACGAGCTGTCGGAAAACATCGTGCACATGGTGCTGGCCAAGCTCCCGGACGCCCCGCCCGGAGTTAAGGGCATTTCGCTGTTCATCGTGCCCAAGTACCACGTCAATCCGGACGGCAGCCGTGGCCCACGCAACGATGTGCTGCTGGCCGGGCTGTTCCACAAGATGGGCTGGCGTGGCACCACCTCCACCGCGCTGAACTTCGGCGACAACGGCCAGTGCATCGGCTACTTGGTCGGCCAGCCTCATCAGGGCCTGGCCTGCATGTTCCAGATGATGAACGAGGCACGCATCGGTGTTGGCATGGGCGCAGTAATGCTCGGTTACGCCGGTTACCTGTACTCGCAGGAATACGCCCGCCAGCGCCCGCAGGGTCGGCTGCCGGATAACAAAGACCCACACAGCCCGGCCGTGCCGATCATCGAGCACAGCGATGTGAAGCGCATGCTGCTCGCCCAGAAGGCCTACGTAGAAGGCGCCTTCGACCTGGGCCTGTACGCCGCTCGCCTGTTCGACGACACCCAGACCGCCAGCGAAGAAAGCACTCGCAAGCAGGCTCAGGCATTGCTCGACCTGCTGACCCCTATCGTCAAATCCTGGCCCTCGGCCTTCTGCCTCAAGGCAAACGAACTGGCCATCCAGATTCTCGGCGGCCACGGCTATACCCGCGAATACCCGGTAGAACAGTACTACCGCGACAACCGCCTGAACCCGATTCACGAAGGCACCGAAGGCATCCAGTCGCTCGACCTGCTCGGCCGCAAGCTGGCACAGAACAACGGCGCCGGCCTCAAGCAACTGATCCGCCTGATCGCCAGCACAGGCGAACGTGCCAGCCATCACCCGAACCTCGACCCGCTGCGCCAGCCGCTGGAGCAATTGGTCAACCGGCTGCAAAGCGTGACCCTGGCGCTGCTCGGCGACCTGGCCCAGGGCAAAGTCGCAGGCGCCCTGGCCAACTCGGCCCTGTACCTCAAGGCGTTCGGCCACTGCGTGATCGGCTGGCGTTGGCTGGAACAGGCCATTCACGCCGAGCTTGGCTTATTCAAGGGCAACCCCGCTGACCGCGACTTCTACCTCGGCAAGCTGCAAGCGGCGCGTTATTTCCTGACCTGGGAAGTACCGGGCTGCCATAATGAGCTGGCATTGCTAGAGGCGCGCGACGACACTTGCCTCACCATGCAGGACGAGTGGTTCTAAGGGGGAGCCACCGGGTACACGGAGGCTTGTGCATGTTTGATTCCAGCGCCCTGCTGCGCCAGCGCTTTGCCGCGCTGCGCAGTACGGCCGAATTGTTTTCCCTGCGGCATTTGAAACAGTCGCACCAGGCGCTGTCGGTTCGCCGCAATGTTGCCGAACCTCCCTTCTTCAGCCAGGACGAAGGCGCCATGCTCACCGTGCGGATCAACGGCGTGGAGGCTTACGCGGCCACCGCCGACCTGTCCCAGGCGGGCCTGCAGCACGCGTTGGAGCAGGCCGAGGCCCTGGCCCGGCAGATCGCCCGGCACAGCTTGCTCGATCTGCGCGACCAACCCGTGACCAACGCCCGTCACGACCATGTTTCACCCAACTTCGACCAGCCTGTGCCGTCCCTCGCCGACTGCCTTGGCTTGCTTGCCGCCGAGTCGGCCAGCGTCCCCAAGGACGACCGCCTGGTGGACTGGCAAGCCAGCCTGGGCCTGACCCTGGTCGAGCAAACCTACCTGAACTCGGCCGGCGCCGAACTGCGCCATGCCCAGCGTTTCCTGTTCCCGGGGCTGGGCGTGACCGCTAGCGACGGGCAGGACAGCCAGAGCCGCAGCCTGGGCCGCGACAACTTCGGCCAGCAGGGTGGCTTCGAGATCATCGAGCGCTGCGGGTTGGTGGGCGCCGCCCGGCAGGTCGCCGACGAGGCGCTGCAACTGCTGCTGGCCCCCAACACCCCAAGCGGACCGCGTGACCTGCTGCTGATGCCGGACCAGATGATGCTGCAGATCCACGAGTCCATCGGCCACCCGCTGGAAATGGACCGCATCCTCGGTGACGAGCGTAATTACGCTGGCACCAGCTTCGTCAAAGCCAGCGATTTCGGCCACCTGCAATACGGCTCCAGCCTGCTGAACGTGACGTTCGACCCGACCATCGGCGAAGAGCTGGCCAGCTACAGCTTTGACGACGACGGCACCCCGGCCAGCAAGCAGTTCCTGATCCGCGACGGCCTGCTGTTGCGCCCGCTGGGCGGCGCATTGTCGCAATTCCGCTCTGGTCTGGACGGCGTGGCCAACAGCCGCGCCTGCGGGTGGAACCGTGCACCGATCGACCGCATGGCCAACCTGAACATCGAGCCGGGCGACCAGAGCCTGGCGCAACTGGTGAAGGGCATCGAGCATGGCATCCTGATGCGCACCAACCGTTCCTGGTCCATCGACGACGCGCGCAACAAGTTCCAGTTCGGCTGCGAATGGGGCCAGCTGATCGAAAACGGCGAGCTCAAGGGCATCGTCAAGAACCCCAACTACCGCGGCATCTCCGCACAGTTCTGGCGCAACCTGGCGGCGGTTGGCGACCGCAGCACCTTCCAGGTACTTGGCACGCCCAACTGCGGCAAGGGCGAGCCCAACCAGGTGGTGCGGGTCGGTCATGCCTCGCCGGCCTGCGTATTCCGCCAGATTGACGTATTTGGAGGAGACGCCTGATGAAGCACGCTTTCGAAACCCTGGTCGGGGATGTGCGCGCCGCCCTGCAAGCAGGCGAGCAGTTCACCCTCGGCTACAGCGCCGAACAGTCGCAATTCGTGCGTTTCAACAATGCCAAGGTGCGCCAGGCCGGCACTGTAAGCCAGGCCAGCGCGCAACTGCGGTTGGTCCGTGATGGCCGCCAGGCGGAACAGCAGGTGACCTTGAGTGGCGACGCGCAACTGGACCGCCAGCGCCTTGGCGATGCGCTGGAGCAACTGCGCCAGACCTTGCCACTGTTGGCCGTTGACCCTTATCTGCGGCTAGACGAAAGTGCCTGGCAAAGCCACAGCCTGCAGGTGCAGCCCCTGCCCGAACTGGACGAAGTACTGGCCCTGCTCGACCACGAGGCAGGCGAGCTGGACCTGGTCGGTATCTACGCTGCCGGTCCGATCTGCCGGGGCTTTGCCAGTTCGTTCGGTGCCTTTGGCTGGCACCAGGCCAACAGCTTCAACTTCGACTGGAGCCTGTTCCATGAAAACGGCCAGGCGGTGAAGGCCAACTATGCCGGCCAGGTGTGGAGCGCAGATGACTTCATCGCACGTCTGCGACAGGCGCGGGAACAGCTGGGCTTCCTTGGCCGCCCGGTAGTCACCCTCAAGCCCGGCAGCTATCGCGCCTACTTGGCACCAGCCGCCATGGACGAAATCGCTGGCATGCTGTGCTGGGGCGGCTTTTCCGCACAGGCCCTGGCCACCGGCAATAGCGCATTGCAACGTTTGTACAACGGCGATGCACGGCTGAGCCCGCTGGTGAGCTTTACCGAGCAGGTCAGCGGCTCGCTGAGCCCGGCGTTTTCCGATGAAGGGGCTCCACGCCTGGATGTGCCATTGATCCAGCAAGGTGAGGCTCGGCAGCGATTGATCAGTGCGCGCAGTGCGGCCGAATTCGAGTTGCTGGCCAATGGTGCCGACAGCTACGAGTCGCCGTGCGCACTGAGCCTGGCACCGGGTAACTTGACGAGCGAGCACATTCTTGAGCGCCTGGGCACCGGGCTGTACATCAGCAACCTGTGGTACCTGAACTACTCTGACCTGCCGGCAGCGCGCATGACCGGGCTGACCCGGTTCGCGACTTTCTGGGTGGAAAACGGGCAGATCCAGGGGCCCGTGAGCACCATGCGCTTCGATGACAGCCTGTACAGCTTGCTCGGCAGCCAGTTGGAGGACCTGACCCGCGAGCGCGAGATGATCTTGTCGACCAGCACCTATGGACAGCGCAGTACCGGGTCGAGTCATTTGCCGGGGGCACTGGTCAAAGGCCTGACCCTGACACTGTGATAGGCATTAGCGGCCTCTTCGCGGGCAAGCCCGCTCCCACAGGGTATTCACCACCCTCAGATGTGGTGCAGTACCTGTGGGAGCGGGCTTGCCCGCGAAGGGGCCGGCACTGACAAACGAGGAAGTCATGCCCGATCGAGCACCGCTAGACCCCGTCACCGCCCGCTGGATCCCCTGGGTGGTGGCCATCGCCTTCTTCATGCAGTCCCTGGACGGCACCATCCTCAACACCGCGCTGCCGGCCATGGCCCGCTCGCTGGCCGAAGACCCGCTGCGCATGCAGGGCGTGATCATCGCCTACATGCTCACCGTAGCCCTACTGATCCCTGCTTCGGGCTGGATCGCCGACCGTTTCGGCACCAAGCGCATCTTCTTCAGTGCCATCCTGCTGTTCAGCTTCGGCTCGCTACTGTGCGCCGCAGCCAATAGCCTGGGCTTTCTGATCTTCGCCCGCGTCGTGCAGGGCCTGGGCGGTGCGCTGATGCTGCCGGTCGGGCGGCTGGTGGTGTTGCGCGCCTACCCGCGCAGCGAGCTGGTGCGAATCATGAGTTTCATCACCATCCCCGGCCTCCTCGGCCCGTTGCTGGGCCCGACGGTCGGCGGCTGGCTGGTGGAAATCCTCAGTTGGCACTGGATCTTCCTGCTCAACCTGCCCGTCGGCCTGCTCGGCTGCCTGGCCGTGTGGAAGTTCATCCCGGACCTGCGCGGCGCCGAGCGCACCACGTTCGACGGCCCCGGTTTCCTGCTGTTCGGCGCCGCGATGGTACTGATCACCATCGCCATGGAAGGCCTGGGCGAGCTGCACCTGCCGCACTTGCGGGTGATGTTGCTGCTGTTCGCCGGCATGGCGTGCCTGGCCGCCTACTGGCTGCGTGCCGGGCGCGACCCGGAGCCTTTGTTCTCGCCCAGCCTGTTCCGCGTGCGCACCTTCGCCATCGGCATCCTTGGCAACCTGTTCGCCCGCTTGGGCAGTGGCGCCCTGCCGTTCCTGGTGCCGTTGCTGCTACAGGTCGCACTGGGTTACTCACCGGCCCAAGCCGGCATGAGCATGATCCCGCTGGCGGCAGCGGCCATGCTGGCCAAGTCCGTTGCCCGCCCGCTGATCGAGCGCTTCGGTTACCGCATCATCCTCACCGGCAACACCCTGCTGCTGGGCCTGCTGCTGGCCAGCCTGGGGCTGGTCGACGAGCAGACGCCCTACGCCGTGCTGCTGATTCAGTTGGGCTTGCTGGGGGCGGTCAACTCGATGCAGTTCACCGCGATGAACACCGTGACCCTGATCGACCTGGACGACGCCAGCGCCAGCAGCGGCAACAGCCTGCTGTCGGTGGTCGCGCAGCTGGCCCTGAGCCTGGGCGTAGCCTGTGCTGGCGCACTACTCGGTGGCTTCACCGCTGCCGGCAGCGCTGAAGGCGTGGAGTCCACCTTGGGCGCCTTCCAGCTGACCTTCGTCACCATCGGCGTGATGGCCATGCTGGCGGCAGCGATCTTCCTGCAACTGGCGCCCACGGACGGAAGGCGTGCCCGTCGTCCGGAAGAACACATGGAGTCGTAGGGCGAATGGCCATGAGGCTGGTAGACTATGCGGCATTTTTCGCTTCGCACCGCAGGCCAGCCTCGTGACCACCGAATCCACCGCCTTTGCCACTCTGCCGTTGTCCGCCGCCATGCTGGCGAATCTGGACGCCCTCGGCTATGCCTCGATGACGCCGATCCAGGCCCAGAGCCTGCCGGTCATCCTCAAGGGCCAGGACCTGATCGCCCAGGCCAAGACCGGCAGCGGCAAGACCGCCGCCTTCGGCATCGGCCTGCTGAACCCGATCAACCCGCGCTACTTCGGCTGCCAGGCGCTGGTGCTGTGCCCTACCCGCGAGCTTGCCGACCAGGTGGCCAAGGAGCTGCGCCGCCTGGCCCGCGCCGAGGACAACATCAAGATCCTCACCCTGTGCGGCGGCGTTTCGCTGGGCCCGCAAATCGCCTCGCTGGAGCACGGTGCGCACATCATCGTCGGCACCCCGGGGCGTATCCAGCAACACCTGGACAAGGGCACTCTGGTACTCGATGGCCTGAACACGCTGGTACTGGACGAAGCCGACCGCATGCTCGACATGGGCTTCTTCGACGCCATCGCCAGCATCATCGGCAAGACCCCGTCACGCCGCCAGACCCTGCTGTTCTCGGCCACCTACCCGGCCGGCATCAAGCAACTGGCCGCCGACTTCATGCGCAACCCACAGCAGGTGAAAGTCGAAAGCCTGCACACCGACAACCAGATCGAACAGCGCTTCATCGAGATCGACCCGCAGCAGCGCCTGGAGGCCGTCACCCGCGTGCTCGGCCACTACCGCCCGCAGTCCTGCGTGGCGTTCTGCTTCACCAAGCAGCAGTGCGAGGACGTGGTTGCCCACCTGACCGCCAAGGGCATCGTCGCCCAGGCGCTGCACGGCGACCTGGAGCAGCGCGACCGCGACCAGGTGCTGACCATGTTCGCCAACCGCAGCAGCTCGGTGCTGGTGGCTACCGACGTGGCCGCGCGCGGCCTGGATATCGATGGCCTGGACATGGTCATCAACGTGGAGCTGGCGCGTGATGCCGAAATCCACGTACACCGCGTGGGCCGTACCGGCCGTGCAGGTGAGAAAGGTGTTGCAGTCAGCCTGGTGGCACCGGCCGAAGGCCACCGTGCCCAGGCTATCGAGGAGCTGCAGAATAGCCCACTGCGCTGGGACCAGCTGGACAGCCTGAAGAACAAAGGCGGCGAGCCGCTGCTGCCGGTGATGAGCACCCTGTGCATTGCAGCCGGGCGCAAGGACAAGCTGCGCCCAGGCGATATTCTCGGGGCACTGACCGGTGATGCCGGCATCCCGGGCAAGCAGGTGGGCAAGATTGCCATCTTCGACTTCCAGGCGTTCGTTGCCGTGGAGCGGGCGCTGGCCAAGCAGGCCATGCAGCGGCTGAACAGCGGCAAGATCAAGGGCCGCGCCCTGAAAGTCCGTATCGTTTGATATTTTTTGGGGCTGCTTCGCAGTCCATCGCAGCGGCCCCGGCTATTCATGAGGTAACACCGTGCATTCCACCGACGTCATCATCCTCGGCGCCGGCGCCGCCGGCCTGATGTGCGCCCAGCTCAGCGCCCGTCGTGGCCGCCGGGTGCTGCTGCTCGACCACGCCAACAAGCCCGGCAAGAAGATCCTCATGTCCGGCGGCGGGCGCTGCAATTTCACCAACATGTACACCGAGCCGGCCAACTTCCTGTCGCAGAACGCGCACTTCTGCAAGTCGGCCCTGGCCCGCTACACCCAGTGGGACTTCATCGAACTGGTGTGCAAGCACGGCGTGGCGTACCACGAGAAGAAGCTCGGCCAGCTGTTCTGCGACAACAAGGCCAGCGACATCCTCGACATGCTGCTGGCCGAGTGCGACGAGGCTGGCGCCGAAATCCGCATGCACACCAGCATCGAACAGATCGAAAAGACCGAAACCGGCTACCTGCTGCAGACCAGCGGTGGCCAGTTCGCCTGCCAGTCGCTGGTGATCGCCACCGGCGGCCTGTCGATCCCGACCCTGGGTGCCACCGGTTTCGGCTACCAAGTGGCGCGCCAGTTTGGCCACACCCTGCTGCCGACCCGCGCCGGGCTGGTGCCGTTCACCATCACCGAGCCCCAACTCAAGGCACTGTGCACCGAGTTGTCCGGCACCTCGCTGGACTGCACCGCCAGCTGCAATGGCAGCAGCTTCCGCGAGAACCTGCTGTTTACCCACCGCGGCCTGAGCGGCCCGGCGATCTTGCAGATTTCTTCGTTCTGGGAAGCCGGTGACACGGTGGAGATCAACCTGCTGCCGGACCGCGATGCGCTCACCTGGCTGCAACAGATGCAAACCGAGCGCGCCAACGCCGAACTGAAGACCGTGCTGGGCGAGGTGTTCACCCGCAAGCTGGCCAACCTGCTGGCCGAGCAATGGTTCGAGTCCAGGCCGATGAAGCAGTACACCCCGGCAGAGCTGGCACAGATCGCCGAAAAGCTGGCGAACTGGCAAGTGGTACCGGCCGGCACCGAAGGCTACCGCACCGCCGAAGTCACCCTGGGCGGCGTGGATACGCGCGAAGTGTCGTCCAAGACCATGGAATCGCTGAAAAGCCCGGGGCTGTACTTCATTGGCGAAGTGCTCGACGTCACCGGCCACCTGGGCGGGTTCAACTTCCAGTGGGCCTGGGCATCGGCCAACGCCGCAGCGCAGTTCGTGTAGAGTAGAATCCATTCAGCAGCACGGAACGCTTCTTGCTGGCCCGTGCTGCAATGCATTCTTCGCTTACTGCCTAGCAGGCCATCATGTCATCGAGCTCGTTCCGTCAGTCACTGCGTCGCCTGTGGGGCCAAGACAAGTTCAGCTACAGCATCCGGGTCACCATCGCCCTCACCGGCAGCCTGGCCCTGTGCTGGTACCAGAACGAGATGGCCCTGCTGATCCCCCTGTTCCTCGGCATCATCGCCAGTGCCCTGGCCGAAACCGACGACAGCTGGCAAGGCCGTCTCAGCGCCCTTGCCGTTACCCTCGTGTGTTTTGCCATCGCCGCGTTGGCGGTGGAGCTACTGTTCCCCTACCCCTGGGTTTTCGTTGTTGCCTTGGCCTTGGCCGCATTCGGCCTGACCATGCTCGGTGCCTTGGGCGAACGCTACGGTGCCATCGCTTCAGCGACCTTGATCACAGCGGTTTACACCATGATCGGCGTGGACCAGCGCGGAGGCCAGGTGACGGACTTCTGGCACGAGCCTTTGCTGCTGGTGACGGGGGCGGCCTGGTACGGGCTGCTGTCGGTGCTGTGGCAGGCACTGTTCTCCAACCAGCCGGTGCAGCAAAGCCTGGCCAAGCTGTTCTTCGAGCTGGGCAGCTACCTCAAGCTCAAGGCCAGCCTGTTCGAGCCGGTACGCACCCTCGACGTCGAGGCCCGGCGCCTTGAGCTGGCGCAGCAAAACGGCAAGGTGGTGGCGGCGCTCAACGCAGCCAAGGAAATCATCCTGCACCGGGTCGGCAACAGCCAGCCGAACTCCAAGGTCAGCCGCTACCTCAAGCTGTATTTCCTGGCCCAGGACATCCACGAGCGGGTCAGTGCCTCGCACTACCCCTATAACGCCCTGACCGACGCGTTCTTCCACAGTGATGTGATGTTTCGCTGCCAGCGCCTGCTGCGCAAGCAGGGTTCGTCCTGCCAGGAACTGGCGCGCTCGATCCGCCTGCGCCAGCCGTTCGTGTTGGCCAGCGGTTATCCCGAAGCCCTCGAAGACCTCAACGCTTCGCTAGAGCACCTGCGCATCCAGAGCAACCCGGCCTGGCGTGGCCTGTTGCGTTCGCTGCGGGCACTGGCCGCAAACCTGGCAACACTGGACCGCCTGCTAAGCGCCGCCAGCAACCCGGACAGCCTGGCCGACGCCAGCGACAGCAGCCTGCTCGACCGCTCCCCACGCTCGCTTAAAGACGTGTGGACACGCCTGCGCACCCAGCTGACGCCGACCTCGCTGTTGTTCCGTCATGCCCTGCGGCTGCCGCTGGCACTGTCGATCGGCTACGGCATGGTGCACCTGATCCACCCCACCCAAGGCTACTGGATCATCCTGACCACGTTGTTCGTGTGCCAGCCCAACTACGGCGCAACCCGGCGCAAGCTGGTACAGCGAATCGTCGGCACCGCCGTCGGCCTGACAGTGGGCTGGGCGTTGTTCGACCTGTTCCCCAACCCGGTCATCCAGTCGCTGTTCGCCGTGGTCGCCGGGGTGGTGTTCTTCGTCAACCGCACCACCCGCTACACCCTGGCCACGGCGGCGATCACCCTGATGGTACTGTTCTGCTTCAATCAGATCGGCGATGGCTATGGGCTGTTCCTGCCGCGCCTGTTCGATACCCTGGTGGGCAGCCTGATCGCCATCCTGGCGGTGTTCCTGTTCCTGCCTGACTGGCAAGGGCGGCGGCTGAACAAGGCACTGGCCAATACCCTCGCGTGCGCCAGCGTATACCTGCGCCAGATCATGCAGCAGTATGCCCACGGCAAGCGCGACGACCTGGCCTACCGCCTGGCCCGGCGCAATGCCCACAACGCCGACGCGGCGCTGTCCACCACCTTGGCCAACATGCTGATGGAGCCTGGGCATTTCCGTAAGGAAGCGGATGTGGGCTTCCGTTTCCTGGTGCTGTCACACACCCTGCTCAGCTACCTCTCCGGGCTGGGTGCACACCGCGACACGGCGTTGCCGGCGGAGGTCCAGGAGCAGCTGATCGAGGGTGCCGGGCAAAGCCTGGCCAGCAGCCTGGACGAAATAGCCAATGGGCTGGCGGCGCGCTTGCCGGTGGCGATTCACAGTGATGAAGAAGAGGCGCTGGCCAATGCCCTGGAGCAGATGCCGGAAGAACTGGATGAGCACCAGCGGCTGGTGCAGACGCAGTTGGCGTTGATTTGCCGGCAGTTGGCGCCGTTGCGGACCTTGGCGGCGCATTTGATCAAGGAAGGAGCACCCGCCTGACTT